>DATKRK010000337.1:0-50037 GCA_035532215.1 Pirellulales bacterium | reverse complement strand
CTCCACCACCAGGAAGTCGCTGAACACGATCCCTTGGAGCAGCGGTTTGCCCAGAGCGCGGTGAGTTTTCTCCAATATCTGCCTTTTAATCAAGCCCAACCCGGGATCGGTCAGGTCGGCCAGTTCCGCGCTGCGAATGGTGGTGATGACCTGGTCGCGAATGCGATGCTTGTTCGATTCGTAGCGTTCGGCGAAGCCTGGCTCCTCCTGACCCATGATCGTGCCGTACAGATGAAAGTCGATCAGCAGCGTCGTGTTCGAGGCGGCCTGAAAGGCGGTCAGGCTGAATTCGCCCAGGTCGATTTCGCGTTCGCCGGCTTCTCCGCCCGCCGCATGCTTCTCGAATTCGCCATCTTTTGCCGTTTCCTCCGCATCGCCGTTCGCGCTGCGTTTCGCCGCGCCGCTGTCGCCGGCAGCCGCCTTTTCGGTGGCGACCGAGACGTAGACGTAGGCGAACAGGCATTCGGCGCCGATCACCGCGGCGATCAGCCCCAGCACGATCAGCTTCCAAAACCAGCCCGATTTCTTTTCGGTGGGCGCGTCGGGCGCGGCGCCGGGCGGCGGAGCGGGAGCGGCTTGCGTGGGCATGGCGATCTACAGATTCTGGATTTTCGAATTTGGATTTTGGATTACTCTCTCGCCCGCACCGTCGGCCGGGGGCCGCGGTCGCCCGACTGCTTGGAGAACTCTCCGAGCAGGAACACTTCGACGCGAGCGTCGCGCAGGGCCGGGGCCGGATCTTCGCCGACGAACGTCTGGGCCGGCAACGGCGAAACGCACAACCGCAGGCGCGTGGCTTCGATGCCCTGGTCCGCCAACAAGTCCATCGTTTTCCGACAGCGAGCGAACGCTAATTCCCAGGCGTCGCGGTAAGGCGAATCGGGCGCCAGCGGGCGGCGCGAGGCATGGCCGCGAACTTCGATGCTCTGCCCTTTGCCGGCCAGCAAGCGGACGATCTCCCCCAGCAATCGCCGGCTTTCGGGCGAGAGCTCCGTGCCGTCGGCTTCGAAGTCGATCATGCCCCCGGCGGCCGTCGGATCGCCCGGCGTGACGCGCGCCACGCGCGCCAGCGGTTCGCGAGTCGGTTCGCCGCCGCTCTCGCGTCCCGTCTGCGGAAGGACCGTCGGCGTCGCATGCCTGGATTTTAGCTCGATCAAGGGACTCAGGACGCCTTTCAAGGGACCGAGGTTAAACCGCAGCGAGCGCATCATGGCCTCTTCCCGGGCCGGATCCGTCGTGCCGGCCGTGGTGTACAAAACTACGAAAAACGCCATCAAAATGGTAACCATGTCGGCATAGGACACGATCCATTCAGGCGAGCCTGCGTCGCCGACCGGGCGGTTGCCAAGCATGGTTCAAGCCGCCTTTGCACGGGTTTGCAGCGGCGGCGGCAAATACGTATTGAGTTTTTGGGCGACGATCCGCGGGTTGTCCCCGGCTTGGATCGCCATCACCCCGTGCAAAATGATCTGCTTGGCCAACTGCTCTTGCCGGCTGAGAAAGCTTAGCTTCTCGGCGCAGGGGATGCAGATTAGATTGGCCATCGCCGCGCCGTACAGGGTGCCGACGAGGGCCAGGGCCATCGAGGGTCCGATTGAATCGGGATTGTCGAGATTGCCGAGCATCAGGATCAAGCCGAGCAGCGTGGAGATCATGCCGAAGGCCGGCCCGCAACGGCCCATCGTTTCGAACATTCTTTTTCCGACGTAGTGCCGCGACTCGACGGCGTTCATCTCGGCGTGCATGATTTCGCGAATCACCTCGGGCCGGGCGCCGTCGATCGCCATTTGCACGCCCATCAGCAAGGCTTTGTTGCGCACTCCCTGGAGTTGGTCCTCCAAGGCCAGCAGGCCCTCGCGGCGGGCGACTTCGGAGAGGCGGACCAGTTCGTTCACCAGATCGGGCAGGTTTTCGTTTTGGTTCACGAACAACTTGAGCAGGATCTTGGGCAACTGCAGAACCACCCGCAGCGGCGTGGAGGTCAAGACGACGCACAAAGCGCCGCCGAATACCAGCATCGCGGCAGGCGGATCGATGAACTGGGTGATCGTCAGGATGCGTCCGCCTTGGCTGCCCGCCAACAGCAGCGCGGCCAGCATCAGCGTGAAGCCGCCGACGATGCCGATGAACGTAGCGAGGTCCATGTCGCTGCTCCTCCCTTAGCCGGCGCGCATCGCGGCGCGGCCCGCTCCGGGCGGCAGCGACGGAAAGAACTGCTTCGAACGCTGGTATTCGATGGTCCGCTGGAGCACGTCGTCGAGCGATTCGCGCACCACGAGACGTTCGCCGCCGACCAGGGTGATGAACGTGTCGGGGCGGGCTTCGACGTAGCAGATCAGTTCGGCGTTCAGCAGGAACGCCTCGCCGCCCAGGTGCGTCAGTTGGATCATCGGCGCGGCCTTTCCCCGCGAACGTGGCGCCTCGAAAGCATGCGTTTCGTTTCGCTCATCCGTTTCGCAACGTGAGTAAGAGATTGTCCATCAAGCGGTTCGTGGTGTTGATGACCTGCGTGTTGGCCTGGTAGGCCGTCGAGGCCAGGATCAGATTGATCAGATTGCTGCCCACGTCGGCGTTGGATTGTTCCAGCGATCCGGAGACGATCGAACCGATGCCTTCCGAATTCGGCGCGCCGACGACGGGCAAGCCGGAATTGGTGCTGGCGGCGTAGAGGTTTTGGCCGCGCTGGTCGAGGCCTGCCGGATTGGCGAACCGCGCCAGTTCGATCTGTCCCAACGTGCGTTGCGTGCCGTTGTCGAACTCGCCGGTGACGACGCCGTCTTGGCCGATCTTGTAGCTCGTCAGTTTGCCCGGCGGAAAGCCGTCCTGGCTGGTGGCCTGCAGCGAGGCGGAACTGGCGGCGAGGCCGGAGACCTGCGAAAAGTTGAGATTGAAGTCGAGCGGTTTGGCCGAAGGCACGTGGGCGCGATCGATGGCGACGGTGGAATTCGAGGCCGAGACGAACTTGCCCTGGCCGTCGAAGGTGACCAGGCCGGTGCCGACGTTGATGGCGTTGCCCGTCAAGGGATCGTTCTGCGGCGAGTCGGCGAACCAGCGATAGGTGGTGGTCGTGCTGGTGCGCGATTGCAGCACGGAGGTGATGCGGACGTTGAGCGGAATGCCGAGCGAGTCGTAAACCACCACGTCGCCCACCGCGCTCTGGCCGACGGCGGCCTGGCTTTGCGAGAAGTTAAGACTGACCGACTGTGCGGCGCCGCCGGCGGCCGGCGTTTCTTGAAAGGCCGACAGCCCGATCGAGACGGCGTTGTCGACGCCGTTGTTGCCGACCGCCACGATTTGTCCGTTGGCGTTGACCGTCACGCCCGGGTTGGCGCCCGAGGAATCGCTAGGGACGGGGTTCAACGGATCGGGCCCCGGCTGGGTCTGGATGCCCAAGGCTTGCTGGATGAAGTTAGTCAGGTCGAGCACCGTGGTGTTGGGCGTGACCTGAAAAGTCTGGGGGCTGAGATCCTTGCCGCCCTTGGTCCCCGTGAAGGAGAGCGTGCCGAGTTGGAATAAGTTGCCGTACGTTCCGTTGGAATACTGCATCACGTTGGTCAGCAGGGTGCTCGTGTTGATTCGCGGGCCGGTGAAATCGATCTGCGGATTGTTCTGGATGGCGGAGTCGGGCGTGCTGTCGGTGAAGGTGACGCCGGGATTCATGTTGGGGATTTCGCCCACGTATTCGAAGCTGCCGCTGTTGGTCGAGGTATTGCGGTAAATGCGCCGCACGGTCCACGGTCCGCTGGCGTCGACGGGCAGATTCTGCAGTTGCACGCGGCCGTTGACCACGTTGATCGGCCCGGCCAGCGGCGAGGGGCGGCTGGTGATGCCGTTGCCCGGCCCGCCCACGGCGTTGGCGTACACGACGTAGTAGCTGTAATTGCCGGTCAGGGCGGTGGCGTTCAGCGTTTGGCCGAGGCTGGCGTCGGCGGTGGTGTCGGCGTAGGTGGTCGTCGTGTTATCGGGGATCTCGCCGACCAATTTGTACGTGGCGCCGCCGTCGTTGGAGCGATAGATGCGGCGGGTTTTGTAGTCGCCCGACGGGTCGGTGGGGATGTTGTCGAGCGTGATTTCGTTTTGTCCGGCGCCCAAGGTAACGGGGCCGACCGTTTGCGACGGCAGGCTTTCGGTGTTGGGGTTGGAGGCCAGCGTCCCGTCGGCGTAAACGATCTTGTAACTGTAGGTGTCGCCGGTCGTCAGCGCCCCGCCGGCGCCGGGGGTCAAGGTGGTTCCGGCGCTCAGCACGTCGGGCGTCCGGGCCAAATTGGCGGTGGCGCCCCCCGCCGGCGCGCTGTCGGCGGCGTCTCCCAGGGGGCCCGATTGGATGATGGCCGCCGTGGTGGCGACGTCGCCGGTGGGCGTCAGGGTGCCTTCCAAGTTCACGTTTTTCGTCGCTTCGGCGACGGCCGACGTACCGAGCGGAATGCTCAGCGGCACGAGGTTCGAGGTGTCGACGTTGTAATTGACGTCGACGCCGTATCCCAATAGCCGCTGACCGGTCGCGTTCACAAGTTGATTGTTGGAATTGGTTTGGAACTGGCCGTTGCGCGTGTAGAGGTTCTCGCCCCCCTGCGATTGGACGATGAACATGCCATTGCCTTGAATCGCCATATCGGAGGGACTGGAGCTGAGCTGCAGCGTGCCTTGGCCGAAGTCGGGGGTAATCGCCGAGACCTGCACGCCCAAGCCGACCTGTCTGGGGTTGGTGCCGCCGTTGTCCGCCGTCGGCGCAGAGCCCAGCGATAAGGTCTGCAAGAACTGCGTGGCGAATTCGACCTGCGACTGCTTGAAGCCGATGGTATTCGCATTCGCCACGTTATTGCCGGTGACGTCGATGCTCGTCTCGGCCGCGTGAATGCCGGTGACGGCCGTGCTGAAGACGCTCGATAGGCCCATGCTCGATTCCTCCCGTTCCTGCTCGCGGCAAACCCAGGGTCAGGGCAGTGCTGCCATGCGCCGCAGACCGCCTTCCGAGGCGATCAGCCGCTGGTGACTTGTTGAATGTTCTTCAAGCTCACGGTTTGCTGCCCGATGTTCAATTTCGCCGTGCCGTTCGCGATCGTGACGCTGTCGACCTTCCCCGAGGCGTTCGAACCGTCGTCGGCCAGTCCTGTCACGTTCCTGCCGACCAACGCGCTGGCCGCCGACAAGTTCTGCTCGGTCAACATCCCATTGAGCGAGCTGGTGAGACTGCTGGTCGCCGCAATGTTCGACATCTCGCTGATCTGCTGCAGGATTTGAGTATTATCGGTCGGATTCATCGGATCCTGGTTCTGCAGTTCCGTAATCAGCATCTTGAGAAAATCATCCGGCGTCAGGCTGGCGAAACTGCTGGCGTTCGTACTGTTCTTCGCCGTGCTGGTGGCGGACTGCGTGGCGTTGAGCAAATTCGCCAGATTGGAGTTGGTATCGACGCTTGACATCGCTCGACCTTCCTATCAAGTCAACCCGTGCTAGCCGCGCTAGCCAGGCGATCGGTAACCCCCCTCGAAAAAAAATCAAATCACGACGTTCAGCCCGCCTGTTCCCTGATACGAACTGGCGGCCGTCGGCCGCACGGCTTCGACCGGCGCCGCGGCCGGCGCGATTGGCGGGGGCGCGGGCCGCCGCGAAAAGTCGCCGGCGTTCTGCTGCCCGTTCGGCGTCTGCGGCATCCCGCCGGACGACTGGTTCGACAAGTCGACGTCGAACCGCTCCAGCCGAATGTCTTGCTGCGCCAGCCGGTCTCGCAAATCGGGCAGGCTGCCCAGCAGCATGTTCTGAGCGCTCGACGTCTCGGCCTGCACGTGCGCCGTCATGGCGCCGTCCTTAATGGTGATGTTCAATTGCAGCGAGCCCAACTCCGGCGGGCTGAGCCGCAGCTTCACCTGCCCGCCGTTGTCGCCGGCCGCCTGAAACGCGCGCGCCACGCGCTCGACGAACCGCATCCGCGTGGCGTCGGCCGGCGCCAGCGACGACGAGCCGTCGGCGCCGGCGCCGCCCTGCGCTCCCGCGGCGTTGGCGTTGTTCGAGCCAGCGTTCGGCGTCGCGGGCGGCGCCGCCGACTGAAAGGCATTGGGTCCGGCCGGCGGATTCGCCGCCAGACCGCTGGCGGCCTTGGCCGGCGCGTCGGCGCGGCTTTTATCACCCACGGCCGGCGCCGCGGGCTGCGTCACCGCAACCGCCGCTCCCGCCACAAGCTGCGCCGCCGCGAAGTTGACCACGTTCGCCACGGCGCCTGACGCAGCTTGCGAATCCTGCCCGGACGCGGGGCCGGCCCCTGGGCCGTTCGTCGCGCGACCCTTGGCTGCCGAGACGAGCGTTTGAGCGGCCAGGGCCGCCTGGTGCGCCGCGGTCGCGGCCGCGCCGGGCGCGGTGACGACGGCGCCGCCGACGCCCTGAGCCGCCGAGGCGGAGCTTGCGTCCGCCCCCGCAGCCTGCTGCGACTTTCCGGCGTTGACGCCGGCGGAAGTCGCCGGCGAGGTCGCCGCGGCGATCAATTGCGAATGGGCTGCCAACTGCACGGCGGCTTGGGATGTCGTCTTGGCGGCCACTGCGACTGGATTCGCCGAGCCCGCGGCAGTTTTGCCCGAAGTCGCAGGGCCGGGCGATTTCGCGGCGCCCTGCGCGCCGGCGGGCGGCGTGTCGCCAGCCGCGGCGCTGGCGGCTTTGCCCACAGCGTCGCTCGCCGCCTTGTCGCTTGCTGTCTTGTCGCCCGCGGGCTGAACGGCGGCGGGCTGAACGGCGGCCGCAAGGACTGCGGCCGGATTGGCGCCGGCCCCGGCCGCGTTCGCTTCGGCGCCGCGTTGGGAATCCTTGGCGTCTTTTGCACCCTTCGCCGACTTCCCAGCTTGCGCCGACTTCGTCGCGTCGCTGGAACCGGCCGAGCCCCGGGGGGGCGGCTGCGGGTGTTGCGCGTCTTGCGCCGAATTCGACGCTCCGCCGTCCGCCGGCGAGTTCTGGGACGCATTGGCCGACTGCGCCCCCGCAGCCCCGGACGACTTCTCCGACGACTGCTGCCGAGCGCGCGACAAATGTTCGCCGAACGTCGGGCCGCTGGCCGACGGACCGGACGACGAAGGCGCCGGCGATTCGCTCGGCGCCCGCAGCGCGGCGCCCGCCTCGATGCTAAGGTCTGCCATCGTCCCCTTCCGTCGTTTTTTCCAGCTCTTGCTCGGCGCCTTCGATCAGTTTCGCCTCGGGTCCGCCTTCGCGAATCAGTTTGAGGATTTCCGCAAGGATCGCCGCCTCATCCTCGGTCTTGAACTCGCCGATAATTTTTGCACGCTTGGTCGTGGGCATCAGCGATAGCAGCGACACCACGTCGTTCATTTCGCCGTCCTTGACCATCCGCATCACCTGGTCCTTGGCTTGCTTCGGCTTGACGCTCTCCAGAATCAGCCGGGCCGTTTCGCGGTTGTTCGCTAGCACCCCCTCGTGCAGTTCGTCGAGCTGCGCGCGGAAGGCGGTCTTGATACGTTCATATCGGTCTTTTTCGTCGATCAGCTTGTCGTATTCCGCCTTGACCACGGCCACATTGTCGGCCAGCGCTTGCTCGCGCAGCTCGAGATCGCGGCTCGTCAGGGCCCGGGCCCGCGCCAGGTCGTCCAACGAAATCTGCCGCGCGTCGCGGTCTTCATCGTCGCCGGGCTTGCTCGCCGCACTGGGCCGGTCGATTCCGTTGGCCGCCGCCACCACGCGCAGCGCCGTCTCTTCGTTCAGCTTGCCCTGGGAAGCCAGGAAAGCCAGGCAAAGCCCCTCGGCGAGCACCGTCGCGATGCACAGATAAGCCAGCGCGGCGCCGAAGCCGCCTAGCAAGCGTCCGAACATGCTCGTTCCTCCCCGGCAAAGCCGCGCAGCGCCGCCTCGTCGAGCTGCTTCATGAGTTTTTGTTGTTCTTCCTCGCGGTGACGCGCCTGCTGCGCCTCGAACAGCTTTTCAAGCGTGCGCACGTCGCGGTCGGCGGCCACCAGCGCCTCGCGGCGTCGCTCGATCTCGACGGACACCGCCGCCAATTGCCGATCGAGTTGCGCCTGCTCCAATAACAGCACCGCCTCGTAGCGCGACGCCGCCAGCAGTTTGTCGACGTCGACCGCGCCGGCCGACACGGCCCGGCTGCGGGCCAGCTCGCGCAGGTTCTCCGCCAATTGTCGTTTCTGATCTTCGAGCGAATCGGCCAGGCGGAAGACTTCGGCCAACTGGCTGCGTCGTTCGTCGCGCACCGCCTCGCGCAGCCGTTGCAGCGAGGCCAGTCGAAATTGGAAACGCGCCATGGTCAATGACTCCCCTGTGCCTGATTAGCCTGAGCCGCGTTCGCCGGCGCCGCGGGCCGCGCCGCCAGACAGCGCTGCACGAACATCTGCAATAGCTCGCGCGCGCTTTCCACCGTACACGACTCCTCCACGCGCTGCCGCAAGAAGAGCTGCATCGCTTCCTGCACGTCGATCGCCAGATCGACGCTGCGGTTGCTGCCGCGGCGGTAAGCGCCGATCGAAATCAGGTCCTCGTGATCGCGATAGGCGGCCAGCAGCTCGCGCATCAAGCCGGCGGCCTCGCGATGGGCCGGCGCGGCGACTTCGCTCATCAGGCGGCTGATGCTCCGCAGCACGTCGATCGCCGGATAGTGGCCGCGGCCGGCCAATTTGCGCGACAGCCAGGTGTGCCCGTCGAGCAGCCCGCGGACCGTGTCGGCGATCGGTTCGTTTTCGTCGTCGGCTTCGACGAGCACGGAATAAAACGCCGTGACGCTGCCCTCGGGCGAGCGACCGGCGCGCTCCACGAGCTTGGGCAGCAGGGCGAACACCGAGGGGGGAAAGCCGCGCGTGGTGGGCGGTTCGCCGGCCGCCAGGCCGATCTCGCGTTGGGCCAGCGCGAACCGCGTCAGCGAGTCCATCACCAACAGCACGTCCTGGCCCTGGTCGCGGAAAAATTCGGCGATCGCCGTGGCGGCGAACGCGGCGCGGATCCGCATCAAGGCCGGCTCGTCGCTGGTGGAAACCACGACCACGCTCTTGGCCAGGCCCGCGGGTCCGAGATCGCGCTCGATGAACTCGTTCACCTCGCGGCCGCGTTCGCCGATCAACGCGATCACGTTGACGTCGGCCGACGCATATCGCGACAGCATGCCCAAGGTCACGCTCTTGCCCACGCCCGAGCCGGCGAAAATGCCCATCCGCTGCCCTTTGCCGCAAGTCAGCAGCCCGTCGATGGCCCGAATGCCCGTCGACAGGTGCGCGTCGATCCGCGGGCGGTCGGTCGGGCGCGGCGGCGAGCGATCGAGCGCCGCGCGCTGGGGCAAGGCGGGTTGAGGGCGGCCGTCGATCGCGCGGCCCCGTGCGTCGACGACGCGGCCCAGCAGGTCTCGGCCCACGCGCAGCCAGCTTTTGGTTCGCGCCAACCGCACGCGATTGCCGCGCCGCACGCCTTGCAGATCGCTGAACGGATAGACGAGCGTCACGTCGTCGCGAAAACCGATCACTTCCGCCTCCAGCGGCGCGCCGCTTTGCCGTTCGATCTCGACCAGTGCGCCGACCGGCGCCGGCATGCCCGCCACCGCCGCCGTCAATCCCGTGATCCGCAGCACGCGCCCTTCCAGCGCGGCCGGCAAGATGGCGTCGAGTTGTGCGGCGTAGTCGTGCATGCGCGGAAGTCAGGACGTAGGGTGGGGCGCAGCCCCACGCGTTCATTGAGGATTAATTGTTCTGGTTGGTTGACGACGCCCCTGGAAACCGGACGAAGCGGATCGCGAAAGCGCGAAAGGACGAAAACACGAAAGTGTTCTTATTCAGGCGTCTTCAAACATCTCTTTGCCGTCGTGATTTGGTTTTCTTTTCGTGCTTTCGTGCTTTCGTGTTTTCGTGATCTCCGACATCCGACCTTGCGCCGCTTGCAATTTTTCGGTTTTCCAATTTGCGTTTTGCACTTTGACTTGGCTGCCAGGGCAGAAAAAGGGGACATTCTGCTTTTTAGTCAAATAACCAGAATGTCCCCTTTTTTCTTCACCCGTCACGTCAACTCCTGCTCGATCCTCTCGAGCTGCCGCTCGAACTGCTGGTCGATCGCGCCGTACTGGGTCTCGACGCGGCAGCCGCCGCGCGCGATGCGTTCGTGGGCGACGAACTCCGCGGGCGCCAGCCGCGAGAATTCGCCGGCGAGCTTCTGCAACTGACCGCCCAACAAACTCAGGTCTTCCGGGTGCAGCAACACGCGCACCTGCGCGCCGCCCGTGGACAACTCCAAGGCCTCCTTGACCAGTTGCAGCGGAATCTCCGGCTGTTTTTCCAGTTCGCGACGACAGACGCGGGCGGCCATCGCCGCCGCCAAATGCACGACTTGCCGCTCCCAGTGCGCCGCCCAAGCCTGCTTCGACCGCGCGATCTCATCGATCGCCCCGTGCAACGCGGGCAACAGCGTTTCGAGCCGTTGGGCCAGCTTGGCTTCGAGCCGTTGGTCGATTTCGCGTTCGGCTGCCAAGCGTCCTTCGCGAGCGGCCGCTTGCCGGATGCCCTCGGCGTCTTGCGTGGCCTTGAGCAAGATCTGCCCGGCTTGCGCGCGGATCTTTTGCAGGTAGCCTTCCGCGCGCTCGGAGAGGTCTTCCAGGTTGAAGGCCACGTCGTGAATGCCGCGCTGGCGATCGGCGGCTTTAATGACGGTAGGCATCGACGACCTGTCGGTGAGAGATCAACGGCGCGCGATCGGGCAGTTCCAACTCGCCCTGCCAGGCCAATTGCCGGGCCAATTCTGCAATCTGTCGCTGGGCCTCTTCGACGTCGCTCAGCCGCAGCGGCCCCAGGTTCTCGGTCAAACGGTTGAATTGCCGCCGCTCGACCGGAGACAAGGGCGCGAGCAACCGCTCGACCAGCGCCGCCGACGCGCCGGCCAAGGCCAATGTGGTCAGTTCCGTGTCGGCGGCGGCAAAAACTCGCGACAGCGCGGCGTCGTCGAGCCGTTCCAAGTCGTCGAAGTCGAAGGCCGGGGGCTGCGGACGCAGCTTGCCGGCCAGCGGGCGGTCGTGCCGCGCCAGATTGGCCAGCAGCGTGCGTTTGGCGGCCGGTTCGGCCGCTGCCAAAATGCCGGCCGCGGCGCTCAAGCCGGCGGCCCGGCGCCGCTCGCTGCGCGCCTGTTCGAGGATTTTCGATTCCAGCCCGCGTTCGACTTCGCGCATGATCTCCGGATCGGTCTCTTCCAGATCGGTCAGCCGGCGCAGCACCTCGGCCTGCAACTCGCCGTCGAGCGCGGCCAGCACGCCGGCGGCGCGTTCGGGCGGCAGGTGCGAAATCACCAGGGCGATGGTTTGCGGATGCTCGCCGGCCAGAAACGGCGTGATCCGGGCGGTGTGCGCCTCGCGCAAAAAGCGAAACGGCGGCTCGCCGGCTGCTTGCTCGTCGGCATCCTGGCCGAAGCGCCGCGGCGCCGGGCGGCTGGCTTGTCCGAGCCGCCGCGCCAAATCGGGGTCGAGTTCCACGCCGCCCAAAGAATCGTCGACCGCCGGAGCGGGCCGCGCGGGGCCGTGACGAAAGAACTCGTCGATCACGCGCTGCTGTTCGCGCGGGTCGACGTCGCCCAGTTCGACCATCATGCGGCGAACCTGGCCGGCCTGCTCCTCGGGCATTTGCTCCAAGATCTGGTCGGCCGTTTGCGCATCGAGGCTGCTCACCAGGATAGCGGCTTTGCGAAGCTTGGCGGCGGCAGGATGGATCGAAGTTTGCATCGGGTGAACTGTAGGGTGCGGCGAAGCCACATGCGCTCATTTGGGATTATTTTCTGGCTTGGTCTGCGACGAGTTTGCTTGCGAGCAGATTAACGACGCCCGATGGAACTAAGCCACGGATGAAACACGGATCGAACACGGATAAGAAATAGAGAGAACCGTATCTTCGAATTCCACTTCCGTCTGGCCGAAGGCGACGTTCCATGTGGTTTGATCCGTGTTTGATCCGTGTTTCATCCGTGGCTCTCTCCGCTCTTCGTTTTCGACTTTCGAATTCACTCAGCTCGGGGTCCCGATCCAGCCGCGCAGGATGTTGGCGGCGGTGTCGGGATCTTCGCGTACGATTTCGACCAGTTCCTCGCGCAACGATTGGCCGCCGGCGCGGCGCTTCAAGCGGTTGCGTTTGCCGCCCTCGGCTTCGGGGGCGGGCGCCGGAGCTGGGTTCTCGCTCAAGTCGGGCAGCTTCAACTCGGGCGCGGCAGGCAAGGGCGGTCCCGCGCGAACGATCGACCGCAGCATCAGCAGGCTGACCAGCGCCAGCACGACCATGCCGATCGTACTCCAATGCCCGAGCATCCAGGCCATCGCCTTGTCGCTCACCGGCTCGGCGGGCAATTCGGCCTGGGCCAGGCGATGGAACGTATTCACCGTCACCAGCGGACGGCTGTCGGAGGTCGTGTCGGGCTGGGGAATCAGCCCGGCGATCTGGTTCTTGATCTTGCCCTTCTCGGTTTGCTCGATCTGATCGAGCATCTTCTTGTCGGGCGCGACGGGCGGCCCGCCGGCGGCCGGCGGGTTCTGATCGCGCCAGATTTTTTCATAGTACGCGTCGGGCACAGCCACGGCCACGGTGACGCGCTTGGGCGTCATGCCCACGTAATCTTTGGTGGTGCGGTCGTGCGACATGATGTTCTGTTCTTCGCGGCTGGTGCGTTCCTCTTCGGTGTGCGAACTCTTGGCGGCGGCCAGTTGCGCCGGCGAGTTGGGCCGCTGGGCCTCCAAGCCCGGCCGACCGGCGGGGCCGCCGTTGTCGAGCTGCTTGGTGTCGGACTCTTCGCGGACGGCGATCGAAATCGTCTTCGGATCGACGTGGCTCTTCTCTTCGTGATGCCGCATTTCGCGATCGAGTTCGACGCTGGCAGTGACCGTGACGCCGTCGACGTAGTTGAGCGCCTCGCGAATCATGGTTTCGTAGTAATCCTGATAGAAGCGCACGCGCTCGGCGTAGGGGTCTTCCATGATGCCGGCCACGCCGTCGCTCTTGGCGCCGCTATAGGAGCGGCCGTTGTTATCGACCACCGTGACTCGGTCGGGCGAGAGCCCGGCGATGGCGCCGGCGACGAAGTCGCGAATGGCGCGGATCTGCACCGCTTCGAGCGGCTGCGTGCCGATCGGCTTGACGCGGACCGAAGCCGTGATCGTCTGCTCGCGGCGGAAGCCGGGCTCCTTTTTCTTGTCGTACAGCACCTCGGCGCGCTCGATGCCGCGCATCGAGCCGACGATCATCGCCAACTCTCGCTCCAACGCGTGCTTTTCCATCGACTCTTGCTGGTGCTTGCTGGTAAACGGGCTGGGCTTGTTGATGGCGTCGGTCAGGTGGCTGCCAAAATGGGCCGGCATGGCGCCAGCGTCGGCCAGGGCCGCCAGATACTTGGCCTTGGCGTTGCGCGGCACGCGAATGCGGCTGCCTTCGATTTCGTAATCGCTCAGGCCGGCCGTGCCGAAGGCGCCTTCCATGGCGTCGATTTCGGAGGGCGAGAAGTGGTGCCCGCTGAGCAAATAGGCGTCGCCGCCGGAGATGCGCGTGTTGAACAAAAAGGCGAGCCCCACCACGACCGCCGCCAACAACAGCCCGGCCGTGATCCGCGCCCCCGGCGTCATCGAGCGGAACAGGTCGGCGACCTGCACGTACGCCTTGTTCAGAAAGTCCATCCTTGGAAGCTCCTCGAGTTGATGCTTGCGTGCAGATTAGCGAAGCCCGATGGACTTAAGCCACGGATGAAACACGGATCGAACACGGATAAGAAATAGAGAACCGTATAATCGAATTCCACTTCCGTCCGGCCAAAGGTGAAGTTCCATGTGGTTTTATCCGTACTACAAACGTTCTGTTTCTTCGTGGGCCGCGAAGGTTTCGTCCTGAGGGTCAAGCCGGGTTTCGCGGCGGGAAATTTGAACTCAGGCTCCAGAAAGTCGCTTTTCGCTCCGCGAAAAAGGCGCCTTTTTCGCGGAGCGAAAAGCGACTTTGGTTGCGGCTTCGCCGCTCCGTACTACAAATGGTCATCCGGTCTACCCTAAAATCGAGCCGTGGCAACGCGGCAGGGCGCCGCCGGCCGTAGAAGCGGCATCCTGCCGCTTTCCGGCAACGCGGCAGGGATGCCGCGTCTACTGGGCGCCGCGTCTATACGCGAATGCTCTGCACCTCCTGATAGGCCGAGACCAGCTTGTTGCGAACTTGCATCATCATGCGAAAGGCCAAATCGGCCTTTTGCACGGCGCTAAACACCTCGGCCGGGCTGATATCGCCGCCCGTGGCCAGGTGCTCGACCGCGCGATTGGCGTCTTGCTGCATCGTGTTGACTTGCTGGATCGAATCGAGCAGTACGTTCTTGAACGACGATCCTCCGGCGGCCGCGCCGGGCGGAGTCGGCGGGGTCGGCTGCGGAAAGGAAAGCTGCTGCGACAGCAACGAGTTGATGGAATTCGACACGGCTTGTTCCTTGCGGGAGGATCAGTCGATCGGCGAGCCGGAGGCGTCAGCCTCCGGGTGCGATCGGGCTATCAGGCCAGAATTTTCAAAGTCTGCTGCACGATTTCCTTGGTCACGTCGATCACGCCGAGGTTGGCCTCGTAGGCCCGGGTCGCTTCGAGCGCGTCGGTGAATTCGGTCATCACGTTGATGTTCGGATAAGCCACGTAGCCTTGGTGCGGCCCGTTTTGCATAGCGTCGGGATGGTATGGCTGATAGCGCCAGCGCGGTTCGATCTGGGCGACCTCGACCGAACTGACTTTGACGCCCACCGCGCCGTGCGGGCCGCGCACGTTTTCGTCAGCCTCGAAGATCGGAAACCGGGGCTGGTAGGCTTCGGGCTGGCCCGCTTCGTTCTTGGTCGTGGAGATGTTGGCGATATTGTTGGCGATCGCCGTCAGCCGCGTGCGCTGCGCCATCAGCCCGCTGGCGCTGATATCGAGTGCTGAAAGCATGGCGAATTCTCCTTGGAGACACTTGGTTTCGGGCCGGCCGATCGCTTTGATTTCGAGACTGTTGTCATTCAAGCGTTTTTCGAAAGGGGATAGGGGGATGCGAGGGCGATACTGGGGATGACGACAACGAGATTTTTTCAAACCAGTCAGCGGGTCCCTTTGTGATTCCTCATTCCTTCTTGCTGCCGCCACTCCTGACTTCTGACACACCCGGAGGCTAACGCCTCCGGCTCGCCTGACGCCTCCGGCTCGCCTGACGCCTTACGCTCGTCACGCTCGTTCGCTAATCGCGGCCCCGAGCAACTGAAACTGATTGGTCAGCACCGACATGGCCAGGTTGTGCGTCATCTGGTTCTTGGCCAGTTCGGTGATCTGGGCTTCGTAGCCGACGTTGCTCTCGTCGTGGCGGACCATGTTCTTCACGTCGTCGCGGACGGCGGCGAACGGATCGCCCGATCGCGCGGCGCCGCCGAACGAGGCGCCTTGCTGGCCTTGATCTCGCTTTCGCATCGCCCGTTGCAAGCTGGCCTCGAACAATTCCGGCGACAGATCGCGAGTGCGGTAGCCGGGCGTGTCGATGTTGGCCACGTTGCCGGCCAACACCTGGTGCCGGTCTTGCGCGAAGCCGACCACCTGCTCGAGCACGGGAATCGTCGTGGCGTTGAACAAGCTGGAGAGCATCGCAGGGCTTCCTTGGAATTCGTGAGTTGATTTTATTTATTGGAGCAACCGCCGTGCCAAGGCCGATAAACGGGCGGCGGCCCATGGCTGATGTTCGATCCGGCTCAACTCAAATGACTGGCAGTATTATCTTTATTATCTTTGCTTCGCATTCCTTCGGTTTTCGTGGGGCCGGTGCGGTCGAGACGCAGTTGCGATCAGCGGCAATTTCTGCGCATCGCCAATCGGCAATTCCCGCCGATTGATGATCCTTGATCTCCTTATCTCCTCCGCATCTCCACATCCCCTTTCAAGAAACGTTGGACTTGCGAGGGCGGCCGCCGATCAGCAAGCGCCGGCCAGACGTTTGGCCCGCGGCGCGTAACCGTATTCCTTGAGCTTTCCGGACAGCGTGCGGATGCCGATGCCCAGGGCCTCGGCCGTTTTGGCGCGATGCCCGTCGAAATGTTCGAGCGTGGCCTGGATCATCTTGCGCTCCATCTCGCGCAGGCTGAGGCCCAGCGGCATCTCGTCGCGCGGGGCGGAAGCGGCGGCGCCGGCGGCGTCGATCAGCCAGGGCCGCAGTTCGTCGGCGCCGATCGGGCGGCCGGCGTTGAGCACGCTGCCCCGGGTGATGATGTTTTCCAGTTCGCGCACGTTGCCCGGCCAGTGATATTCGGCCAGCAGGCTGCGGGCGCCGGCGGTCAGTTCGCACGCCTCGCGGTGCAAACGCGCGGCGGCGCGGCGCAGGAAGTGATCGGTGAGTTCGCCGATGTCGTCGCGGCGCTGGCGCAGCGGGGGAATTTCCAGCGGAATCACGGCCAGCCGGAAGAACAGGTCTTCGCGGAAGCGTCCGGCGGCGACCTCGGCCCGCAGGTCGCGATTGGTGGTGGCCAGCACGCGGACGTCGACTTCGATCGTCTTGCTCGAACCGACGCGCTCGAAGGACCGCTCTTGCAGCACGCGGAGCAGCTTGGCCTGCAAACCGGGATCGATCTCGCTGATTTCGTCGAGCAGGATCGTGCCTCGATCGGCCAGTTCGAAGCGGCCGGTGCGCGCCGTCTCGGCGCCGGTGAAGGCGCCGCGTTCGTGGCCGAACAGTTCGCTTTCCATGAGCTGGGCCGACAAGACCGGACAGTTCAAGCTGACCAGCGGGGTGGTCGCGCGGCGGCTGGCGGCGTGTACGCTGCGGGCCACGAGTTCCTTGCCGGCGCCGCTCTCGCCGCCGATCAAGATCGTTTCAGAGGTCGGCGCGGCCAGCGCCAGCCGGGCGCGCAGTTCTTGCATGGGCCGGCTGGAGCCGATCATCGCCACGCTTTCGCCCGATACGGCGGCCGGCGACAGTCGCGTGCCGGCGTCGAGCAGGCGCCCGTGTCCGACGGCTCGCGACACGAGGTTTTCCAAACGCTCGGCGGCGAAGGGCTTTTCGAGATAGTCGAAGGCGCCGTACTTCATGGCCTCGACGGCCGAGGTCACCGTGGCGTAGGCGGTGACCATCACCACTTGGGCGCCGTGCGGCCGGCGTTGCAGGTGGCGCATGAAGTCGAGCCCGCTCATGCCGGGCATTTGCAAGTCGGTGATCACGAGGTCGAAGCTTTCGCCGTCGAGCGTTTGCAGGGCTTCGGCGGCGCTCGACACGCACTCGACGCGATGCCCGGCCTGGCGCAGGATGTCGGACATCGATTCCCGCGCCTGCCGGTGATCGTCGACGACCAGCACGCGGCCGGTCGGCGGCGCGGCGGCCGGGTTAAGAGAGGGTGCGGCGTTCATGCTGCGGCGGCCTCCAAGGCTCGATGGGGAAGTCGGATCGTGAAGGCGGCGCCGCCTTCGGGACAGTTCGTGGCGGTCACTTCGCCGCCGTGAGCGTCGGCCATGCGATAGACGATCGCCAGGCCCAGGCCCGTGCCGTTGCTCTTCGTACTGAAGAACGGCTCGAACGCCCGGCGGCGCGCCTCGTCGGAGAGGCCCGGCCCGTTGTCGGCCAGCTCCAACTCGACGCCGCCGCGCGAGCGGCAGGCGGTGACGGTCAGTTCGCCGCCGTCGAGCATCGCGTCGAGCGAGTTGAGCGTGATGTTCAGCACCGCGCGGCGAAGCATGTCGCGGTCGGCGGTCACGCAGAGCTGGTCGGAAATATCGATCCGCGCGTCGATCGCCTGCGCCGAGAATTGCGGACGCAACGAGGCGTAAACGTCTTCCACCAGGCCCTTCAGGCCGAAGCGGGTCAATTGCGGGTCGCGCTCGGCGGCGAAATTCAACAGGTCGTTGACCGTCGCGTCGAGCGAGGTCAGCCCCGATTCGATCTTGTCCAGCACGTCGAGGCTGCCGCGATCGTCGCAGAGGCGGCGCCGCAACAGGCTCAGGTAGAGCGTGGCCGGCACCAGATTGTTCCGCACCTCGTGGGCGATGTGCGAAGCCATCTGGCCCAGATCGGCCAGCCGGTTCTTGCGGGCCAGTTCGCGGTTCTTGACCTCGAGTTCCTCGGTCAGGCGCCGCACTTCGCCGCGCAGGGCCTCGTGCGTGTGCTCGAGCCGCAAGGTGGCGTCGTGCCAGGCGGCCAGCACCGTTTCGAGATCCGATTCCTTTTGAAGCGGCGCGACGTCGCGCTCGTGCATGAGCTGTGTCATATCGATCCCATCATTCGGAAGAAACGTCCAATCGGCCCGCTCTCGCGGAATCGCCCGCGTAGGCGCTGCGAGCCTGAGTCGCAGTACGCGCCCCTTGCAGCCGCACCGCCTTCTGGTCGCGTCGGCGCCGCATTTGCTCTTCGCCCTCTTTTTCCCGCTGGAGAATCTCGGCGAACAACGCCTCCGACTGCGCAATCAGATCGGCGCACCGTCGCCGCGCCTCGGGGGTTCGCCAGCGGCGCTCGGCGGGATTCTGCCCGCGAAACGGATCCAAGCCGCGTTCGACCTCCTGCAGCTCGCCGAGCAGGCGCTGCTTGGCGGCCAACACGCCCAGCAATTGCGTCATGTCTTCCTGGTCGATCAATTCCAACTGCCGCCGGCTCAAGACGTGCAGTTGCTGCAAGCAGCCGTGCCGGCGGCCGGCCAGTTCGGCCAGCCGGTCGGTCTCGAAAGCGGAAGCGGTCGTGAAGGGCGTCATGCAGTGCAGCGAAGGTCGTCGTTAGAGCGTGTCCAGAGTATCGAGCAGCCGGGTCCATTCCTCGCGGTTGTAATTCGTCGTCTCGTCGACCGCGGCCTCTTCGGGCAAGTGCTTGAGCGCGTACTTGGCTTGTTCCAGCGTGCTCCGCGCTTCGACCGGCTTGCCCAAGCGCCGGTAACAGGCCGCGATCTGCACGTAGGCCTCGAGCACCTCGGGCCGGCGATGATAGCGGTTGGTGGCGCTGGAATACGCCTCGATCGACTCGCCATACTGGCCCAGCTCGAACAGCACGGCGCCGCGGGCGAAAAAGCAGTTCCGCAAGATCGCCTCTTCGAGCGGACCCAGCGGGCCTTGCGCTTGGCGGATCAACAGCAAGTCCTGCTCCTGGTCGTAGTTCGCCAGGCTCGTTTCGAGCAATTGCGTCGCCTCGCGCTGGCGCAGCAACCGCCCTTCGGCGGTGGCTTCGGCCGCGGCCTGCTCGCGAATCTGCTCGGCGCGGCGCCGGCAGGCCTCGGCCACCAGGTAGCGCGCTTCGCCCGCCTGAGGCAGCGTCGGATAACGCTCGACGGCCTCTTCCAACCGCTTGATCGCTTCGGCGTACCGCCCAGCCTGATACAACAGCCGGCCCAGCGCGAACAGCGAGTCGCGCCATTCCTGGCTGGCCGGGGTCAGCGCCTCGCCGTCGAGATTGTCCAAGAGCAGCGCTTCGGCGGCCTGGGCGTCGCCCATTTCCAGTTTGGCCTGGCTGGCCAACAGCCGCGCCTCGTAGACCGCCGCGTCGCGGACGTGGAATTCGATGCACTCCGCGAGCGGCTCGAGCGACTTCTCGGGCAGCCCTTCGGCCAACAGCGATTCGCCCAGCCCGATCAGCGCGCGCGGCCGGCGGCGACGCGATTCGGCCGCAAGATACTGGCGAAACGCGGCCGCCGCCGCCGTGAAATCGTGCCCGGCCAGCAGGCATTCGGCGGCGTCGTAAAGATCGTCGGGATACTCGCGCGCCGCGCGGCGCGCGTCGGCCAATTGCGCATACAACCGGCCCGCCTTGCGCAGCTTGCGCCAGGCTTGGTCTTCCCGTTCGGCCACTTGCGCCCGCGACCCTCCCGTTTGGGCCAGCAGGCGCCGGCCCCATTGGCGGTGCGCCTCGGCCGCCAGTTGCAGCGAACGCTCGTCGCCGAACAACGGCGGCAGCAGGCCGGCCAGTTCGATCGCCAGCTCGAATTGCTTCGCCTTGAGAAACTGATGATAGACGTTGAGCGTGCGGGTGCGCAGTTCGTCGACGCCGATCCACGCGTTTTTGAACTTCTGGCTGCGGTCGAGCGAGCCCAGCACGGCGCGGTAGCGCGCCAGCGATTCGGCGTTGCGGTTCTCGCGGCGCAGCAATTCGGCGGCGTCGAAGCCCGCGGCCACGCCCGCCTCCGTCTCCAAATATCGCGAAGCGGCCTGATCGAATTCCTCGAGCGCCGCGCGATCGTCGCCCAGCCCCTGCTGGCAGCGTCCGACCATGTATTCCGAGGCGGCCGCGACGGGCGGCGCAGCGGCGCGGCCTTGCACCGAGCGCAGCGTCTCGATCGCGCGCTGGAGAGCCGTGCGGCGCGTCTCTTCGTTTTCGGCCGCGGTCGGCAGAGCCAGCGCTTGCTCGCTGGTCAACCGCCCTGCGAGCAGCAACGCCTCGGCCTGGCGCTTGGAATTTTTGGGGAATTCCTCAAGCGTGCGGCGGCAAGCGTCGAATTCTTTCAGGCCCAGTTCAATTCTTCCGCGTTCCAGCAACGCCTGCTCTCTTTCGTCGGGCGAAAGCTCCTCTGCCGCCAGGTACTTGCGAACATGAATCAAGGCCTCTTCGAACTTGGGCTGCGGCTCGGCCAGGTACGCTCCGGCCAGCAGGCGGTGCAGTTCGGTTCGATGCCGAGGCTCGAGCGGCAAGGCCGCTTGCAGCACGGGCAGGCTGGCCGAGGTCTGGCCGCTCAAGAACAAGTCTTTGCCGAGCAACCGCAGGCATTGGCCTTCGCGGCCGGGCGGAAAGCCCATCGCCCGCGACTGCTGCAAGTATTCCGCCGCCAGCGTCTCGTAACGCTGCCGCGCGCGGTCCAGCAGCCGCTCTGCGCGGCGGTCGGCGAGCACGCCCAGCACGAACGGCTTGCCGCCCAGTTCGTCGGCCGGCAAGGGGCCCGAGTCGTCGAGGCCGCGGACGATGGCCTCGGCTTCGCGGTCGTCGCCGCGATCGAGCGCGGCCAGGGCGTCGCCGAACGTGGGAGGCATTTCTTCCGAACTGGCGTGCATTCGCAACGTCAGCAACAGCACGACGATTGGCGCCACGGGAACGAGCACGATACCGCCCACGACTGCGGCTTGCGAGGGGCGGAGCCGGACCCAGGTCGTCAGCCGTTCGGCCAACTCGATGGGCATCCGCAGCGGCGAGTGCGGGCCTTGGGGCTCGGTCGTTGTCGCTGCTTTTGACTTCGACATGCCACAGCCGGCAAAAAGGGACCGCGGAAGAAAGGCGCACTTTCCGCGCTGCGAGCACGCGCTCGCCATCGCCCCCGACGCGCCTGGCCGAGGGCTAAACCGAAGAAAGGCCGGCAGTTTGTATCGAAAGGGTCGATCGCTGTCAATGCAGCTTGGCGAGGCGCCTGGAAAGCGGCGAAGTCGGGCTAGCCCGCGTCATTTCAGCATCTTGCGCAAACCCCAGTATCCTTGCAGTTGCCGGAGCAAGCTGGCATCGCCGGTGAAGCGGCGACTGCGGAGTCGGCGGATTCGCTGCACGATCCGGTCGGAGAGCCGCAGGCGCCGGCCGTCGAGCGCCAACCCGGTGATTTCCGGCCGTTCGGCGGCGCGCTGCAGCCGCCAGCTCTTGGCCGGCTGGATGCGGTACTCGAAACGGCCCAGCCGATCCTCCACCAGGCGCCGAAAGGCAGGCGGTTCCACATCGGTCGCCCAGGAAAACGCCAGATCGTCGCAATAGCGCGAGTAACGCGCCGAGTGTATACCCGCCAACTCGCTTAATTCTTCGTCCAATTCCCGATTGACGAGGTTGCTCAGCGCGGGGCTCGTCGGGGCGCCTTGGGGCAGCCCGCCGCGGTAGACGGACAATCGCATCAGCACTTCTAGCGCCGCTCCTTCCCAGCCTTGCTCGCGATACCAGCGGCGGACGCGGCGGGCGGCGGTGGACGGAAAGAAGTTGGCCAGATCGACCGTCAACACGATCGCCTGGCCCAGGTGCCTCCGCGCGTGAGTGACGATCGACTGCCCCGGGCGAAATGCCGTCGCCGCATCGTGCAAGGGCTGTTGCGCCAAATACCGTCGCAGCAAGCGGCGCTGCAAGCGCTTCAGCGGTTCGGAAGGCGCCACAATCTGTCGCTTGCCGCCGTCGCGTTTCCGCACCGCGAACGGGCGGTAGCACAATCGCGGATTCGTCGCCGCCGCCGCCAACTCGTCGAGCGGCGTGTCGAGCAGCTCGGCCAACTTCTGCAAACCAGCGTCCGCCTGCGGAAGTTGAAGGCAACCGGCCAAGATGCGAGCGAGCGGGTTCTTCATGGCTTTTCCGGCGAGGCGGGAGTGGGCGGCGAAGCCTCGCGAGCAAACAGCCGTTCGAGCCCCGGGATCACGATCACATTGCCCGACTTCGAAGCCAGGCTCGCCAGCAACTCCAATTCTTGCATCCGGGCCAGATGCGGGTTCTCCTGGAGCATCCGAGCCGTATTCGCCCGGGTCCGCGCCGCGGCGACTTCGTGCCGCGCGGCGACCAGGTTCGCACGCCCCTTGAGTTCGGCCTCCATCTCCTGCAGGAACACGCTGCGGACGGCGCCCGGCAGCACGATGTCTTTCACGCCGACGCGCGACAACTCGACCCCGTACTTGAGCGCACGCGGCGCGACCTCGGCCTGAATTCCCGACGACAGCGCGTCGCGGGCGTTCATCAATTGCTCGAGCGTCTGGCCCGTCACCGACTCGCGGAGCGTCAACTGCAAGTCCTGGTACAGTTGCGAAACGTGGTTTTCGACTTCGTGCCGCGCCTTCACCGGATCAATCACGCGGTATTGCGCGATAAGCGTGACGCGGATGCCAATCTTGTCGCTCGTCAGAATCTCCTGGCCCTCGACGGTCTGACTGGTCTCGCGAATGTCCACGACGTCGATCTGCTTGGCCTGCCACGGCCAATAGCGATAGCGGCCGGGCGGAAGCAGTTCCACGAAACGCCCGC
The DNA here is from genome assembly GCA_035532215.1 of Pirellulales bacterium. Classification (GTDB taxonomy): domain Bacteria; phylum Planctomycetota; class Planctomycetia; order Pirellulales; family JAICIG01; genus JAICIG01. The sequence continues at coordinate 27,184 of DATKRK010000337.1, read as the reverse complement.
GATCGTAGAGCAGGCCGCGCTGGTACTGACGGATGGTCCACTTCGCCAAAGGGCCTCCTGACGCGCGTGACGCGCTCGGTTGTTTTGCCAGTCAGACGGTACAGTAATTATGCAAACGGCGCCTTTCGCTCGGGCGCCGACAATCGGCGATCCAAGGGGACGTACAACGACTTCGGCGCCGCGGGCGCATGAGTCGTCCGAATGCGATCGAGCATGGGAATCGGGTTGATGACGCCGCCCGCACTCGCCGTCGGCAAAGCGACCGCGAAGCCTGTTGGCGCCAGGCATCCCCCGACACGCAAGACGCAAGATCGCAACGAGCCGCAGCTCGCCCTCGGAACCATCCCCTTGGCGATATAGGGCGCGCTGGCGCGACCTATATTGCGGGTTCCTACGGCGGTACGTTCCCTCCCGAATCGGGCGAACGCCGCTCTGAACTTGGCAAGAAGTATAATCAGTTCGCAGGCTCGTTGAATAGCTGGCCTGCAAGTTTGCAAGAACCGGGATGGGTCGTATCGCCTTTCACGCCAGCGGCGTTTTCCCAACGAATTCCGTCGCCTATACTAAAAGATAGTGCTTTTTGGGGTTTAGCGGTTTGGATGACGAACCATGATTACGAGCATGCGTGTCGAGCGATTTCGGGCCATCGCCGACTCCACCGCGCGGCTTGGCCCGTTCAACGTGCTGATCGGCCGCAACGACTCAGGCAAGACAAGCTTTTTGGAAGCCGTCTATGCGCTCTCCAACAGCACCCGCAGCCCCATTGGCGAGAGCTTCTGGTCGCCCTGGCGAGGGAAAGATCTGATCCATGACGGCCAAGGCGAAATCGTTCGCTTCACGGCGGAATTGGGGTCTGCCGACGGAGAGGGGGCGAAGGTTTACGCCGTTACGTTGCGCAAGGCTGGCGAAGCGTGTATCGTCGCAAAGGAGCAGGTCGACGGCTCAGTGCTTGTCACGGAAGATCCTGAGACCCAAGTCGGGCGCCAAGCACGCGGAAAAGCGATAAATCCCGATTTGGTTCCATTCGTAGAAGCAATCAAAAGTAGGCTTCCCGCAGCCGCCCTCACCCGCTGGGATCTCGAAGAGCTCGGCGCCATTTCCATGCTGCCGCCTGATCGCAAGCAGGCGTTTGACCCGACGGGATACGGGTTGGGCACCTGCCTCGCCGAGTTGAAGCTCTACAGCGACCAAACGTTCAATGCCATCTCAACAAGCTTTTGCGAGTTATTCAACGAGTTCAAGGGCATTGGCTTCCGACGCGTCGTCTCGCAATACTGGAAAAGAGATCACTACAAACAGCGAACGTTCGGCAGCGCCGCCGACTGCTTCGAGATGATCCTGTTCCGCCAGGACGGCGTCGAAGTTCCCGCGAGTCTCGCATCGGGCGGCACGCTGGTGACGCTGGCGTTTTTGACGATCGCTGAACTCAACGGCGGCCTGCTGCTGATCGAAGAGCCCGAGAACGGCTTGCACCCAGGCCGCCTGAAAGAAGTCGTCGAAATGCTGCGCCGCGTCTGCGAAACGCGGCCGGGCGCGCAGGTCATTCTGACGACGCACTCGCCGTTTCTGCTCGACTATGCAGAGCCGCACGAGGTTCGGCTATTCTATCGCGACGAACAAAACGAGGTGCGCGTGCATCACCTGGAAGATACGCCCGACATCAAGGACCGGCTAAAGTACATGATGCTCGGGGAACTCGTATTCAACGAATGGGATAACTTCGTCGAGGAGATTCGTCAGCATGCGAATTCTGGTCCTGGGAGAGGGACCGAATGACTTGGGGCGTTTTGATCGCAACGGACTCCTGACGCTCCCCGGCGTTCTACCAATCTTCACTGGGCGGCTCTGCCTTGAGGTCGAATCGTCGCTGTCGCTGGAATTCAAAGTGCTACCCTGGCGCAGCCGCCGTCTACAGGCCCACACTGGCAGCGGGCTTCACAAGAAACTTGAACTTGCCGCGGTGTTATTCGGCGGCAGTACTAATGCGATCGTGGGCGTAGTTGATCGCGACGGCGAGCGGAACCGCGACCGAGCTGAGCAACTCCGCCTCGGTCGCGAGGCGGTTCTGCAGCACGGCCTTCCTTGCGCCGCGGGGCTGAGCGTCGAGACTCTCGAAGCGACGTTGCTCGCCGATGAAATCGCCTTACGTGCGGCGTTGGGCGACCCTTCGATCGTTTGCCAGCCCGACCCGGAAAGTCTCGTCTCGCGCGACGAAAAAAGCGACAAGAACCCCAAAGGCCGGCTGCAACGGCTGATCGCTGGTTCGCCCGCTGGTCGGCAAGAAGACTTCACGTCTGTCTACGCATCAATCGCCCGCCACTCGCGGCTGGCCGTGCTCGAAGAACGGTGCCCGACCGGATTTGGGGAGTTTGCCCGCCAAGTCCGCGAAGTTGCTCGTTCGCTCGCGCCATGAATGCACCTCGCCCAACTATTAATCGCGTTGACCGTAGGCCGCCCGACCCTTGCGGCGGCTGCTCGGCTAGGCCAAGATAACCGTTTGCAAAAGCCTGGCGGAAGATGCTCGTTTCCGCCTGGGGCGATTGCAATGCCGTGTTCCTCCAGGCCTATTGGAATCTAGCCGCCCTACTGTGATCAGCTCGTCATTGCAGGAAATCTGCTCGCTGTTCGGTCAGCCGGTCGCCGGCAATCCGACGCAGTTCATGATCGAAAAGGCGTTCGCCTGCCACGCCCTGGAATGGCGTTATCTAACGCTCGATGTGGCGCCCGAGGACCTGGGCGACGCGGTCCGCGGCATGCGGGCGATGGGCTTTCGCGGCGGCAACGTCACCCAACCGCACAAAACGGCCGTCGTCGAATTCCTCGACCGGCTCAGCGACGCCGCCCGGCTGATGGGCGCCGTCAACTGCATCGTTCGCGAAGAGCGCCAACTGATCGGCGAGAACACCGACGGCAAAGGCTTCATGCAATCGCTCGGCGGCGTGATCGACCCGGCGGGCAAGCGCGTGGTGCTGTTGGGCGCCGGCGGCGCCGCCCGGGCGATCGGCGTCGAGCTGGCTTTGGCTGGCGCGGCCGCCATCACCGTCGTCAATCGCTCGGCCGAGCGAGGCCAGCAATTGGTCGCTCTGCTCAACGAGCACACCCAAACGCCCGCCAGCTACGCGGCGTGGGAAGGCGAGTTTCCGCTGCCGGCCGATTGCGAATTGGCGGTCAACGCCACGAGTATCGGGCTGAACGATCCCGAAGCCCGCGTACCGATCGATTTCAGCGCCGCGGCGCAGGACCTGGTCGCGGCCGACGTGATCGCCAGCCCGCCCGACACGCGGTTTCTGGCCGAGGCCAAAGCCCGCGGCGCCAAGACGCTCGACGGGCTGGGAATGATCGTCAACCAAGGCGCCATCGCCTTCCGGCTTTGGACCGGCATCGCCCCGGACGTGACCGTGATGCGGGAGGCGGTCGAGGAATTCTTGAGCTTATAGGGAAATGCAATATTTGACTGAAAATGCGCCGGAGGCGCCGACTGGCGAGCCGGAGGCGCCGACTGGCGAGCCGGAGGCGTCAGCCTCCGGGTTGTTCGGCCGCGGCGTTCCGCCACACGACCCGGAGGCTGACGCCTCCGGCTCGCCCAACTGTCACAGCCAAGGCCTCTCAGAGCAAATCGGAAAACCATCATGACGCCGCCTCGCGTGTTTGCCGCCGCTTCGATCGTCTGGGCATGCTCTGTTGCGGCATCGACCGGCGCCGCCGAACGAGCAGCGGCGAATATCTCGCTGTTCGATCGTAACAGCCTGGCCGGCTGGCAATACGGCGCCCAGGCGCCGCAAGGCTGGACGATGGCCGAAGGCGTGTTGAGCGGCGAGGAAGGCGCCGCGCCGCTGCTCTCTGCCTGGACCTGGGGCGATTTCGAATTGCGGTTTCGCTTTTCGACGCCGGCTGGCGGCCGCTCGACATTGCTGCTGCCCGAGGCGCCCGCCGGCAAGGCAGGGCTCTCGATCGCGCTGGCCGAAGGCGAAGGCGCCGGCGAACTGCGCCAAAGCGATCGCTCGCTGGCGCCCGGCGGCAAGCTCGAACCGGCCAAGGACGGCTGGCACGATGCGCGGGTGCGACACGCGGGCGAAAGCTTTTCGCTGGAGATCGACGGAAAGCGGATGTTCGACGTTCAATTGCCCCCGGCGACTCGCTACGGGCTCGGGCTGGCAATCGAGAAGGGCCGCGTTTCGCTCGCCGAGATGCGGCTGCGAGAACCGGCCGGCGAGCCGATTTATAACGGCAAGGACCTTTCCGGCTGGTGGACGCCCGGCAAGTTCGACGGCTGGGCCGCCGAAGGCGACGCGATCGTCTGCCTGAACAAGGACGGCAATTATCTCCGCACCGAAAAAGAGTACGGCAACTTCACGCTGTCGCTGGCCTACAAGATGGCCCAGGGGGGCAATTCCGGCGTCGGCATTCGCACGGCGCGGGCCGGCTGGCCTTCGGGCGACGGCATGGAATTGCAATTGCTCGACGAACGGCCCGGCACGCCGCTCTCGCGGCATTCGACGATGGCCTTGTACGGCAACCTCGAGCCGATCGCCAAGGCCGACCGCTCGCAGGAGTGGAACCCCTTGGCGATCAAAGCCGAAGGCTACATGATTTCGGCCTGGGTCAACGGCGTGCTCGTGCAGCAGGCCGATATGTCGCGTTTGCCCGAACTGCGCCGCCGCAACTTGAAAGGCTGGATCGGCCTGCAAGATCACAACGCACGAATCGAATTTCGCGACCTGCGCCTGCTGGAAGCGCCAGACGGGCCGGGCCTGGAATCGTGGTACGCGCCGCGTACGGCCCCCGCCTCGCAGCAAACGCTCGAACGCCTGATGAACCCTGAAACGCTGGCCCTCGAAGACCACATTCGCTCGGGCCTGGCGCGTACGCTCGTCGAGCAGCCGGGCGAGCACGTGTTGGCGGAACTCGCGGGGCCGGGCGCCGTGGTCGAAATCTCGCGGACCAACGACGCCGGACGCATCGCCTTTTATTTCGACGGCGAGGAAGAGCCGCGAATCGCATGCGCCGTCGGCGAATTGCCGCGGCACGCGCCGCTGGTCGGCCAGGACGCTCAACCGCTGCTGACGTTTCTGCCCTTTCGAAAGAGCCTCAAGGTGGTGCTCGCAGCGAAAGGCCCGGCCGAGTACCGCCTCGATTACGTGACCTTTCCGCACGACGTTCCGCTGGCCAAGTACGCCGGCGGCGAAAGCGGCGTGGAACGCGGGTTGCTGCCGGCCTTGTCGTATCGCAACGAACAGCTCGGCTGGGGCACGCATCGCGAGGCCGACCCGCTGCCGCGGCAGGCGGCCAGCCCCAAAACGATCAAGCCCGGCGAGCGGCAAACGCTGATCGAATTGAAAGACGCCGGCGTGGTGCAATGGACGAAGCTGCAAGCGAACCCCGCACTGTTGGCCAACGACGACTTATGGCTGGAAGTGAAGGTCGACGGGCAAGCGGCGCCGGCGATTTTCGCCCCCGCACGCTATCTCTACCCTGGGCTGGCCGGCGACGGCAAGAATTATCCGAACTACGTCATGCTCGACCGCGGCGGGCTGACGAACATGCTGGCCATGCCGTATCGCAAGGGGTTGACGTTCGCGGCGGTCAATCGCGGCCAGCAGGCGATCTCGGGCGTGGGCGCCGCGGTGTCGTACGAGCCGATCGTCGATCCCGACGACGCGCGGCTGACGGCCCGCCTGCGCGGCATTTTTCGCCCGGCAGGCGCCAGCGATGCGCGCGAGCTGATTTCGCTTTCAGGACGCGGGCGCTGGATCGGTCTGGTCGCCAAGGTCGCGCCTGAGAGCATGGGCGGCTTCGAATCGCTCATGGTCGACGGCAAGCCTCGCGACGGTTGGTCGGGCATGTCGTGGAACAGCTTCTTGGGCGTCGCCGATAACGCCAGCGAAATGCGCCGCAGCCTCAGCGGGCGCCGCAACGGCCTGGCTTGGCGATATTTGCTTTTGGCGCCCGTCGATTTCCAACAGTCGCTCGTGCTCAGCGGCGACAGACCGGCGGCCGATCGATTGGCGTTATTTTACTTGGAAGCCAAATGAGGAATTCGGGTCCGCCGCCGCGTGAAAACAGGAAAGGTTGAATCTCCATGCGAATCGCCGTCGGCGGAGTCCTGCACGAAACGAGCACTTTCATCGATACCCCCACGACGCTCGCCGATTTCGAGCAGGGTTTTGGCATTTACCGGGGCGATGAGATCATAGCCCGCTTTCGTGGCGCCAATATGTGCATCGGCGGCTTTTTGGACGGCGCCGAAAAGCACGGTTTCGAGGCGATTCCACTGCTCTGGGCGTTTGCCTACCCCAGCGGCTTGATCGAGCGAAAAGCGTACGACGCGCTCCAACAGGAATTCTTGCAGAGGTTGCGCGATTGCGAAGCCCAAGGCGGACCGGTCGACGGCGTGCTGTTGGATTTGCACGGGGCGATGGTCGTCGAAGGCATCGAAGACGGCGACGGCGATTTCATCGATTCGGTTCGCAAGGCGATCGGCCCGACGAGGCCGATCGTCGTCGCCCAGGACTTGCACGGCAACCACACGGCGCTGCGCGTGGCGGCGGCCGATGCGATCGTCGGCTACGACACATATCCCCACGTCGACATGGGCGAGCGCGGTCGCGAGGCGGCCGAGATCATCGTCCGCACGCTGCGCGGCGAAATTCGCCCGAAGATGGCCCTGCGGCAATTGCCGATGTTCTGGGGCACGCGCTGCCAGGTGACGGCCCATCCGCCGATGGACGAAGTCCTGCGACGCGTGTACGAACTCGAAAATCGGCCCGGCATGCTCTCGGTCACCATCGCCACCGGCTTCCCTTGGGCTGACGTGCCCGACGTCGGCGTCTCGGTGATCGCCGTGGCCGACGGCGACGAGGCGCTGGCCAAGCGGTCGGCCGACGAACTGGGCGATTGGGTCTGGCAGCACCGAGAGCGCTGGCAGCATCCGCTCGTCTCGGTGCGCGACGCTTTGGCGGCCGGCGAGCAGGCGGGCAAATACCCGATCATCCTGGCCGACCATACCGACAACACGGGCGGCGGCGCGCCGGGCGATTCGACCGAAGTGCTGCGAACGTTCTTGGAGCTTGGCCTCGATGACGCGTTGATCCTATACATGGTCGATACCGAATCGATCGCCCAGGCGCACGAGGCCGGCGTCGGCGCCCGTATCCGCTTGCGGTTGGGCGGCAAGTCCGATCCGCGGCAAGGTCCGCCGGTCGATTGCGAGGCCGAAGTCGTTGCGCTGTCCGACGGCAAGTTCGCCTACGACGGGCCGATGTACGCGGGATTGACCGGCAACATGGGCCAGAGCGCCTGGCTGCGAGTCGTAGTTCCCGGGCGAGGGCGCCCGGACCTCCACGGCGCCGGGCGGGGGCGCCCGGACCTCCAGGGCGTGTCGGTGGTGGCCGTCACGAAGCGCGAGCAGCCGCTCGATCCGGCGCTGGCCCGCTCGCTGGGCATCGATTGTGCGAAGATGCGATATATCGGCGTGAAGTCGGCGGCCCATTTTCGCTCGGGCTTCGAGAAGCTGGCCGGCTCGATCTATAATGTCGATGCGGCCGGTATTTTGTTGCACGATTTGACGAAGCTCGATTATCGTCGCCGGCGCCGCCCGCTCTATCCGTTGGAACCATGACCGACTTGCCTGCCGATCTCGCGGCCCGCTTCGCTCGGCGCGAGCGTCGTGCGCTGGCCGAAATCATTTCGCTCGTCGAAGCGGGCCGGGCGCCGGCGCCCTCGGCCGCCAACCTTTCATCCATGATTCCTCAGCCTTCGGCGTTGCCTCGCATCGTGGCGTTCACCGGCAGCGGCGGAGCGGGCAAGAGTACGCTCGTGGCGGCGTCGATCGCCCATCTGCGCTCGCAAGACCGCACCGTCGCCGTGCTGGCCTGCGATCCAAACAGCCCGCTCACGGGCGGGGCCTTGTTGGGCGACCGGGTGCGCGTGCGATTCGACCCGGCCGACGAAGGGGTATTCTTTCGCAGCATGTCGACCCGCGGCGCCCAGGGCGGGATTTCGGCGGCCGTTGGACCGGCGATCGAGTGGCTCAAGGCCTTCGGCTTCGACGTGATCCTGGTCGAAACCGTCGGCGTGGGCCAGGACCAGCTCGGCGTGCGGCCGCTGGTCGACGTGCTGGTGCTGTTGGTCACGCCCAACAGCGGCGACGAAGTGCAGTGGGAAAAAGCGGGCCTGGTCGAAGTGGCCGACCTGATCGTCGTCAACAAGGCCGATCTGCCCGGCGCCGACCGCGTCCGGCAGCAGTTGCTCTCGGCGCTGTCGCTCGGCCCGACCCGTCCGGCGCCGATCTTGCCGACCATCGCCGCAACCGGCCAAGGCGTGGTAGAACTTTGGCAGGCGATCGACGGACTCAAACGCGCGTGATGCGGATGTCTCAATGTTTGCGCACCGGGGGTGGCTGGCGGCAGAGCGCAGCGATGCCCCAGCGAACGGGGGCTTCGCACTGCCGCCAGCCACCCGGCGCCGATCAATCAAAAACCTATCAAACACGAATTACGGAGATCACCCGTGCCGACTCCCAGCCTAACTGAAACCATGCTCAAGCCTGGCACGTTCGCCGGCCGCACGATCGTCATCACGGGCGGCGGCACGGGGCTGGGCCGCTCGATGGGCCGCATGCTGCTCTCGCTGGGGGCGAACCTGGTGATTTGCGGACGCCGGCAGGAAGTGCTCGAACAGACGGCCCGCGAACTGGCCGAGGAAACGGGCGGGCAGGTGCTGCCGCAGCCGTGCGACGTGCGCGACACCAATCAAGTCGACGCGCTGGCCGCCGCGGCCAAGGAGCGCTTCGGCGCCGTGCACGGCCTGGTGAACAATGCCGCCGGCAACTTCATCTGCCCGACCGAACGGCTCAGCTACAACGCCTTTCGAACCGTGGTCGACATCGTGCTCGGCGGCACGACGCACTGCACGCTGGCCTTTGGCAAGCAGTGGATCGCCGACGGCTCGCCCGGCGTGATTTTGAACATCGTGGCGACCTACGCTTCGACCGGCTCGGGCTACGTCGCGCCGTCGGCCGTGGCCAAGGCGGGCGTCCTGGCGCTCACGCGCTCGCTGGCTTCCGAATGGGGCAAGTATGGCATCCGCAACAACGCGATCGCACCGGGCCCCTTTCCGACCGCAGGCGCCTGGACGCGGCTGATGCCCGAGGCGCTCCAAAAAATCGCCGATCCGGCCGCTCGCATTCCCGCCGGCCGCGTCGGCGAGCACCAGGAGCTGGCTAACCTGGCTGCTTATCTGCTTTCCGATTACAGCGCCTACATGACCGGCGCCTGCGTGACGCTCGACGGCGGCGAATCGGTTCGCGGCGCCGGCGAATTCAACTATCTCGAAGCGGTCACTTCCGAGCAGTGGGATCAACTGCAAGCCGTGATGAAGCCCAAGAAACGGTAGGGTGGGGCGCAGCCCCACGCGTTATTCGGTCCGCATTGCGCGTGGGGCTGCGCCCCACCCTACGTGCCCTTCCCAAGCGCATCTTCATAAAGCTGCAAGTGCAGCTTGTCGCAGACCTCCAGGCTGTAGCGATCGCGAATCATGCGGCTCGCCGCCTGACCGAGCTGGGCGAAATCTTGCGGGGCGTCGAGCACGGCGAGCGCCTGTTCGACGAAGCCGTCGATGTCGAAGAAATCGGCCAACAGGCCGTTTTCACCATGCTCGATCATCTCTTGCACCGGCGGCGTGCCGGAAGCCAACACGGTACAGCCGCAGGCCAAGGCGTTCATCAGCGACCAGGAGAGTACGAACGGCACGGTCCAATAAAGGTGCAGATCGCTGATCGAAAACAGCTCGGCCAGCTTTTCGGGCGGAAGCATGCCGACGAACGCGAACCGCGACAAGTCGTAGTGGTCTTGGGCCAGCACCCAATCTTCGAACGATTCGCCGCCGATGATCTTCTGATCGCCGCCGTAAAAAATCCGGTCCTGACCGGCGACCACGAACAGCACGTCGCGGCGCCGCTCGCCGATCCGCTTGGCCGTTTGCATGAACTTGTCGAAGCCGCGGATCGACTCGAAGCCGCGGGCCGCATAGGTCACGATGTTCATGTCATCGGGCACGGGCATGCCGCTGACCACGCGCGGCGAGCTCTGCTGACGTCGCCAAATGTCGGTGTCGACCCCGTCGAACACCGCGCGCACCTTGTCGTGGTAACGGCTCGGCAGCCGGTCGCGTTGCCAGCGCGTCGGGCTGTAGCCCAGGTCGCAATTCTCCAGGTCGCACAGCAACATCGCGTTGCGCGTATAGGCCCGCAACCGGTCGATTTCGAGGCTGGGGAAATCGGGTCGAAAATCCATGTCGGAGTTTCTCGCCCGGTAGAAATACTCGAAGTAGTTCACGATTGGGCAATCGTACAGCTCGCGCAAGAAAATCGACGAGCCGAAGCCCGAGTGGGCGACGACCAGGTCGGGGCGGATGTCGAGCCGAGCGCGCAGCGCCTCGTAAACGCCCGCCGCGTTCCAGACGGCGTTTTCGAACGTGCGGCTGCAATAGTGCGTCTGCTCGGTGGCCCCGCTGCGCAGCGGATATTGAACGAGTTCGATGCCGTCGACGTTGCCCGGCGGCGCCTTCGAGACGAACGTCGCCCGAAAGCCGCGCCGCTCGACGAGGTACTTGGCGATGTGGCCGAACTGGGCCGGAAACGTTTGATGGACGAACAGGATGTGCATTTTAGAGCCGTAGGTTATGCTTTAGCCTTATCGCGGCAATGCCGCAAGCGAAAGTAGTAGGCACACTCCGTGTGCCGTAACCGGCGCCATAGTTGGCGCCATTCGAGCGCCGGCGACGGCACACGGAGTGTGCCTGCTACTTTGTCGCAAGCCTGACCTACTGGAGCCGCGGCTCGATCCACTCGCTGTGTGCCCAGCCGTTATCGCCCGGGCAATCGACGAACAATTCCAGCTTGTCGACGCCTGCGACGTCCAGGTCGAACGCTTCCGAGGCGCCCGATTCTTTCAGCGGCGACGATTTCCACAGCTCGCGGCCGTCGCCGACGACTCGAAACGTCAAGGCGGTCGCCGTGCGGTTTCCGGCCGAATCGTTGATCGCCGCCGCCCCGCGAAAGCGGCGATAGCGCTTGCCAAGGTGAAAGGCCGCATGGGCCGAGTCGTTGGAAACCGCGTGCGTGAACAGGCCGTTCGGGGACCGCTCGCCTCGAACGACGACCGGTTGTTCTCGAAGAAGATGCGCATCGAATTGTTTCAGTTCCGATTCCGGCATGAAGAACAAATAATCGCGTTCGGGCAATCCGGGCAAGGCTTCGTCGAGCCGGGCCTGAACTTGCGTCTTGCGGAACTCGTGCAGCTTCGACAAGGCCCGCCGATACCACCACAGCGAGCGGGCCAGCAGCCGGTTGCGGATCTCGCCATCGGCCTGGCCGGCCAAATCCCACCAGGCCTCGGCCACGGCCAGTTGTTCCGGCGTGTCGTACATCTCTTGCCGGTCGATTTGCGCAAGCCGCCGCAGCGTTCGATCATCGCCGCGGGCCAGCCAGAGCAAGCCTCGCCGCCAATCGCCGTCGACCAGCGCCAGCGACAGCCCCAGTCGGCGACAGGCGGCGCCGTACTCGGGGTCGAGACACGCCAGGTCGATTTCGACCCAGCCGGGCTGCTGCGGCAGCGGCAGAATCCAATAGCCGACGTTTTCCACTGCCGAGCTGACGATGCCGTCGGTCACGCGGCTCTCGCATCGGCGTAGATCGTAACAGCCGCTGCCCAGCATTGGACAATCCCGGGCCAGGTTTTTGCCCGCTTGGAGAATTTGGACCTCGGCCAGCCCGCCATGCTGGCCTTCGCGCGGCGTGACGTCGATCCGCAGGCGGTCGAAAACCATCTGCGGCAATGGGAGTTCGACCGAAGAATCGTCTCCCGGCGCCCACGGCAGCTCGACGCGCTCTTGCCGCCATGCGATCCGCTCGCCGCTGTAAAGCGTCGCGTCGCACCACCCGGTCCCGGAGTTGTTAGGAGGCCCGTTGTGCTGGTTCCAGATCGCCAGCTTGTCCGCCGTCACGCCAGCGAGCTTCGCGGGCCGGGGCAACGACAAATCGACTTCAACCCAACCGGCGATTCCGTCCGGCAGCAGCCAATAGCCGGACTCCGCGTCGCCAGGCGTCGTGATGCCGTCGACGACGCGCTCGGCGTCGAACCGGCGGGTGTGGAAAACGCCGCTGGTCGCGACCGGCTGGCCGTACGCCAGGTTACGGCCGTCGGCCGACAAGACTTCGATTTCCGACAATCCGCCGCCGCTTTGCTCCCACTTCGTGATTTCGACGCGGACGCGCTCGAATCGCTCGGGCGGCAAGGCCACCGTCTGGCTGCGGTCTTCGCCGGGCGCCCAAGACATCGCCAGCTTTTCTTGACTCCACACTTCGCGCCCGCCGGCCAGCAGCCGCGCGTTGCACTCTAGCGTGCCGCGGTCGCGGTGATAACCGTTGTGCTGGTTCCAGATCACCAACTTGGCCGCCGTCACGCCCAGCGGGCTCGGACGCTCGACGGACTTGAAGATCGAGGCCGCGGCCGGTTTCGCCGGAGCTTGGCGTCGACCGGCTCAGGCTTGTTTTCGACGGGTTGCTTGGTTTGACGGCCGTCGCGCTCGGAGGTCTTCGCGGCAGCGGTTGGGTTCGACGCTGGTTCGCCGCCGGGCGCGATGATCGGGGATTGTCCGTCGACAGCCGTCGCGTTTGGCGATCGATCGCCGCCGCCCAGCGACATCGCGATCGTGGCCAGCAACACGCCCGCGGCCAGGCCGCCCGCGGCAGGCGCCAGCCAGCCGGGCAGTGTGTTCGCCGGTTTGCGCGGCGCGGCGTTGCGAAGCGTCGTCGGCCGCGGAAAGGTAGGCGCCGCCGCGGGCGCGACGGGTTGCGGCGCCAAGGACGCCACCGGCTGCGGCGCGGGCCGCGGTTCGACCGGCGGCGCGGGCGCCGCGGCGGCGGGCCGCGAGGCGGCGGCTTGTTTCGCTTTCAGTCCGGCGTCGTATTGCGATTTCTTCGCCGCATTGAGCAGGCATACCCGCGCGGCGGCCAACTCGTTGAGCAACTGCTGCGTCACGGCGGCGTGCGGACCGTTCTGGTGCGTCCGCACGTAGGCCATCTGCCGATCGGCGGCGTTGTCGATCGCTTCCGGATCCTGCTCGAACAGGCTCAACCCCAGCAGCGCGTAGTGGTTCGGCGGGCGCTCGCCGCTTGGAACGCCCAGCCATTGGCGATAGGGATCGAAGGCTTCGGTCATCTCGGCCCCGGAACGTGCTCGGTCGCGGTCGTAGGTTATGCTTCAGCATATCCGCGCTCGCCGCAACCGTCATGCTCAAGCATAACCTACATGCTCCATGTTCACGGCTTTTGGATCGTCCCGTCCTGGCGGCGCAGCTCGCCCCAGTCCATGTCGAAGCTCGGATCGTCGCGAATCGGAAACTTCGCGGCCAGCTTTTCGTCGAGATCGATGCCCAGCCCAGGCCGATCGTTGATCCAGTAATAGCCGTCCTTCAACTCGGGGCAGCCGGGAAACACGTCTTGCTCGGCCTGAGTAAAAGCCCGGGCTTCTTGAATGCCGAAGTTGGGCGTGGCCAGATCGAGGTGCACGTTGGCTGCGTGGCCGACCGGCGAAACGTCGCCCGGACCGTGCCAGGCGGTGCGGACCGAGAAGAACTCGCAGAGCGTGGCCACTTTGCGAGCCATCGAGAGCCCGCCGATTTGCGAAATGTGAATGCGAATGAAATCGATCAAGCGGCCGGCGATGAGCGGCACGAACTCGTTGGGGTTGTTGAACAGTTCGCCCATCGCGATCGGCGTGCTCGTCTGCTCGCGCAGGTGCTCGAAGTAGCCGACGTCCTCGGGGCTGAACGGGTCTTCGAGAAAGAACAAGCGGAACTTCTCCAAGTCCTTGGCCAACTGAATCGCCAGAATCGGCGGCACGCGTTCGTGAACGTCGTGCAGCAGCTCCACTTCGTCGCCCAGCTTGTTGCGCAAGTGCTCGAACAGCTTGGGAACCATCCGCACGTAGGGCCTCGGCTCCCAGGGCTTGGGCGGCTGCGAGCGATTGCCCGCGCCGGTGGCGCCGCCAGCGCCGTAGGTCGCCAGCTTGGGCAGGCCGATCTGCGCCCGCACGTGCCGCTGGCCTTGCTCGATGAAGGCCCGCACCGCATCTTCGACCTCTTCGAGCGACGAGCCGCTAGCGTGGCGATAGGTGTCGACCGCCTGGCGGCACTTGCCGCCGAAGAGTTGATAGACGGGCATGCCGGCCCGCTTGCCCAGAATATCCCACAGCGCCTGATCGACGCCGCTGATGGCATTGCCCAGCACCGGGCCGTTACGCCAATAAGAGCTGATGAACGACGCTTGATAGACGTCTTCGACCGCCAGCGGATTCTTGCCGATCAGAAACGGTTTGAGATACTTCTCGACGGCCGTCTCCACGGCTCGCGGCCGCTGCGTGAAAGTGGCGCAGCCCAGGCCGTACAAGCCCGGCTCGTTGGTCAGCACTTTGACGACCACCAGCCGGATCTTGGCCGGCGCGGTCAGAATCGTCTTGATCTCGGTGATTTTCAGCGGCGGCAGTTTTTTGCCATCCGCCGCCGCGGCCGGGCTATCGGGCCCCGCGGCTCGTGCCGCGGCGGCAAACGTTCCGCCCGCCAGCCACGGCAAGCCCATCGCCCCTGCACTCAAGGAAGTCGTTTTGAACCAGGTCCGCCTATCCATCGAGGGGTCTCCTTCAAAGGGCGTTGACTATAAAACGGGAGCGAAAACGGTCGCGCATCCTCCCAGAGCGGCAAAGCCGCAACCAATGTCGCTTTTCGCTCCGCGAAAAGACACTTTTTCGCGGAGCGAAAAGCGACAATGTTCGACAAAATCTTCGCGGCCCAATTAGAAATAAAAAGCTTGTAACATGGCGGGCCGGACGCCCTCGCCCGACTCATCGCAAACATAGCCCGCACGTTGCTCGAGCCTTGTATGCACGGTCGGGCGGCGGGAGTCAAGCAGATTGCGCGTCCAAAGTAGCAGGCACATTCCATGTGCCGTCCGCCTGCGCAGGAAGTGCGCCAGCCATTCGCTCGCCGGCCTCGGGGGCGACTCGGGCCGCTTTCTGCCGTCGGCTACGGCATATGGAATATGCCTGCTACAAAGCAACCGCCGCCGGAGGGCGAATCCTCCGGCGGCGGTTCGAATCCAACCAGCGCAAGCCGCTTATTCGAGCAGCTTGGGCACGTCGGCGAGCACTTCGGAAGCCGTCTTCGACTTGAACTGGCCCGGGCCGTAGGTATGGTTGGCCTGAACCTTCAACCCCTTGTAGAGCATGACCGTGAGATCGGCCTTGGGGCTGATGCCGAAGTTGTCGGGCCCGTTCTCATACTCGAGGGGCACGACCACCGGGATGTTCTTGATCTTGTGCTTGGCGGCGAACTCTTTGGCGTCCGCTTCCAAGGTTTCCCGGTCTTCGCCGATGAGATTGACGAAAGCGCTCAGCTTGTCGTCGGCGTGCTCGGCGACCAATTGATCGAGCTGCTTGACCAAACTGGCCAAGGCCGCGTCAGATTTTCGGGCGAAAATCATGACGACGGGCTTACCGCCGTACATTCAGCGGTAGCAGAGCTGTTGGCCCAGTTTCACGCCATCGTCGGGGCCGGCGCACTTGACGACTTCGAAGAAGCCGACCGAATCGCCGACCTGCAACCCGCTTTTCAATTCGGCGGCAACTGCCGCCGCGGCGCCGGCCACGAACATGGCCGCGACGCCGTAACTACACAATCTTCGCATTACACCGATCTCCTTTCATCGAACCGGTAAGAAAAAAGCCGCTACGTCGCAGCCCAGCGGTCCCGGTTGGCTGCCCCAACAATATAGCACTTCCGGTCGATACAATCCGCGCCAATTGTCAGATCCCCAATCGACGCGACGTCTGCGACGTGGGGTTCGACTCCCGCCAGAAACCTCGGTAAACTATGGTTGGGCGGCAGATTACGACGCGATTGGCCAATCTCGCCGAAGAGGCGTTGGCCCCTCAAGGGCGAGGATCCGCACGATGAGCCTGTTGGGAATCACGATTGGCGCCGGCTTGATCTTGCTGGCGGCTTATTTCACCTATGGCCGCTGGCTGGTCGGCAAGCTTCATTTGCGCGATGACGTGCCCACCCCGGCCTGCGAGATCGACGACGGCGAAGATTTCGTCCCCACGCCGGCGCCTTACTTGTTCTCGCAGCACTTTTCGGCGATCGCCGCCGCCGGGCCGATCGTCGGGCCGATCGTCGCCGGGCTGTTGTTCGGTTGGGTCCCGGCACTGATTTGGATTCTGGTCGGCAGCATTTTGATCGGCGGCGTTCACGACATGACGTCGCTGGTGGCCAGCGTGCGGCACAAGGCCCGCAGCATTCCCGACATCGTCCGCGAACACATGAGCCGCCGGGCGTACCTGCTGTTCTTGTCGTTCGTCTGGATCGCCCTGGTCTATATCGTGGTCGCGTTCACCGATATCACGGCCACCACCTTCGCTCCCGATCCGGCGGCCGGGGCCAAGGTCGAAGACGTCCAGCGCGGCGCCGCGGTCGCCAGTTCGTCGATGATGTACCTGGCGCTGGCGGTGATCATGGGCCTGGTGCTGCGGTACACGAAGCTCTCGCTGACTTGGGCCACGGCGATCTTCATGCCCCTGGTGCTGGTTTCGATTTGGGCCGGGCAGCACCTGCCGCTGTCGATCCCCGAGGCGCTCTGGTACAAGGGCGGCGCGGATCATGCCAGCGCCGCCAAGACCTGGGACATTCTGCTGCTCGTTTACTGCGGCGTGGCCTCGGTCGTGCCGGTTTGGGCGCTGCTGCAGCCGCGCGGTTTTTTGGGCGGTTACTTTTTGTCGGTGACGGTGGCTTTGGCCTTTCTGGGCATTTTGGCGGCGACCTTCCTGGGCCAGGCGATCGAGATCACCTATCCGCAGTTCACGGGCTGGCAGGTGATGCAGGCCGGCAAGCCGCTGTACTTGTTTCCCGCGTTGTTCGTGTTGATCGCCTGCGGCGCCTGCAGCGGCTTTCATTCGATGATCAGTTCCGGCACCAGTTCCAAGCAGCTTCGCACCGAGAGCGACGCCAAGAGCATCGGCTACGGCTGCATGCTGCTGGAGGCGTTCGTGGCCGTGATCTCGCTGAGCTGCGTGATGATTCTGGCCAAAGACCAAGGGGGCAATCCGGATCAGATTTTCGCCGCCGGCGTGTCGCGATTCATCGCCATGTTCGCCCAGGTGTTCCGCATCGACTACGAGGTCGCCTACGGCTACCTGTACGGCTTCTGCTTGCTGGCCTTCGCGACGTTCATCTACGACACGCTCGACGTCTGCACGCGGCTGGGCCGCTACGTGTTGCAGGAGTTCACCGGCTGGCACGGCAAACTGGGCCGTACGGTTTGCACGGTGCTGACGCTGTTGCCGCCGATGTATCTCGTGCTGCAAACGATGACCAATCCGGCGACCGGCGCCCCGATGCCAGCCTGGAAGGTGTTTTGGAACTTGTTTGGCACGGCCAACCAGTTGCTGGCCGCGCTGACCTTGATCGGCGTGACGGTCTGGCTGCTGCGCACCGGCAAGAGCTGGGTTTACACGGCGCTGCCCGCCGCGTTCATGGTGCTGGTTACTTTCACTTCGCTGAGCCTGATTCTCTGGGATTGGTCGAAGACGGCCCGCGAGGCCTGGCAGCAAGGCCGCAACTTCGACGTCAACGGCCCCCTGAGCACCGTGCTGTTCGCATTGGCGATCATGTTGGTGATCGAAGGCGCGGTCGTCATCAACCGCACGTTGCGCGAGCGCGCCGCGGCCTTGGCGGCGGGCGAAGCGTTGTAGAAGCGGCATCCCTGCCGCTTTTGCTACGCCGCAGAACGCTGCGTCTGCGCTAAAAACGCGCCAGAGTGATCGCGTAGGTTATGCTTCAGCCTAGCGCGCATCCGATTGACCGGCCTTGGCTCGGCCGTGATACTGAACGCGGCTCGCGATTTATGGCCAAATCTTCGACATTTTGCGAAAGTGCGACTGATGCGATTTCCCCTTCCTTCTGGCGTGGCGTTTCTCTTCGCCGCGCTGCTGGCGAACGCCGCTCTGCCAACTGCGGCCGAAGCTGCCAAGCGGCCCAACGTGCTCATGATCCTGGCCGACGACCTGGGCTACAGCGATCTTGGCTGCTATGGCGGCGAGATCGAAACGCCGAATCTCGACAAGCTGGCCGCCGGCGGGCTGCGGTTCACGAGCTTTTACAATACGGCCCGCTGCTGGCCGACGCGGGCCGCCATTCTGACCGGCTACTATGCGCAGCAGGTCCGCCGCGACACGGTGCCGGGCGTCAAGAGCGGCGGCGGAGGCGTGCGGCCGGCCTGGGCGCGGCTGCTGCCCGAAATGCTGCGGCCCCTGGGCTATCGCTCGTATCATTCGGGCAAGTGGCACGTCGACGGCATGCCGCTAGCCGGCGGCTTCGATCATTCGTACTACGTGCAAGATCTGGGGCGATACTTCAGCCCGCGAGTGCTGTACGCCGACGACCAGAAGCTGCCGCCCGTCCAACCGAACAGCGGCTACTACACGACCGTCGCCATGGCCGACGCGGCCATCGAGTTCCTGAAGGAACACGCGGCGAAGCACGCCAACAAGCCGTTTTTTCAGTACCTGGCGTTCAACTCGCCGCACTTTCCGCTGCACGCCTTGCCGGAAGACATCGCCCGCTATCGCGACAAATATCGCGACGGCTGGGAGGCGGTGCGACGCCGGCGTTACGAGCGGATGCAGCAACTGGGCCTCGTCGATTGCGCTCTTTCCATGCCGGAGCGCGACGTCGGCCCGCCGTACGATTTTCCCGAGGCGATCAAGCAACTCGGCCCCGGCGAAGTCAACCGGCCGCTTCCGTGGAATGAACTGACCGACGAGCAACGGGCCTTTCAGGCCGACAAGATGGCGATCCACGCCGCGATGGTCGACCGCATGGACCGCGAGATCGGCCGCGTGCTCGATCAGATTCGGGCGATGGGCGCGCTCGACGATACGCTTGTGCTGTTCCTCAGCGATAACGGCGCCAGCGCCGAGATCATGGTCCGCGACGACGGCCACGACCCGGCGGCGCCGCGCGGCTCGGCGGCGTCGCACCTCTGTCTCGGGCCCGGCTGGTCGACCGTCTCGAACACGCCGTTTCGCCGGCACAAAACCTGGGTCCACGAAGGCGGCATCTCGACGCCGCTCGTCGTCCACTGGCCGAAGGGAATCGCCGCCCGCGGCGAGCTGCGCCGCAATCCGGGTCACGTGATCGATCTCGTGCCGACGATTCTCGACCTGGCCGGCGGCCAGCGGGTCGAAACCTGGGAGGGTAAACCGGTTCCGCCGCCGCCCGGCAAAAGCCTAACCGCCGTGCTCGCCAAAGACGGCACGGTGTCGCGTGAGTGCATCTGGTGGCAGCACGAAGGCAACCGGGCGATCCGTGCCGGCGCCTGGAAGCTGGTCGCCGCCGGCAAAGACGCGCCGTGGGAGCTTTACGATCTGAGCACCGATCGGGCCGAGTCGAAGAACTTGGCGAAAGAGCGCCCCGACAAGGCTCGCGAGTTGGAGCAACTCTGGACCGCACGCTACGAAGAGTTCCGCGACTTGGCTTTGCGCGACGCTCCGCCGCCCGCGAAGGCCGCGGCGAAAACGCTGATTCTGCCGGGCGAAACGTTCAAAGTCGCCGGGCGGCCGGCGTTCGTCATGCTCCCTGCGAAAGAAAAGCTACAGCGGCCGCAACCGTGGATTCTCTACGCTCCGACGCTGCCTGCCTATCCCGACGTGCATGAAAAATGGATGCACGAGCAGTTCCTCGACGCCGGCGTTGCCGTGGCCGGCATCGACGTGGGCGAAGCGTACGGCAGCCCGCAAGGCCGCCAGGGCTTCACGGCTCTCTACCGCGAGCTGACCGAGAAACGCGGCTTCGCCGCGCGGCCCTGCCTGCTCGGCCGCAGCCGCGGCGGGTTGTGGGTCGCGAGTTGGGCGATAGAAAACCCCGACAAGACCTCCGGCATCGCCGGGATTTATCCGGTGTTCGATCTGCGGACCTATCCAGGGCTGGACAAGGCCGCGCCCGCCTACGGACTTTCGCCGCAAGAGTTGGAAGCCAAGCTCGCCGAGTTGAATCCGATCGAGCGCGTGGAAACCCTGGTCATGGCCCGCGTGCCCGCTTTCTTCATTCACGGCGACGAAGACCAGGTCGTGCCGCTCGAGGCGAATTCCGCCGAGTTCGTCCGCCGCTATCAGGCCGCCGGCGCCGACGATTTCGTGAAGCTCGAAGTCGTCGCCGGCCAGGGGCACAACTTCTGGGAAGGCTTCTTCCGCTGCCAGCCGCTCGTCGACTTCGCCATCGCCCGAGCCAATGCCGGGGCGGAGAAAGACGGGAAGTGAGAATTTACCGATCGAGGCCAAAGTAGTAGGCACATTCCATGTGCCGTAACCGGGGTAGTAGGCCCATTCCATGTGCCGTAACCGGCGGCGGGTTCAGGCCCCGGCGCATGGCCGGCGACGGCACACAGGAGTGTGCCTGCTACGTTGGCGCAAGCGTCGGCGGCACGAAGTCCTGGCCAGCGCCGAAGACAAGCGAGTGGTTGTTCGGCCAGCGATTTAGACCTGATAAGGCCTGGATCGATCAATCGAGCGGGATAGCGAAAAGTTCCGGATGAATGGCGCCGCGTCAGTATCTGATATGACATGCTCCATAACGAAAAAACAGGACACAACCCATGAGTTTTCATTCCCTGGTTCTTGATGACCTCCGCAACGATACTACGGGGAGAATCAGGAAAACCCCGTTCGAGCATCAGTTGGATGCTTTCGAGGCATTGAAGAAATGCTTCGATTTCGACAAGGATCAGGGCAAAGGTGGTTTGCTCGTTCTTCCGACTGGAGCAGGCAAGACTTTCACGACGGTGAAGTGGGTATGCGACAATGTGATTGCTCGCAGCATCCGAGTCCTCTGGCTCGCAAATTCGTACTACCTCTTGGATCAGGCATTTCGGGAGATTTATCACTACGCTCGCTGGATTCCTGAACCGAGGCAGACTTTCAACATCCGGCTGGTATCGAGCAACCCGTCGCACGATTCGCAGTCTTCCATCCTCTTGACAGATGATGCAGTCTTCCATCCTCTTGACAGATGATGTCGTCATCATGACGACTCCCACCGCCATCAAGAACTTGAATTCAACGGCGGAAGACAAATCCGGCAACCGCGTCATCACCAGCTTCAGAAAGTGGATCGAAGAGGGAGAGAAGTCCGGCTTATTCGTGGTTTTGGACGAAGCGCATCACGCACCCGCTCATGGATGTAGACATCTGCTCATCGGTACGGACGAAGCTGAGCCGGGTATTCGTTCGATTGTAAAAAGAACGAATGTGCTCGGTCTTACCGCTACGCCCACCTACTCCGATGAATCCAGAAAGGGGTGGTTGGGCAAGATTTTCGAGACGGGGATCATTTACCAAGCGGACAAGGCGAAGCTGACTGCCGAAGGAATCCTGTCACGACCCAACTACATCCCAAGGCCGACCGGCAACGAATTCTACGTCCCAGACGATCTCTACAACCGCCTCGTGCGTGAACACAAAGATTTGCCCGAAGACATCATCGAGAAGCTGGCAAACGATCACCGGCGTAACGATGCCATCGTCCAAGAATACGTTCAGAACAAGGACCGCTACGGCAAGACACTGATTTTCGCCGACCGCTGGTTTCAATGCGTGTACCTCAAAACCAAGTTGCTAGAGCGAGGAATCAAAGCCGATGCCGTCTACTCTCGGATTGATGCTGATCCCGGCTCGGCAGAGGGGCGAAACCAGCGGACTGCGAGCGACAACGAACGTATCCTCAACGAATTTAGAACAGGGAAGGACAAGCAAGGCCGGGACATGCTGGACGTGCTCATAAACGTCCGAATGCTCACCGAAGGGGCAGATGTCCCATCCGTCAGAACTGTTTTCCTAACTCGCCAAACGACCAGTCAAATCCTGATGACTCAGATGATTGGACGTGCCTTGCGTGGCAGGAAGGCCGGTGGGGCTGACGAGGCGAACATCGTCATGTTCATGGACGAATGGAAGCGGCTCATTGATTGGGCCACTCCTGCTTCTTTGGACGGAGGAACTGAGGAAAGCCGAGTCATCCGTGGATACTACCCGCTCGAATATGTTTCCATCCGGCTCGTCGAGGAGCTTTCCAGGCAGATCAACAGTGGGGGCGAGCTTCCGTCGCTGCCGTTTTCCCAGATCATGCCGACCGGGTGGTTCCAAACTGACTTTGTCGTCGCTGCATCCGAAGACGGGCTTGAAGAAACGCAAGCGTTCATCGAATTCGTCATGGTCTACGAAGATTCCACGGCGAAGCTCGAGAATTTCATGACGCACTTCCTCCGTCAGATGCCGGAAGGCTGGGATCGTGAGTATTTGCCGCCCGACTGGATAAAGCCGCAGGTGGATACTTGGGTGGCTGAATTCTTCGACCGGGAGACGGACGACATTGGGAACACCCTCGACCTGGACCTGATTCGGATCGCACGACACATCGCACAGAAGCAGGCGAAACCAGAATTTCATTCGTTCGAGGAGAGGGAGAAATACGATCTCGACGGGATTGCTCGCAAGCGGCTGCGCTATAACTCGCTGGAAAACGATGAGTTCTTGCAGCAGGACTTCGGGAGAGCTGGGAATCTCTGGAAAATCTTCTACAAGTCCTACGAGCGTTTTGCCACCGCCTTTGACGGGGCGATGCGTCGTGTGTTGCATGAGCAGCGCCACGGCAGCAAACAGCCGGTCGCTCCTCCACCAAAGCCAAGGAGGAAGCGTGAATTGTCTGAATCAGAAAAGGCCCAAGTCAAAAAGCGGGACGGCAACCAGTGCCTGTGCTGTGGAGCAATGGGGAGAGGCATTCATCTCCAGATCGACCACATTATCGCTTACAACCTGGGCGGCGAAACCAGCGTTGAGAACTCGCAGACCCTATGCAGCGTGTGCAATCGAGACAAGAATCTGAACGAACTGAATTTCATCCATACCGCTTCTCCGTTAGCCGCCGAACGCACTTTGAAACTGCCGCCTCGTTCGGGTAAAGAAGATGTCGTCTATTCCATCACACGACTCGTGAACTCGTTCTACCGATGCCGTGCGGTCTGCCACCTTCACATTCACAAACGGTCCAATGGGCAGTTCTACAGCAAGTGGCAGATCGAGGTGTTTTCAGGAAATGATCCCAAGTGGCTCAGTAAGCACAAGAAGGCCCTGCTAAAGCACATCCAGGAGGACTTTGGGTGTGATTGGGTCACGGACATCAAGGTTGTCGGTTGAAGAAGAAAAGGTTCCAGGAACCGAAACACTGTGGTCTGAGGGCTCTTCCGCAGAATCCAGGGGTGGTTCCGACGCTGATTAGCGGGGTTGCGGTTGCGTTTTGCAAGGCATGGCCGGGCAAATGAATGAGGTGCTCGTGGAGTGCCCATGGGCCTGGCCCGCCGAGGCGGAGCGTGGGCAAGGCAAGTCATTGACCCGGTGCGGACTTGGTTGTCCCTTGCTCCGTAGGACGGACTTCCAGTCCGTCTCCCGCCGGGCGACGGACCGGATGCCCATCCTACGGTTGCTCGGCGAGCATCCGGCAAAGGCCGTTCTATCGCGAATGATCTGATCCATGCACGGCGACGCCATTTATTTGCCCGGATCTGCCTGAAAAAACGCACGCCTCCATTTGATCTGCAGCCAGAACCACCCACGGATTCTGCTGAAGAACCGGTCTGAGCGACGCAGCGCGTGCAGTGTCATCTCGAAGCGGCTTGGTCCGTGAGGCCGCAGATGCCATCGATTTCTGGTATGTGCTGGCGATCATACACTGCAGCGGGCTCCGACGAGACGTTTGATGCCTCGTGGGGCGGCCTTCTAGGCCGTCATCCGCCAAGAGCCCAGGCGGGTGCGATTCCCGACGCAACCGCGCTGCCGGAAAAACGACATCTCCGGGCATGCGCGTGCGCTCGCGGGTCGATGCCGCCTCAGCACGCGGTAAGTTGCTAAAAGGAGTATGATTTCGAGTCGTCTTGTAGGGTGTGAGTTGCCCGCGGGCCTCGACCGAACATCAAGTACAAAACCGGCAAGGCCAACATGGTCAGAAACGTGTCGCAGGCGATGCCGAACACGACGACGGTGGCCAGCGGCCGTTGAACCTCCGAGCCGATGCCGGTGGAAAGCATCATCGGCACGAAGCCGAGCGCCGCCACGAGCCCAGTCATCAATACGGGCCGCAACCGCGTCAGGCGGGCCTCTTCGATCGCTTCGCGCTTGGAAAGCCCCTGAGCCATGCGTTCGCGAATGGCGCTGACCAACACGAGGCCTTCGAGCATCGACGCCCCGGCCAGCGCCACGAAGCCGACTCCGGCGGAAATCGTGAAAGGCAGCCCCATCACCCACAGACCGATGACGCCTCCCACGCGGGCGAACAGCACGCCGCTGTAGATCAACAGCGCGTCACGCAGCGAATAGAACGTCAGGTACAGCAGGCTCAAGATCAGCGCCAAGGCCGCGGGTACAATCAGGTACAGCCGCCGTTCGGCCCGCTGGAGGTTCTTGAATTGTCCGCCGAACTCGATCGTGTAGCCGACGGGCAGTTGCACTTCGTTGTGCAGGCGGCGCGCGGCTTCCTCGACGAACGAGCCCAGGTCGCGGCCGCGGACGTTGGCTTGCACCACGATCCGCCGCAGGCCCCATTCGCGCAAGATCGTCGCCGGCCCGCTGCTGCGCTCGAAAACCGCCAGTTGCGAAAGGGGCAAACGCTCGCCCGCCGCGGTTGGAACCAGCACGTGCTTCAGCTCCTCGGGATCCTGACGCTTCGACGGAGGCAAGCGAACGACCAAGGGAAACCGCCGCTCGGGCTCCAGAATCTCGCCGACTGTAATCCCGCCCACCGCGCCGATCGCGTCGAGCGCCTGCCGCGCCGGCACGCCGTAGCGGGCCAGTGCTTGACGGTCGACCGACACTCGCAGCACCGGCATGCCGATGATTTCTTCGGCGCCGACGTCCGCCGCGCCGGGGATTTGCTCGACGACGCGAACGATGTCTTCGGCCTTGGCGGCCAGCACGTCGAGATCGTCGCCGAACAGCTTGATGCCGATATCGGTGCGGATGCCGGCGTCCATCTCGTTGATCCGCATCTCGATCGGCTGGCTGTAGACGGCGCGCATGCCGGGCAATTGATCGGTGATCTTGCTCATTTCCGCGACCAGTTCTTCCTGCGTGCTGGCCCGCGTCCACTGGTCGCGCGGCTTGAGAATCACGAACACGTCGGTCACTTCCGGGCCCATCTGGTCGTTGGCGATCTCAGGAGCACCTGCCCAGCCGGCGATCTGCTCGATCTCGTCGGGGAATTCGGCCAGCAACATTTGCTCGATCTTCGTGCCGTAACGCAGCGATTCGGCCATGCTCACGCCGGGCAGGCGGATCGTGGTAATCACGATGGTTCCTTCGCCCAGCTTCGGAATGAATTCGGAACCCAGTCTCAGTCCGAGCAGCGTGGCGCCGACGGTGATGGCGGCCACGACTGCTAGCGTCGCCTTGGGAAACCGCAAGCCCGAGCGAAGCAACGGCTGGAACAACCGGTGCAGCCAGCGATCGGCGAACGTCTGCCGATCCGCGACGCCTCGCGACAGACCGAGCGAGACCAGCACCGGCATCAGGGTCAGCGAAAGTATCATCGAACCGGCCAGGGCGAAGACGACCGTCAGGGCCATGGGACGGAACAGCTTTCCCTCGATCCCTTCCAGCGTCAGGATCGGCAGGTAAACGATCATGATGATGAGCTCGCCGAACATCGTCGGCTTGCGGACCTCGACCGCCGCCTCGCGTATGATCTCGACCTTAGGGCGGTCGGAACGGTCGTGGGCCAGGCGCCGCACGCAGTTCTCGACCATCACCACGGAACTGTCGACGACCAGGCCGAAGTCGATCGCCCCCAGGCTCAGCAAGCTGCCGGCGATGCCGACGCGTTCCATCAGCGTCACGGCGAACAGCATCGACAGGGGGATCACCGAAGCCACGATCAGCCCCGCGCGGAGATTGCCGAGAAAAGCAAACAGCACGGCGATGACCAGCACCGCGCCCTCGAACAGGTTTTTCTCGGCCGTGCGCAGCACGTGGTCGACCAGATCGGTGCGGCGATAGATCACGTTCACGTCGACGCCAGGCGGCAAGGCCCGCCGGGCCTCCTCGAGCGCGGCGTCGAGGGCCATCGTGACGTCGCGCGAGTTCTCGCCCATCCGCATGAAGGCCTGCCCCAGCACGGCCTCTCCGCGGCCATTGGCCGTCGTGCCGCCGCGGCGAATCATGTGGCCGATGCGAACTTCGGCCACGTCGCGCACGCGAATCGGCACGCCGTCGTGCGCGGCGACGACGATCTCCGACAGATCGCGTTCGTCCCGGGCGCGGCCGATCCCCTGCACCAAGGTTTCGCTCCCCGCGCGAATCACGTTGCCGCCCCCTTCGTTCTGATTGTTCTCGCGCAGCGCCTGGATCAAATCGTCGAGCGTCAACCCGAACTTGGCCAGGTTGATCGGATCGTGACGGACTTCGAACTGCTTGGCCAGTCCGCCCCAAGCGCTGATCTCGGCCACCCCCGGCACGCGCCGCAAGCGCGGTCGAATCACCCAGTCTTGCAGCGTGCGCAACTCCATCAGATCGTAGACGTCGCTGGTCAGCAGGTAATGGTAGACCTCGCCCAGCCCCGTCGCCACCGGGCCGAGCGCGGGCCGCTCGATACCCTCGGGTAATTGCAAGTCTTCCAGGCGTTCGTTGACCTGCTGGCGAGCAAAGTAGATGTCGACGTCGTCGGAAAAGACCGCCACCACCTGGCACAGGCCGAACTTCGAAGACGACCGCACTTCTTCCAGCCCCTTCAGACCGCCCAGGGCCAACTCCACCGGGAAGGCGATCTGCCGCTCGACCTCCTCGGCCGTCAGCGCCGGCGCCACCGCGTTGATCTGCACCTGATTGGGCGTGGTGTCGGGGAAGGCGTCGAGCGGCAGTTGGATCGCTGCACGTACGCCCAGCGCCGCCAGCAGCGCCGCGCCGAGCAGCACCACGAAGCGGTTCTTCAAACTAAAGTCGATCAGAGCATAGAGCATGGTTTTTTTACATAGCCCAGGCATTTATGCCTGGGAATTGGCGCCTCGCGCACATCCATTTTTCCGATCGGCGCC
>DATKRK010000336.1:0-13658 GCA_035532215.1 Pirellulales bacterium | reverse complement strand
GAGCCGCGAGTGATGGTCACGGAACTGACGCCCGTGCAGCGTCAGGTCGTCACCCTGCTGGGACTCGATCCCGACTCTTACGGCTCCTGACGCCGCTCGGGAAATTCACGGAAATTACCAAACCGACCTGCGGAAGATAGGATCCTCGACATCCACGGACGTGGGTTTTTGGCTTGGCATCAGCACTTCATGGCAGAACTGGAAAACTGGCTTGTCCTCCACGGTGGTGTTCAGTTTGTTCCGTTCCCGATGTGGGACCCGGGCGACCCGGTCCCTCCGGAATTGAATAAGAATAACACCAACGTTAACATGCCCCTGCCGCCACAATTCCAAGGCGCCGCAGTAGCTGCATTTGTGGACTATGACGCGCTTAATACCGCAATCCTGCCGTTCCATGCCAACGTACACAACAACCTGGGTGGAGACATGCCCAACCCGCACAAGTCTCCCGGCGATCCTATCTTCTGGCCGTTCCACGCTCTTCTAGTATCTGTGTATGAGCGCTGGCGTGGACTTTAAGGTCGCTATCAGTCGTGGCGAGTGGTCGCGGGGTTGAATAGTTGGCGGAGAGTCAGACTTCATGCCCGTGTTTGTCAACGCCGGCCTTCCCTACGCCCCTACTTTCCGCGAGTCGCGAGCGAAATTTCCTCCGAATTTCCTCGGGCCACGGAAATCCCAGCCATCCATCCTTTATCGGCTTTTCCGCACCGCGCTAACCCGGTGATGCAGATTTTTGCCCAGCAGTCATCCGGTTGGGATGGGCCGCGCGCGGCGAGGGCGATCCGAGCTTCCAGGGCAAGTCCTCGCGGATCGGCAAGGCGAAGGAGAGGCGTCTGCCTTTGCCTGAAGACCGGGAGCGCAATGGAGGGGCGTCTGCAATTGCCGCGGCCAAGCGGCGGGCCGTTGCAGCGCCGGCGACGGCGCGTCTATGATGTCGATCAACGAACCCGCCTTGCCCTTTGAGTTGCTTGACCGAGCGGCCCGCACCATGAGTATTTTCGATCGCTTTCGTCTGGACGGCAAACGCCTGTTCATCACCGGGGGCACGCGCGGGCTGGGACGCGCGATGGCGCTGGCCATCGCCGATGCGGGCGCCGATTGCGTCCTGGTCGGCCGCGAGGAGCAAAGCCTGGCGGCCACGGCCGAGGAGATTCGCCAGTTGGGACGCCAGGCCTTTACGATTCAGGCCAACGTCGGCAAGCCCGAGGAGTGCGAGGCGGCATGCCGCAAAGCGCTGGCCGAATTCGGTCCGATTGACATTCTGATCAACAACGTCGGCGGCCGCCGCATCGCCACGGCCACTACCGAACTGCCGCTTGAACAGTGGCAGGAGATCATGGACCTAAACCTGACGAGTACGTTCCTCTGCACCAAGCTGCTCGGGGCGCCGATGCTCCAGCGCCGCCGCGGGCGAGTGATCAACATCGCCTCGATCTCGGGCATGGTCGCCAACCGCGGCATCGGCGGGCGGAGCTACGAGACGTCGAAAGCGGCCGTGATCCAATTCACGCGGGCCACCGCCGCCGATTGGGCGCCGCAGGGCGTGACGGTCAACGCGATCTGCCCCGGCGGTTTCATGACCGATCCCAACGTGCGCTGGGCCCAGGAACATCCGGACGTGATCGAAACCTTCAAAAGCCTGATCCCGGCGGGCGATTTCGGCCAGCCCGAGGATTTGGGCCCGCTGGCCGTGTACCTGGCGAGCGACGCCTCGCGATATATGACCGGCGCGGCGTTGGTGATCGACGGCGGCTACACGCTCTGGTAATGCTCGCGGGCGGCAGGGCGGGGATGCACGCGCGGCAAGCTGGCGAAATTGCGAGACGCCGCTAAAACGGCCGCGCCGCGGCGAACTTTTCCGCATTTGACGACCGGCTGGAATTAACGGTAATTCCGGCTGCGGCGAGTCGATCGCTAGTAACGACCGTCCGGTTTGCGGCGACGCTGACGAGTGATGAAGCGATCCGCCCCTTTTGAATTCCCTTTGGCTTACCGAGCTAGGAGCGAGCATGAGGCTGGCCATTTTTTCGTTGACGCTGTTTTCGTTCGCCCTTCTCGCGGCGGATTTCGCGGAAGCACAAACGCCCTACGTGGGCGGCGGCGAGCACGAAGTCGTGATGGGCGACCCGTATTCGCAGGGCGGCTACGCGGCGGCCGGCAACTACGCCTACCGCGCCCCAATGGGTCTGGGCGGCGGACCGAACAGCACTTGGGGTTACGGCGGCACGTGCTGCGCCAACGTCTGGGATGGCTATTGCGAACAGCAACAGGGCTGCCATCGGCTGGGCTGCAATGGCTGCCAAAAAGGCTCGCTGTGGTGCAAGCTGAAATGCATGCGCATCAAAATCTTCGGCGGCAAGCAATGCGGCTGCCAGCAAGGCTGCTGCCATTCGCATTGCAGCCATGGCTGCGGCAACGCCTGCGGCGGCGTACACGGGGGCGAAATGGCGGCGCCACCGGCAGACTACGACTCCGCCGAACCCGCCGAGAGCATGCCGCTGTCTCCCCAAGCGCGATCGCCCAAGCCCTCATCGGCTTCCGAGGCGGCGCAGCGGGCTCGCAACGGTCAGGCCGCAGTCCGACAAAGCTGGTCGATGCCGCGGATGAGCTCCGTGCAGGGTTCGACGCGGCGTTAGCCCATGCGGCGCCGCGTTCGAGCCGCCCGAGGGCGGCCGATTACTCTTCGCCGCCGGTGGTGCGGCCGGTGGCGACGTCGAATTCGAACAGGGCCGGAATCAGCATCGCCGCGGTGGTGAAACCGAACGTGAAGGCCGCCACCAGAAACACGGCGAGCGTGTAGCCCAGGAACAGGCTGGTGATGGCGTAAAAAATGGCGAACGGGCAGCCGAACGAGGCGAACTGAATGGCGGGCGAAGGGTTGCGGATACCAAGCGCCGCGTACAGTCCAATGCCGCCGCCGACCATGAACGCCAGGAACGGCTGCAATTGAACCTGGAACGACCCGCTGAAGGCGACCATGATCCGCATGCAAACCGCCACGCCGACGAACAGGAAAAACACGGTGCCGAGACTGACCGCAATCGCGCCTCGCGAACTGACGTAATTCATGCCGCTGTGGACGCCGAGCATGGCCGCGAAAGCGCACAACGACAGCCAGCCTCCGAGCAGATAGAGTAAGTTTTCGAGGCCGAGCACGCCGCTCGACCACAAGTAGACGCACATCGCCATCGGCAGCAGCCAGATTTCTTTGGCGTTGTAGAACACTCCGCCCAGTTTGCCGTAAATGAATTCGCTCGGCGAGAGATCGGTGACCAGCAGCAGATCGATCGCCTTGGCGTCGCGTTCGCTGGTCAGCGAGGTGACGGCCTGAGCGTTCAATAGCACCAGGCTGAGCACGCCGAACGGCGCCAGGATCAGGGCCAGGTCGTTTCGCGACGGCGCCCCCGGTTGATGCACTAGACTGTACAAGCCGGCCAGCGCCAGCGCCGCCAGGACCAGGTAAGCCACGCGGACGGCGATAATCTTCCGCCCGTAAGCCCAGGTGCGCACCTCGCGCCAGATGATCGGGTTGTCCCAAACCTCGCGAGTTTTGCCCGGCCGGCGAACGTGCTGGGCGGCTTCGACCGGCTTCTCTTTGCTGGCTTCCTGATCGCGCCGCATTTCGCGCGAAGGATTCCAGACGCGAACCATGGCGATGGCGATCAGGTTCTGGCCGATCGTCATGGCGACGGCAAGCAGCAAAAACAAGTTGACCGAAGTGCGAATCGGGCCCAACGCCGGATCGCTTTCGACGATCGGCCGCATGGCTTCCAGCATGGCTTGCCAAGGGCTGAAGCCGACGGCCCAGGTCTGGCAAGAGACGCCCAGCCAACTTTCCCCCAGCGCGCCGCGCGCCACGGCTTCCCAGGAGGTCAGCCAAAAGACCAACGCCAGGGCGGTCATGGCCAAGGTTTGAAACGTCTTCTCGCGCCAAAAGGCCAGCAGCGCGCCCAGGCTGCCGGCGGCCAAGGCGCCGGCCAGCGTGACGGCGAACACGTGAATCACCTGGGCGAACGAAACGCCGCCCAGCAGCACCAGCAACATGAACACCGGCAACGCCGAAGCAATCAAGACCAGCACGTTCAGCATGCTGGCCAACAACTTGCCGAGCACCAATTCAGTGTTCGAGAGATTCGTCAGCAAGAGCAGAATCAGCGTCTGCCGGTCTTTCTCGGCGGCCACGGCGCTGGCCGCCGACAGCGCGGCGAAGAACATCACCACCGCCAACTGCAGCGGCGCCAGGATCTGAAACACGACCGCTCCGAAGCGGGCCAGGTCGCCGACGTTGCGAACGACTTGCGTGCCCGCGAGCACTTCCCAGGCGGTCGCCGTCAGCACCAACAACACGGCGACATAGGCGGCGCGAGCAAGATACAGACGGGCGCGGCGCGGCGCGGTCGCCACCTCGCGCGTAAAGACGGGGCCTACGAACAAACGACGCTCTCCCCAATCGGCCCCGAAGTTCAAGCTTGACGTTAAGGAAGTTTCTCACACCGCAACTAGAATTATACTCGGCGAAGGCAGGGGTGCGAAAGCGGGGTTCCACGGTGGTAAATCCAAAGTCAAGCTGCAGAAAGTCGCTTTTCGCTCCGCGAAAAAGGCGCCTTTTTCGCGGAGCGAAAAGCGACTTTGGTTGCGGCCGAAGGCCGCGCTGGGAGATGGCAACACAAATCGAACGTTGCGCTCACGAACGAAGCGGCCCGCGCGGCGGTCAGGAGGCTTGCAGGGGCCTCAGCAACACAAATCGAACGTTGCGCTCACGAACGAAGCGGCGCCGCCCCGAAACCGTGCATGGGCTTCGGGACGGCGCCGCGACTGGGGATCGAGCGATTCGACTCAAGAGGCTTTCTTGGCTTTCGCTGCTGGCTTGGCGTCCGTAGCGGGAACGGCCGCCTCGGACGGTTTTGCGTCCTCGCCGGCTTTCTTGCTCTCGGCGGCCTTGGCGCGCTTGGTTTTGGCGGCGGCGGCCAACTCCTTGACTTTTTCCTTTTGCTCGGGCGTCAAGACGGCATCGATCTCGGCGGCTTGCTTCTCACGAAGCGCAACGAGTTGGGCTTGCAAGGCCTCGATTTGCGGCTGATACGATTGTTGGATGCCGTAGATCTTTTCCCGCTGCTCGTTGTCGACCACCGCCCCGTAGTGGGCCGGCAATCGGCCGCGCGGTTTGGCCCGCGGCTTTGCAGCCTTCGCTTCGGCTTTCGGCGCTGCATCCTGTCCGCGCAGCGGTTGCTGAGCCAAGATTCCCGCCAGAGCCAACGCGACGACGCCTAACGCCACACCTCTCGAACAACGCATGGAACACCTCCTAAACCTGGGAACTTGCCTCCTCGGGAGGGCCCTGCGGGAACGCCCCGGCAGGACACTAGACAGATGTTAACCGGCCGCAATTCGCGATTCAAAGCTTTTTTCGAGAAAACGCCGAGCGAGGGGGGCAGGCGCCGCCGACGATTTTGGTTCGGCTGCTTGAATAAGGGCCGAATCTCGTTGTGCGCCAACACAATCGCGGCGAGAGTTCGGCGGGATCGTGCGTGCCACAAGAAGGAAAGAAGGCTGTCAGGCGGATTCTTCTTCTTTGTTACGCCGTGGGTACGGGCCCAAGAACTTGTCGCCATTGAAATGAATCATGTGATCTGGGAACTCCGCGATCCAGACTTCGGACTCCCACACGATGTCCGAGGCGTACTTCTTGAACGCCGTGAAGTCCATGAAAGTGGTTGCTCTCGCTAGCTTGGCGGCGCCAAGAGGCGAGCGTCAGGGTGGTCGTCGAAATGGACGAGATGGGCGGGCTCATCGGCGAACCATGCAATGGTGCCCCAGGGAGCATCGAGGATGAATCGCGTCATTTGCCTGCGGTTTTCGAAGGCCGTAAGAAACAGCAACGTGGCGAGTGATCGACGCAAGATGCGCGACAGACGCTCTCGCCGTTCAGCGTTCATGTGGCGACCCAGCGTTGCCACATCGACCAGCCACAAACGACGGCGCCGCGAATCGCGAACAACTACGTTGGGGAGTTCTTCTTCGGCGGCGGCTGAAACGCGCAATCCCTGGAGCCACGTTTTCGAACTCTGCATCGGCTCGGCGTTGCCTTCCGAGACCCAGACCACGCGACCTTGGGGCGCGTACCGCGGCCTGAAATCCGTCAGCACTCGCCTTGCGACGTCGTCTTGGATCTGCTCAGTGACTCTCATTCAAGTATTGAACCGAATTTGGGTTCACGAGTCAAGTCGTAGATCGTCGCATGATGTTCAAGGCGAAGTTCGCCCTGGCGGACGATGTTTTTCGCCGGTTGCTCAAAGAGTTGCGAGGCGAAAAGAAGCTAACGCAGAGGCAGTTGGCGCGACGCCTGAAAGTGCCGCAAAGCTATGTCAGCAAGTATGAAACCGGCGAGCGCCGCCTCGACTTCGTCGAGACGGTCTACGTCTGCCAAGCTATGGAGACAAGCATCGAAGAGTTCGTGAGCCTGTTTTGCGAGAGGCTGGCACGTGCAGGGCGGCAGAGAGGCACGCGCATGCATGAAGGCTAAAATCGACCTCCTGCCTCCGTTGCCTATCGATGGCGAAGTCGAATCGCAGTCCGGTCAGACGACTGCAAAAACGGCCGCGGCCATCCTCGTTGCAAAAGACATTGGCTTTCACCTCCCATCGGCAAAGCAGAAGCAGAACCTTCTTGTTGCGTTTGCCAAGAAAGGGAAAGTTGTCTACGGGAGGGCCTTCGATATCGTCCGAATTTCCGGCGCCGTAGACCTCAACGACCCTGCGGATTTAGAGTCGAACCTCGAAAAGGTCACGATCTTCGAGATCAAGTCGACGAGGAAAAAGCTGCGAGCGGATTTCGCAGGCTATTTTTTTGCGCTCACGGCCGCGGAATTGCTCGTTGCGCAAAGCCTGAAGACGCGGTTCAAGTTCGTCCTCGTGAATACGCGGACGCGCGAACATCTTGAAATGAACCTCAACGAGATTTTTGCACGCGCGAAGGGCATCTATCCAACCTGGAGCATCTGCTTCTAAACCCACGGTCTCGGAAATCCAACTCGCCCGAACTCTTCTATGGTACTGGGTTTGCCGCTTACAAGAAAGGCGGCGGACTCTTGCAGCCGCCCAGCTTCGCGTGTTTACTTTTTTCCGGAAATTCGCTAAAGTTTCCCGCGCTCTCGCGACGATAAACGGGAGAACTTTTCGGCGAGCCTCGATTTTTCGACAGGGATGTCGCTAGCGGCCCGTCACGGCACGGATGTTTACGGCGGAAACCTCATGGCGGCATTCGCAGCCCAGGGGACTCGATCGGTAAGCCAGGCGGGATCCGACGGCGGTCCGCTCGCCAGCGGGCCAGGTTCGGGCGAACTGGCCGCCGCCGACCATGAACTGACGGTGCTGGTTCCCGCGTTCAACGAGGAGCAGCGTCTTCCCGGCACGCTGGCCGGACTCGCCCAATTTCTCGACGCCTGGGCGATCGACTATCGCGTGGTCGTGATGGACGACGGCAGTCGCGACGGCACGGCAACGATCAGCGAAGGCTTCGGTCCCAGATTTTCGACGATTCGCCTCCCCCGCCAGCAAGGCAAAGGGGCCGCGATCCGGCACGGCATGCTCGTCGCCACGGGCCAGGTCGTCGCCTTCACCGACGCCGATTTGCCCTACGACTTGGCGGCGTTGAAGACGGCCTGCGATTGGATTCGCCGCGGCGACTGCGAGGTCGTTTTCGGGGCCAGGGATCTCATGGAATCAAGACATGAGGCAAGTCGCCGGGCGTCGCGAATCGTCGCCAGCGCCGTGTTTCGCCAAGTCGTCAAACACATCGTATCGAGAGAAGTCACCGATACGCAGTGCGGTTTGAAGGCGTTCAGCCTTCGCGCGGCGCGGGAAATCTTCTCGCGAACGACCATCGACGGGTTCGCCTTCGACGCCGAAGTGGTCTTGCTCGCCCGGCGTTTGTTGCTACCCTTTCGCCGCGTGCCGGTGACGCTCGTCAACGAATACTCGTCGACGTTGTCGCTGTCGCGGCACGCCGGCAAAATGCTGCGCGACGTACTCGGCCTCGGCCTGCGGGATTGGCTCTCGGGCGGCCGGGCGCCGGACGTTCGCTGGCAATCGGCAGCGATGGCCGAAGTGGAACCCAATCCGCAACGGAGAGCCGCTTGATGTTCGTCGTAGGTTCCGTACCGTCGCTCGGCAGAGTTCTTTCGGCCGATCGGCATTGGATCCGCTGCTCGTTGGCCGTCTGGATCGGCCTGGTCTCGGGATTGGCGGTCTACGCTTTCCTCAAGCCCGATTCGCACACGGTTTTCGACATTTATCTGAGCGCGTCGCGGCGCTGGATCGCCGGACAAAACATCTACGAGCGGACGCGCGAGTTCTATCGCTACAGCCCGCTGTTCGCCGTCAGCCTGGCGCCGCTGGCCGCACTATCGGACTCGGCCGCCGCGGCGATTTGGAAATTCGTCAATTGCGGCGTGTTCGCGCTGGGGCTGGCTGCTTGGGCGCGCCGGCTCGTTCCGGCCCGGCTGAGCCGCGGCGAGATCGCTTCGCTGTTCATGCTGGCTTTGCCGCTCTCGCTGCACAGTATGTACAATAGCCAGGCCAATTTGATGATGCTCGGCTCGGTGCTGCTGGGGCTGGCATCCGCCGCCGAAGGCCGCTGGAACCGCGCCGCCGCCTGGCTGGCGTGGGCGACGTTGATCAAAGGCTATCCCCTGGCGTTGGCGATGCTCGTGGCCGGCATTTACCCGCGTCAGTTCGCCTTGAAGTACGTTGCGGCGCTCGGCCTGGGGCTGCTGCTGCCCTTTGCGGCTCAGCATCCGCAACTGGTCGAGTGGCAATACGCCAACTGGTTCGCCCACCTGGCCGACAGCACGGCGCTGATGCGCGAGCGGCTGCGAACGATCGATTACTTATTCGTGCTCTACGGCCGACCGCTCGAGCCGGCGGCGTTCGCCGTGATCGAAGCCATCGCCGGCGCCGCGGTATTCGGCTTGTGCCTGGTATGCACGAGGCAGGCAACCGACGCGCGGCGGCGTTTGAGCGGCGCGTTCGAATGGTTCGCCCTGTGGGTCGTGCTGTTCGGACCGGCGACCGAATCGTGTACTTATGTCGTCGCGGCGCCGGTGATTGCCTGGCGGGTGCTCGACGCGCTGCGGCGCCCGAACTGCGGCCCGACGATTGCGCTACTGGCGGCGAGCCTGCTGATGATGGGCCCGCTCGTGACCGACATGTTCGGCAAGCTGATCCGCAATTTCGCCAACGAACACGGCAGCCAGCCGATCGGAGCAATCCTGCTGGCCGGCTATCTGCTGTCGCAAATGCGAGCCTCTCGCCCCGCCGATGATCTCACCGAGCAGCCGTGGCGCCGAGAAGTGCTCGCGATGCCTGGCGGCGCGCCGGTTCGCGATGTTTCGACGTCCGAAGCCCGCCCGCTGCGGAGGGCCGGGTGAGACGCCGCCACGACGCAGGGGCAAGCGCTGGCGGCGGCCCGCGCGTCGTGCTGCACGCCGACGACTTGGGCCTGAACGCCGCGGTCAATGCCGGCATTCTGCAAAGCGCAAGGCAAGGCCTGTTGACCAGCACGTCGCTGTTGGCCAACGGCCCGCAAGCGGCGGCGGCGCTGGCCGCTTGGAAGGAGCTGCTCGAATTACAGCGTTCGGGCGAACTGCCGTCGAGCGCCGCTCGTCGCCGTCTGGAAGATCCCAATCAGCCGTTCGACCTGGGCATTCATCTGAATCTAACGCAAGGGCGCCCGCTGACCGCCGGCCGTTACCCGGCGGAATTGCTCGACCGCGAAGGACGTTTTCCAGGGCCTGCGGCGCTGTTTCGGCGCCTGTGCGGCCGTTCGACGCCCTTCGCCGCGAGAATCGAAGCCGAACTCGCCGCGCAAATCGAATTCATGCTCGATCACGGTGCGAAGCCGACGCATCTCAACGGCCATCAGTACATGGAAATAATGCCGGCCTTGGCCGCAGTGATTCCGCGGCTCGTGCAAAAATATGCCCTCCCGGCGATTCGCTTGCCGCTGGAGCGCAATGCCTGGTTGGTCAGCTTTCGGCCCGGCTTTCGCTGCGCGAATGCCGGCCTGGCGCTGGTCAAACGCTTCTATGCCGAAAGATTTCGCCGGGTGGTCGAACGCGCGGGCATGGCGCACCCCGACGCGTTTTTCGGCTCGTCGCACGCCGGCTGCGTCAGTTTGTCGCTGCTGGAGCGCTTTCTTGCTCGCCCGCAGCGCTTTTCGCTGGCGGAAATCGCGTTGCACCCGGGCGCCGAGTCTCCGGCGTCGCCTGGCGAGCCGGACGGTTGGTCGGACCCGCTGTCCGCCGCCAGGCCGCACGAGCTGGCCATGCTGCTCTCGCCCGCTCTGGAAGAGCTTCTGGCACGCCGCGGGCTGAAACTTGGTCGAGTCGGCGCCCAGCAGGCGCCGATCTCCGCCGCTCAAGAGCGGCTAAGCTCAGCTAATTCATTCTCAATCTGACTCTTGAGCCAGCGACCCCGCGGGCACTTACAAGGGTCGCGGCAATTTGCACAGTTTGCTGCGCGCGCTTGTCGATGCCTCTATCGTTCCTTGAATTGAATAGCGAGTATGCGGGAAACCGGCCCAGGGCGGAGCACAGGTTGTGCTAAACAAGTCGCATGCTAGCGGTTCGGACGTTGTGAGAGGGCGTGAATGCTGTGCTTTTTACGTAGCCCAGGCATTTATGCCTGGGTCCGCGAGCCGTTTACCCCCCCGCCCCCGATTGTCGCCTCGCGGCCGCCGACGGCGACCGCGAGGCGACAATCGGGAAAAACGGGCGCACGTTGAACGAATTCCCAGGCATAAATGCCTGGGCTAGGCAAAAGTTGTGGCCGAAGGCGATCCGGGAAATCCAGCGGAAAAGTTGCGTAGAACAACAAGGGCGGAGCCGCCATGAAACGCAGATTGCGATTGGAATCATTGTCGAAAAACTCGATTTCCCGGCGCTGGCGGCGGATGACGCTGGAAGCGCTTGAGTTACGGACCTTGCTGTCGGTCTCGCCGCTCGACGGGATCACGGCCCAGCCGATGCTGCACGCGACGGCCAGTCCGGGGGGGCCGGGCGGCATGTCGCCGTCGCAAATTGCCCAGGCCTACGGCTTTAATCAGATTCAGTTTTCGGGCGGCGTGACGGGGGACGGCAGCGGCCAAACCATTGCCATCGTCGACGCTTATGACGACCCGAATATCGCCAGCGACCTGGCGAAGTTCGACTCCCAGTTCGGTCTGGCCGCTCCGCCCAGTTTCACCAAGGCCTATGAAAACGGCTCGCAACCGCAGGCCGACTCGGGCTGGTCGCAGGAAATCTCGCTCGACGTCGAATGGGCCCACGCCATGGCGCCCAAGGCCAATATCGTGCTGGTCGAGGCCCAATCGGCGAACTTGAGCGACCTGCTCAGCGCGGTCGATACGGCCCGCAACATGGCGTCGGTGAGCGTGATTTCCATGAGTTGGGGCTCCAGCGAGTTCTACAGCGAAACGCAGTACGACAGCTACTTCACGACGCCCGCCGGCCACCAGGGAATCACCTTCGTCGCTTCGTCGGGCGACCAGGGTTCGCCCGGCTTGTGGCCTTCGCTTTCGACGAACGTGCTGGCCGTCGGCGGCACCACGCTGAATTTGTCGGGCGGCGGCTACGGCAGCGAAACCGGCTGGTCCGACAGCGGCGGCGGGTTGAGCAGTTACGAGAGCGAACCGAGCTACCAAAACAGCGTGCAATCGACCGGTTCGCGCAGTACGCCCGACGTGGCTTACGACGCCAATCCCAACACCGGTTTTGCCGTTTACGACTCTTATGGATCGAGCGGCTGGATGGTCGTCGGCGGCACGAGCGCCGGCGCCCCGCAGTGGGCCGCCCTGGTAGCCATCGCCGATCAAGGCTTGGTCCAGGCCGGCAAGAGTACGCTCGACGGCGCCCAGTCGCGCGTCTATCAACTGCCCACGAGCGACTTCCACGATATCACCAGCGGCAACAACGGCTATTCGGCTGGCACGGGGTACGATCTGGTCACGGGTCTCGGCAGCCCGCTGGCGAACCTCGTCGTAAGCGATCTCGTCGCCGGTACGGTCGCGCCGGGAAGCGGCAGCGGCTCGGGCAGCAGCGGTTCGGGAAGTGGCGGTTCGGGCGGCTCCGGCAGCGGCGGAGGTTCGGGCAGCGGCGGTACGGGAAGCGGCGGCGGATATGGGGGCGGCGGGGGGTATGGGGGCGGCGGGGGGTATGGGGGCGGCTACTATTACGGCGGCGGCTTCGGCGGATATGGGGGCGGCTTCGGCGGATATGGGGGCGGCTATTACGATCCCTTCGGCGGCTACGGA
Organism: Pirellulales bacterium; assembly: GCA_035532215.1. GTDB lineage: Bacteria > Planctomycetota > Planctomycetia > Pirellulales > JAICIG01 > JAICIG01. The sequence continues at coordinate 1,349 of DATKRK010000336.1, read as the reverse complement.
TACGGCTACAATCCGTGGAGCTGGTCCTTCGGCGGAGGTGGCTACAATCCGTTTGGCGGCTATTCGAGCGGGTACGGCTACGATCCGTTCGGAGGCTACTCGAGCGGCTATGGCTACGATCCGTTCGGCGGATTCTCCGGCGGCTACAGCTACAGCCCGTTCGGCAGTTGGGGATTCGGCTTCTCGGGCGGCGCCGGATCGCTCGACGTTGCGGCAAGCGGCGGCGGGAATGCCGGCGGCAGCAGCGCAGGGGCGGGCGTGGCGGTCGCCGCTACGTCGCAAGCCAGCGCTTCGGCAGAGACGAGCGCCTCGGCCGATGCGGGCGTCTCGGTCGTGACGACTGCCGATGCCGATTCGTCTTCGCAATCGACGCCGCTTCAATCGGCGATTTCGCTGCCGGCCGACGATTCCGCTTCGCTCTCCGACGCTTTGGCGATCGGCGAAGCCGACACGTTGGCGGTCGACGCGTACTTCAACGACGAAGGTCTGAGTAGGTCAGGCTTTCTAGCCTGACGGCCGTCACAGTAGGTCGGGCTTTTTAGCCTGACGGCGGTCTAGCCTGACGCCTGTCAGGCTGGAAAGCCTGAGCGTACGTATTCGTTGCTCGCCCGCCTCGCGTGGGATATGTTGGCCACTGCGCCGGCCGCCGATTGCGCGGCGGTCTTTCGGCGCAGCGGCTATCTGCTGTGTTCCCCGTGAGGTCCCGCCATGAGCAACGTTCGCGATTTTGGCGCCGCCGGCGACGGCATGCTGGACGATGCCGAAGCCATCGAGCACGCGCTGGTCGAAGGCGACGGCACGCTCGAGTTTCCGCCAGGCGACTATCTGCTGTCGCGGACCGTCAAGGTCGAGTTGGCGAAAAGCGGGTGGCTGGCGATCGATGGTTCGGGCGGCGCAGCGAAGCTCATCATGGCCGGCGAAGGCCCGGCGTTCCACGTCATCGGCACGCACGACAAATCGGCCGACCCGGCGGGCTTTCGGCCGTAGGTCTGGAGCCGCGAGCGGATGCCGACCGTGCTCAATATCGAAATCGAAGGCCGCCATCCGCGAGCCTGCGGCTTTCTGTTCGAAGGCGTCATGCAGCCCACGCTCGAAGGCGTGCTGCTGCGCGAGTGTGACCGTACACCGGCGCCAGGTGGCTCTGGGGCGGGCGGGGCTAGGGGCGGGCGTCGGGAGAATTCTGGGCCAGCCGTCGCTGGGCACGACGGCGACGGCGCCGGTCGGCGGCGTCGCGGCGCTCGTCGGTTCGGTAATTGCGAACCGCTTCGGGGTGCGATTGCTTCCAGAGGTCGGCGTGCAACGAGCGGTAGTCGGTCGAGCCGGCCAGCAATTGGTCCAGCACGTCCTTC
>DATKRK010000335.1:0-6299 GCA_035532215.1 Pirellulales bacterium | reverse complement strand
CGCGAATTCCCAGGCGTAAACGCCTGGGCTAGATAAAAGTTTTCCGGGTTGAGTCATTGAACGAAAGCTGCCCCGTCGTGGCCGAACAAAAACAGGACAAACGATCTCTTTACGGAATCACGATTTTGCGCAGCCCAGGCTGAGCCTCGGCGAAGCCCCAGAGTGAGTTCGGTCTGGGGCACGCTGCGCTTTGCCCCAGGCGCCCTTTCGCCAATTTGAAAAACGGAAAGCCCCTGGCCCCGCGACCGACGGATGTCTCATTCTCAACTTCGCACGGTATAACAACAACATTTCCGTTCGCTCTCTTATGGCAGGAGTTTATCAGCGACTGGTCTTGCATCGGCTTGACCGATTGGCATAAGCTGACGCCAAACATAGAACCGCATGGAGGGCATCGCGATGAATTCGTGTCTCGTCGGCTTATTAGCGGTTGCGGGTTCGCTGTTGGCAGGCCCTGCATGGGCGGCCAACCCGGATTCGCCGAAAGCGGCGGACGAATGGCGCGGCCGGCGCGTGCTCGCTGCAGCGCCGCAAGTCCTTCTGCGCGAGCAGCCTAACGAGCAGGCCCCGGCAGCCCGGTTTCTCCCGCGGGCATTTGGCTCGATGTGAAGCGCAGCCGGGGCGACTGGTTAGAGGCCGACTGGGGCTGGCTCCGCGCGGCCGAAGCGGTGCGCGACGACCAGGCGATCGAACACTTTACCGCCGACTTGGCCCGAGCCGAAATCGCCTTCGCCTTTATCGCCCGATCGCGCGCCTGGCTGGCGAAAAACGAGTTCGACAAAGCGCAGGCCGACGTCAGCGAAGCGCTGCGGCTGGAACCGAACAACGCCCGAGCCTACTTCGCGCGTTCGAGAATCGCCCAGGCGCAGGAACGGCCCGATGACGAGTTGTCGGCCTGCGATCGAGCGTTGGAGATCGATCCGCGAGATCCGTTTGCCTTGGAAGCTCGGAGCCGTTTGAGGGCGACGGCGGGCGAATATGACCGGGCGATCGGCGACCTCGATCGGGCCATCGAGTCGCTTCCCAGGAGTTCTCAGTTGCGGTCGGAGCGCGGCTATTGCCGGGCCTCGAAAGGAGACGAAGACCAGGCGCTGGCCGACTTCAACGACGCAATTCAACTTGACCCGCTCGATGCCTACTCCCTGGCGATGCGAGCGGGAATCCATCTGCGACGACAGGAACTGGATAAAGCCTTGCAAGATGCCGAACTGGCGCTCAAGGCCGAGGCGAAGCTGCCAGAGGCGCTTGCCATCCGCGGCGTGGTGCGCGCGCAACGAGGCGAGTTCGACGCGGCGCTTGGCGATCTGGACGAGTCGATCCGCCTCGATGCGACCGATCCCCGCACGTTCCTCAATCGCGGGCGAATCCACTTTCTCCAAGGCCGATATGACGCGGCCGTCATTGACTATACGCAAGCGATTTCGCTCACTCCGGATGATGCCAACAGCTACCGCGGGCGGGCCGAGATTTGGTCGAAAAAAGGCGACGCTGCGAATGCCATCATCGACCTCACTCAGTACTTGCGCCTCCGCCCGCAAGACGCCAACGCCTATGCCCAGCGAGGCTGGTTGCGCAAAGAGAAGGATCCCGACGCTGCCATCGCGGACTTTGACGAGGCGCTAAAAATCAACCCTCGGCACGTCGGCGCTCTGCTCGGCCGCGGCGAGGTTTGGAAGCAAAAGAACAACTTGGTCAAGGCGCTTGCGGACCTGACCGCAGCCATCGACGCCGATCCGAATAACTCCCGCGCGTATTTGCGGCGAGCGGAGTTGCACAACTCGACGGGAGAGCATCGGCTGGTCGTCGACGACTTGACCGCCGTGTTGCGGATCAAGCCCGGCGATACCGACTGCTTGTTGTGGCGCTCCACCGAATGGAGCCTCAGCGGAAACCTGGAAAAGGCGATTGAGGATTGCCGGGCCGTCTTGGCGAAGGAGCCCAAGAACCTGAGGGCGTATTCTCAGATGGCCCAAGTGCACTCGATGGCAGGCGAAAGCGAGAAAGCTCTGGAAGATTTCGCCGCGGCGCTGCGGATCGATCCGCACGACGAAGAAATCCGTTTTGATCGCGCGTACCAACTATTCCTCCAGGACAAATTCGATCTGGCTCTGGCCGACCTCGACGAGGTGATCCGCCACGGCAAACGCGTGGCCGACGCCTACAATTGGCGAGGGTATCTTTGGATGCAGCGGAAAACCTGGGATAAGGCCCTGGCCGATTTCAACGAGGCGATTCGCCTCAAGCCCGACCACGCAGAGCATTGGCGGATGCGAGCGAATTGCTGGTATGGCATGAAGCAGTTCGACAAAGCGATCAAGGACGCCGACGAAGCGCTGCGGTTGGATCCCAGATCGGAAACGGCTGCGCACGCCCGTCGGCAGGCTTTGGAAGCCAAGCTGGATCCATCCAAAGCGGACAATTCTTACGGCGAGGCGACGGCATACGGCGATGACGGCGCCTTGGGGACGACGGCGACCGAGCAGCTTATGGGTGCTTACCATATCGAGTTGCGAGGACCGGACGGCCTGAAACTCGCCCATGAAACAAGAACTTCCGAGGAATTCGGCCCCCGCTTCTTGTCATTTCCCCTTCGCCAACTGATGTTTGACGGAATGACGACGCGTTTCAAGCTCTTAGGCGTCGCAGGCGATGCAAATGCGGCGCTCTATGCTCAACTGGAGTCGAAGCGGTTATCACCGGAGGTTCTCGCGGCTCTCCGCTCTGCTACGCCGGCGATAACGTTGACCAAGGGCGATCTCGACTCAGCTCTTGCGGGCAAGGACGTGACCAAGATTCTCATCCTGCGCCGCCACGAAGGCGAACAGACAGCAAAGCCGAAATTCGAAGTGCTGACCAGCACGGAACTCGACCCAAAAGACGATCCAATCACGGCAGCCTCTCGCCAGGGTGCGGTGGCTGCCACGCTGTTCATCAGCAAGCGACAGGTGCAGCGATTGCCTTCGCTGCGCAACGAGGGAATGATCGCAATCTGTCTGCGCGGCCCGGACGGGCTCGTGCTGATCCATGAGGCGCCCACGCTCGGGAGATCCGGCGACTCAATTCGCGTCCCCATTCCCGTCCCCGCGAATTTTGGTTTGCCCGCCGGCATTGCCATGCAGTTCAAGCTGAGCGGACCGCCCGTGGCTGGGAAAGAACCGCTCTATGCGGTGTTGAAGATTCCGCAGGCGATGCCGCCGAAAGCCGCGTTGCCGGCCGGCACTGAGTTATCGATCACCTTCTCGAATGCCGATCTCGATGCGGCCCTGGCAGGCAAGAAGCTGACAAGCGTCCTGTATCTGGCCAACCCGGCCAATGAGGGCGATGCGCCGCGCCTGCAAACGCTGAACAGCACGGGGATGGAGCCGGGCAAGGATCCCGTCGCCGAAGCGTCGGAGCGCGGCACGGTCCTCGCGACGCTCAAGTTGAGCAAGGAGCCTTTCCAAACGGTCGACTGGCAGACGGCGGGGCGAGAAATCAGCGATTACGAGGATGATTTGTTCGACCTTGCGGACGACGAACCCGCTCGTTTGTATGAAATCGAACTGAAAGGGCCCGAGGGCGTGATGGTTGCTTATGAGGCTGCCGGCCTCGACGAATTCGCGACCGATTTCAGGCATTTGCCGATTCGCCTGACCATGTCCCGCAACACGATAACGCGCTTCAAGCTCGCCGGCATTCCAGGCGGTGCGGAGGCGCCGCTTTACGTCCTCTTGACATCGAAAACGATATCGCCGGAAGTGATCGCGATTGTTCGCGCCGCGAACCCCGTGTTGACGCTATCCGAAGCCGATCTCGCTGCGGCTCTGGCGGGAAAGGACGTGACGAAGATCCTCGTGCGGCGCCCCCGTGAAGGCGAACTGCCGAAGAACCCAGAATTCGAATTGCTGAGCAGCACGGACCTTGATCCGAATGCCGATCCCGTCGTGGCAGCCTCGCGCCGCGGCGCTGTCATCGCCGGATTTCTCATCAGCAAGCGCGTGCCAGCGCTGTTCTCCTTGGCGCTCGACGACGAGCAGCTTGCCTTGTGTCTTAAGGGGCCCGAAGGGCTTACGCTGACCTACGAGGGCCCGGCGCCGTCCGAGTTCAAAGAGCCAACACATACGTTGCCCGCGCGTTTCTACCAAGGCGCCGGCGCGGCAAGGCGGTTCAAGCTCGGCGGGCCGCCCGCCACGGCGAAGGACCCAGTGTATGCGTCCTTGGAGACGGCGCCAACGCTGCCGCCGGACGTTTTTTCGGCGACTAAAACGCAACTGCCGATCACGCTCTCAAAAGCCGATCTCGAAGCCGCGTTGGCGGGCAAGAAAGTGACTTGTGTCGTCTATCTGACCAAAACGGCCAACGACGGCGAGGCGCCTCGCCTGCAAATACTGAGCAGCGTGGAAATGGAGTCGCCCGAGGACGCGGTCGCCGAAGCTTCGAAGCACGGGATTGTTCTCGCGGTTCTCCAGTTGAGCCAGCAGCTCGCCGATTTGCTCCTTGACGGATTCGAGCCTACGCCCGACTTCGATTCGGCGGAAAAAGAACCGCCAGCGGCAGAAGCAAAGCGCGCCGACTGAATCGCCCAAGCGTTTAGACGTGCGCCTGTTCACGCCTTGCCCGCCTATGCGCCGCCGTACTGGCGATTGGCGTCGCTGGCCGCCTTGCTGAGAACACGGAACGCAACTCGCACTGAAGCGCCGCCGAATTGAACTGCGTTCCCTTGTTCCTTCACCTCTCGGTTGCAACGCGCCGTTCGGCAGCGGTCGATTTGACCAGAGTCGAAAACCTCATTCGGGCAAGCGAAAACAGGCCGACACATCCATCCAGCGTTTACCGAAACGCGTTTAAAACCGCCGAGGCGCCTTGCCGGCCGCGGGCCTCACCGCCCAACCCCGCTATTCTTCATCGGCGACTGAACACAGCGGCTTGGGAACCCGCTTGCCTTTGTGCTTGCCGGGTTCGCGCAGCAATTCGGCGATCGTCGAACGCCGCAGGGCGTCTTCGGCGGTGGCCATGGCGCTGTCGAGCCGCCGGTGCAGCGGGCATAGCGCCGCGTGACCTTTGAGGCCCAGCGGGCAGTGCGTGATCCGGCGGATCGGATCGACCGCCTGGACCACGTCGAGCACGGTCAGTTCTTCGGGCGAGCGGGCCAGCGTGAAGCCGCCGTGCAGGCCGCGCTGGGCGTGAACCAGCCCGGCCCGGCTGAGCCCTTGCATGACCTTGGCCAGGTAGCCCGCCGGCGCCATCGTGACCTTGGCAATTTGCTGCGTCGTCTGCGGGGCCGGGGCCTGGTCGGCCAGAAACACGACCGCCCGCAAGGCATATTCAGCCGTTTGCGAAATCATAAACAGTCCAAAAAAAGACAAGTGGACCTTGACATCCTTTAATCGTCAGGTAGATTCACGAGAACTACCGGATAATCGGACTTGGTTATCTACAATCTGATTATCCGCCATCGAGCCCTGGGAAACAAGGTCACTTTTGGCAACAAGGTTTCCGATGTAGAAGCGGCATCCCTGCCGCTTTCCGTACGCGGCAGGATGCCGCGTCTACGTTTCCGATCACAATGCCTCTTGATGCAAAGGAACCATTCATGCGTCGAATCGCCGTCTGCACTGCAAGCCTGTTGATCGTCGCCGCCTCGCTCGTCGCGGGCCTTTGGAAAGCCGAGCCGGTCTCGGCCGCCGACAAGTCGCCCGCTGGCAAAAAAGAAAAACCGGCCGCCGCAAAGCCCGACGCCGAAGCGGTCGAGCGGGCGCGGCGCGAAGTGAAAATGCTCGACGATTTGTATAAAACGACGATCGTGTTCATCAACGACACCTACGTCGAAGACGCCAACGACGTGGCCGCGGGCGAAATCGCCCGCGAGTTGTTCGCCGCCATGCGCAAGAAAGGCTGGCACGATGCGCGGCTGGTCGATGCGACCGGCAAGCCGCTGAACGACGAAAACGCCCCGCGCGACGAATTCGAAAAACTCGCCAACAAGAAGATTCTGGGCGGCGAGACGTACTACGAGGAAATCCAAGAGGACCAGGGCAAGCTTTACTTGCGGGCGGCGACCGTGGTGCCGGTGGTCAACCAGAAGTGTACGATTTGCCACCCCGGCCACAAAGTCGGCGAAGTGCTGGGGACGGTGAGTTACAAGATTCCCCTTAAGTGAGCCCCCGGCGAACTTGCGGCGGCGAATCGCTTAAGCCGGCAAGACCAGGTTCTGCCGCCGACGGACTGCCGCCGATTGCCGTTCCATGCACGCTATACTTCACGCGGTCTGAAACGAGACATTCCTGCCGTGGGGCGGCCTTCCAGGCCGTCGACGATTG
>DATKRK010000334.1:0-6269 GCA_035532215.1 Pirellulales bacterium | reverse complement strand
GAGCCGCGAGTGATGGTCACGGAACTGACGCCCGTGCAGCGTCAGGTCGTCACCCTGCTGGGACTCGATCCCGACTCTTACGGCTCCTGACGCCGCTCGGGAAATTCACGGAAATTACCAAACCGACTTGCGGAAGATAGGTTGAAGCTACCGAAACGGCTGGAGTTTATCGTTGCCGCTTTTGTGGATTCACGACCAGGCGGATGAATTGCGGGCCGCACTCCGTTGCTCGTGCGTGCTCTAGCGGCGCCTCTCCCGCTTTCTCACCGCCGGAGCAACCGATTGCTCCCGCGCTGTGGCGCAAGGCGATCAACTTCACGGCCGCCGTCTTCGCGCAGGCGCCGCTTGCGGTCGAAGCGCTGTTGACGGGCGACGAGACGAGAGCCGTTCGCTCGCGCGAAGAAATCGAGCGCATCGCCGCGATTTGCAAAGCCTGCCCACTGTTCGACGGCGAGCGCTGTACGCACAAGCATTGCGGCTGCCCGGTGAACGCCGACCGCAATGCGTTTTTGAGCAAGCTGGCTTGGAAGAGCCAGCGCTGCTCCGACAATCCGCCGCGCTGGGGCGCAGAGCCGGCGGTCAATAAAGGCGGTTCGGGGCCGCAAGACCGGCCGATCAAGCGATGGCTGCTATCGTTCCCACCCGATGCGCCTACGCGACATCGCTCCTATTACTTGCTCAGCCCGCTGGCGGTCGAGGCGCCGGACGCCTTCGGATATTACCTCTTGCTCGCCGACTGTGGCGACTGGCAGCGCGCCGAGTTGCGATTCGAGCGGCGCGCCGCCGACGGTCGAGAGAAGGCCGTCATTCACGTCGGCCCGGCCGCCCTGTGCTGGTCGAGCGGCTGGCTGCCAGCGGGGGCGTTTGCCGCGCGCGGCAAGAGTTGCACGATACCGCCGTGTTGCCGCCCTTGGCCTTGCAATGGGTCGATTGGCCGCCGCGCTGAAAAACGGTTCGCCACGTTTGCGTCTGGAGAGCGATCGCAGGCCAATGCGGCTTGGTGGTCAAGGGACGGAAGCGGGGCTTAAATCGCAAATGTGGAACTAACCATGCTTTGCACATTCGTAGTCGATGCGATCGATCCGCGGATAAAAACCTGTTCGCGTCCGGGCTGCGGTAATCGCGTGGTGACCGATTCGCCGCCAGAGCAGTGTTTTGCGAAATGCTGGGCTGGTCGAGAACGACCGCTGCTGGATTGCTCGCCTCGATTCGGCTGACCGCCGCAGCGGCTTGGCGGTTCGCCAGGATCGACGGAGACGAGCGATTGAGGGGCAAGATGGGTTGGTGGTCGAGAGGCTGGAGCGGGCGTTAGGGCGCAATTTTGGAAGCCGGGAGCAATAGCTTGACACCGGGCGGCCGGCGCCGATAATGACCGCACCTAAATGCGCCCGCTGGCGGGCGAAAGACGCGGTCTCAACAGCCAGCACTACCTAAACCAAGAAGACAATTCTGGAGCCCCTACCCGTGAAGGTTAGCATGATCCAAAGCGGTAACGCCTAGGAGCCGGCGCCCCAGCGTCTTAATGCTGGTGCGCCGGTAGGTAACAACATGCGAGGCGCGGTGTCTTTGCGCCTTGGTAACGGCCTGCACGGGTAGGGACTTCTCTTTCCGAAAGGACTACCATGTCCCTCGCCTCTTCCCCCACCCGTCGCCAGCGTGAAATCGTCGGCGTCGCCCGTCTACTCGCCAGCGGCCTGACGCCCGCCGAAACGATCCGACGCTCTGGGCTGCCCCGCGGTCTCGCGGCGGCCTACGTCCGCCGGCTGCGGCACCTGCGGATACGGCCGTTCCTGTTGCGGCATATCGCCAGCCTTGGGCCAGATGAGCAGTTCCGGGCCGCCGTGCTGCACCTGATCGTGGCCCGGCGTTGGGAACAACGGGCGAGGCAGAAGTGGGCCGCCCGCCAGGCGAAAGGGGGTGCCGCTTGATCGCTCCATCCACCCCTCGCCCCACCCTCGCCGAGCAAGCCTTTGAGACGCTCGCCCGCGTGGCTCGTTCCGGCATCTGGATCAACTCGCACGTCGCCGCCCGGCAATCGGTCGAGGCTTGCCGCTGTTGGGGCGACGTGCTCGACTACCTCCGCCAGCAGTCCGCGTTCCTGCACGTCGCCTGCGATGCCTATGGGCTGCCTTTCGGGCGTTCGCTGGCTCGCTGGCAATTCTTGTCGATCGGCCGCACGGCGGGCGTGCGCGGCTGCCGCCAGTTCACGCACGCCGCGTTCGCCTACTGTCGCGGTCCGCGCGGCGAGCAAAAGCTGTTCGTCGCCCGTGCCGAGCTATCCATCAAGGATGCCGATGATGACGTTCTCGACGCCGATCCGGTCGAGTTGGCCTACGCATTCGCCTTCGCCAAAATCCGCAACGCCGAGTATCGCCAGCGGACGGCGAGCCGGCTGGCTGCGATCTTCCAAGAGTTGGGCATCCGCCAGCTTCGCGACTTGCAACCGGGCAGGCTGTTGGGCTATTTCGACAAGCAAATTCGCTTGGAGAGCATGCACGCCAGCACGGCCAACGCCTACCGTACCGCCGTTTGGAAGTTCTGCCGCTGGCTGGTTGTGGATCGCAAGTTCTACGCCTTCGCCCGCACCTTGGCCGAATTGGATGCCCAAGGGGTCAACCAGACGGCGCTAATCCGCGGTAAGCGGCAGCAAACCTTTCGACGGCGCGCCGGCAAGAAAGGCGGTGCGAGCAATGACTGAGCGCATCGACCCATCGACGATCAAACTGGCCGATCGCGTTCGGCCTTACGTGGCCGCTCGTTCGCTCAACAAGGGCGAGGCCGACCAATACCGCTACGCCCTCAACAAGCTTGAAAAGTTCCTGGGGCGGCCGGCGACGCTGGCCGACCTGAACGCCCCGACGCTGAACGAATGGCTGCTATCGCTTCAGGAGGGCGGCCTGGCGCCGAAGACTGTGAAAAACAACCGCGGTCGAATTCTCGCCTTGTGGAACGACGCGCTCGATGAGGGCGTTATCGACAACGAGCCGCGGCGGCTGCGGAAGGTGAAGATACCGCGTTGGATTCCCACATGCTGGAGCCCCGAGGAAGTCGCCCGGCTGTTGGCCGTGGCGCAAAAAGTCCCCGGCCGCTTCCTGAAATCTCGTGTCGTCAAGTCGGCGTTTTGGGAAGCGTTCGTTCTCTTTGAATGGGATACCGCCTTGCGTCTGGGCGACGTGCGGATGGTCGAGACGGCGACCGTGCGAGGGCAGAGCACGTTTCGGATCGTGCAATCCAAGACCGATGATATAGTGGTCTGCCAGTTGCGCCCCGAGACGTTGGCGGCTATCGAGGCGACTTTCCCGCCGAAGCGTAAGCGTGTCTTTGGCAGCGCGCTTTCGCACCAGCGAACGCTGAAGGGCTTTGGGCAAATCATCGAAGCGGCCGGCTTGAGTCGCGAGACAGGCACCACGCGGATGCTGCGCAAGTCGTCGGCCACGGCAGTCGAGGCGTTGCACCCCGGCGCCGCGATGCGTCACCTGGGGCATCGCACGCCGGGATTGGCGTACAAGCACTACGTCGACCCTCGCTTCATCAGCGAGGCCAAGCCGATCGCTCCCGCGTTGCCGGGCATGGCGGCAACGGCCGATGATGAGGTCTACGATTGCCTTTTCGACGACGGGCAGGAAGGAGGGCCGAGCGCATGAGCCAGCACAATCGACGCTTTTGGAACGCTGGCCAAGACGGCGAGATTATGAACGCCGTCAGCGAATTGGAAATCAAGCTGTACAAGCTGGAGTCGGGCGAGGTGGCTGGCCACTTCAAGATGAGTGGTTCCTTCGGGGCGGACTTTATGGACGACGATTTCCACGAGCCCGTGGACGCCGCCGAGACGGCCCGGTTCGCCCGCAAGCTGATGGGGTTGTTCGACGGCGGCCGGCCGCCTGGGGCGTGCTGCTAGTCTCCCCGCGGTAACATCGTGTTACCGCGAGACGTGTTTCGACGGCGGCAGGCCACTGGCAGGCCGGCGCCAGCGTGCTGCCAGCGGCCTGATGCTGATCCCGCCGGCCCGGCGTCGCGACGGATGCGCGCCGGGCTTTTTCGTTTGCAGGAAAGATCGACCATCCTGTATGATTCACGCGCCGTCAAGCGCTCCAAAACAATCTTTCGCCCCCGGCGAGCCTCTTTTGCTTGACGGCCTAACTGTGCTCGCTGGGGGCATTTTGGAGGCGCCATGAAGGGCAAGCCCAAGCCCGAGACGAATGGCAAGCCGGCTACGCTGTCGCCCGGCGTGGCCTATATCCGCATGTCGAGCGACCAGCAGGAGGCGAGCCCCGACCAGCAACGGGCCGAAGTGGTCAAGCTGGCGGAAAAGCACGGTTACAAGATCATCCGCGAGTATTTCGATAGCGGAATCAGCGGCGCGGCGACCGCCAAGCGCAAACAGTTTTTGGCGATGATGCAGGACGCCGAGACGAAGGGCGATTTCAAAGCCATCTTGTGCTGGGATCAAGACCGCTTCGGACGGTTCGATTCCATCGAGGCGGGCCGCTGGGTCCATCCTCTGCGGGAGCGCGGGATTCAACTTGTGACCGTGGCCCAAGGCGTAATCGACTGGTCGGACTTCGCCGGGCGGATGATCTACTCGATTCATCAGGAGGGCAAGGCGCAATATCTGCAAGACCTGTCGCGGAACGTCTGCCGCGGTCTGATGGCAAGCGCCAAGACCGGCAACGGCGTCAACAAGCCGCCCTACGGGTTCGACCGGCTGTTCTTCGATGCCGCCGGCAAGCTTGTACAGCGCGTGCCGTATGGCCAGAAGTTCCGCCGGCCCAAGGGCTGGGCGTGCAAGCTGGCGATTTCAGAAGACGCCGAAGCCGTCGAATCGGTCCGCTGGATGTTCGAGACGTTCGCCGAGACGGATTGCAGCGCGCAATCGCTGGCCATCGGCCTGAACAAGCAAGGCCGGCGAACGGCCGCCGGCGTGGCGTGGCGCCATGACGTGATTCTCGACATGTTGCGCAACCCGATGTACGCGGGAACCTACGCCTACGGTCGGCATCGCTGCGGCAAGTTCCACCATATCGGCGCCGACGGCAGCGCGACCCCCCAGCAAGAGCCCCAAGCGAGTCGAACGCGAGCCGATCGTCATTATCGAGGATAACCACGATGCGATTATCAGCCGAGACGTTTTCGAGCGCGTGCAGCGCAAGCTTGCCGAGCGATCTTTCGAGCGGCGGGCGCCAGGGGTTCGGAGCTATCGGCTGAGCGGCTTGCTGGTTTGCAGTCATTGCGGCGCCCCGATGGTCGGCCACGTGAACCGAAACGGGAAGTCGGAAAAGCAGTTCGCCTATTACAACTGCGCCAACGCGGCTAAGGGCATGTGCGAGTTCCGCAAGGTGCGCGTCGATTGGATCGAGAGTTTGCTGGCGGAGTTCGTGGCCGATACCTTCCTCGCCCCCGAGGCATTGGCGCAGATGGAGGCGGAATTGCGGCGCCAAGTTTCCGCCAAGGGGAAGACTTCGCCCGCCAGGAGCAAGGGGCTGCGCGACAGGCTGGCGAAGCTGGAGAACCAAATTCAGCGCGGCGGCAAGAATCTACTGCTGGCCGACGATGACGACGTGGCCGCCCTCAAGCAAGTGTTGGCCGAGTGGAAACGGGACCGCGACGGACTGAAGGCCGAATTAGCCTCGCTGGAGGCCGCAGGAAATCGCAAGAGCGGTTCGGCTGATGAACTGGTCCGGCAAGGCCATCGCCGAGCTTCAATCGCTCTGTGAGCGAATTTCGGCGACTGACGGGGCATTGGCGCGAGAGGCGTTCCGCAGCCTGTTCGATTCCGTAACGATCCACTGGCACAAGCGGGCGCCGAGCCAAAAGCGGCATCGCATCGCCCGGATCGTAATCGAGGCGAAAACCGCAATGGCTTTTGCTGGGGGGAATGTTCGCACAGGCCGACCCCCAGCGTGAAGCCGAAGAAGCTGGCCAGGAAGCCGTTCGCCGGATCGAGCGCCGCGCGGTAGGAAAACCCGATCAATTTGACCAGGTAAAAGATCAGCATCACGATGCCGCCGCCGCGGAGCCAAAGATTCTGCGTCAAATCGGCGACGAATTGAAACGCCAGGAGCATGCAGATGCCCACGGTCGCCGTCGTGGCGCCGACGACCAGCACGTGCGCCACGTTCGTTTCGCCGCGTTCGAACAGCGCCAGGATCAAGAAGCTGAACAAGCCGGCCGCGGCGAGCGCGTAGACCCAGTGCATCCAAGTGCGGCGCGAGAGATGCGCGCCTTCGAGCTTGCCGCCGGGAAGCAAATCGAAGAGTTCGGCGCCCGAC
>DATKRK010000333.1:0-12747 GCA_035532215.1 Pirellulales bacterium | reverse complement strand
GAAGGCTGCCGCGTGGCGATCGCCGGCCGCCGCGAGGACAAGTTGCGCGAAGCCGCCGCCCGTTACAAGGGGCAGCCGCCGCTGTTGACGCACGCGGCCGACGTGGGCGATTCGAAAAGCGTCGAGGAGTTGTTTCGTTGGAGCAAGGCGGAATTGGGCCCGCTCGACATTCTGGTCAATAGCGCTGGCGTGAACGTGGTCCGCCGCACGCTCAAGGAACTCTCGCCGGAAGACTGGGAATACATGCTGCGCGTCAACGCGAGCGGCGCCTTCTACTGCCTGCGGGCCGTGCTGCCCGAGATGCGCGAGCGTCGCGACGGGCTGATCGTCAACATCTCGTCGATCGCCGGCAAGCGTTCGAGCCTGCTGGGCGGCATCGGTTACACGGCCTCGAAGTTCGCCATGACGGCCCTGGGCGTCACGGCGGCTCGCGAAGTGGCCGAAGACGGCATCCGCGTGACGAACATCTATCCGGGCGAAGTGGAAACGCCGATTCTGGACCACCGCCCCGTGCCGGTCAGCGCCGAGCACCGGGCCCGCATCTTGCAGCCCGAAGACGTGGCCGCCGCCGTGGTGATGATCGCCAAGCTGCCGCCGCGGGCTCACATCCCCGAGTTGGTCATCAAGCCGACCAGCCAAGATTACGCGTAGCGGCCGAGGAATCGGATGAAGATACGAAGGCGATATGCACAGGTTCCGCAACCCGGGATCCTGCGCAGAGTAGCTGCGCTCCTCGTTGTTTCAGCAGCAGGTTGCTGGGCGCTTTCCATGGAAAACGCCGTGTTTGGCGCCGACTCTGCGCGGAGCCCGAACGTCGTCGTCATTCTTGCCGACGATCTCGGCTACGGCGAATTGGGCTGCCAGGGCAATCGGCAGATTCCCACGCCTCATATCGATTCGATCGCCGCCGCCGGCGTGCGATTCACGGCGGGCTACGTGACCGGTCCGAATTGCAGCCCTTCGCGGGCCGGGTTGCTCACCGGGCGGTACGGCACGCGTTTCGGCCATGAGTTCAATCCGATCGGCGCCAGGAACGAAGAGCCGGAGTACGGCCTGCCGCTGGGCGAGACGACGCTGGCCGACGTGCTGCGCGACGCGGGCTACGTGACCGGCGCGATCGGCAAGTGGCATCTGGGCGGCGCGGCGAAATATCATCCGCAGCGCCGCGGCTTCGATTCGTTCTTCGGCTTCATGCACGAGGGGCACTTCTACGCGCCGGCGCCGTGGTCGGGCCTCGCCACGATGCTCCGCCGCCGCACGCTGCCCGGCGGCGGCTTGGGGCGCCGCACCTTCGGCGACGTGACCTACTCGACGCAGATGGGCGGCAACGAGCCGGAATACGACGCGAACAACCCTCTCGTCCGCGACGGCCAGCCGGAGGCCGAGGCGGCCTACCTGACCGACGCCTTCACGCGCGAAGCGGTCGACTTCATCGATCGCCAGCGCGACAAGCCGTTTTTTCTCTACGTGGCTTACAATGCGGTTCACAGCCCGCTGCAAGGCGCCGACGCCTATTTCAAGAAATTCGCCTCGATCGACGACGTTCACCGCCGCATCTTCGCGGCGATGCTGGCCAATCTCGACGACGGCGTGGGCGCCATCCTGGCCAAGCTCGAATCCGCCGGCCTGGAAAACGACACGCTGGTGTTCTTCTTGAGCGACAATGGCGGGCCGACGCGCGAACTGACCAGCAGCAACAAACCGCTGCGCGGCGAAAAAGGGAGCGTCTACGAAGGCGGCGTCCGCGTGCCGTTCATGGTCCGCTGGCCGGGCCGCTTGCCAGCGGCCGCGGTTTACGACGAGCCCGTTTCCTCGACCGATATCTTTGCCACGGCCGCCGCGGTCGCCGGCGCCAAGCCGCGGCAAGGTCGAACGCTCGACGGCGTGAACCTGATGCCTTATCTGACGGGCAAGGCATCGGGCCGGCCGCACGAGATGCTCTATTGGCGCCAGGGGCGAAACACGGCCTTGCGCTCGGGCGACTGGAAGCTGCTGCGGCACGGCCGCGGCAAGACGGACGGCGATTGGGAACTCTACGATCTCGCGCACGACGTCGGCGAGACGCGAAACCTGGCCGACGCCGAGCCTGAGCGACGACAGAAACTTCTCGGCGTCTGGCAAAAGCTCGGCGCAGAGATGGTCGCGCCTGCGTTTCGCTGAAAGCGGCGTATATCGAGCCGCCGTTTACTCGGCGTCGGCGCTCTCGATTTTTCCCAAGGCCAGTGCGGCGGCTTGGCGCACGTCGGCGTCGGAGTCTTTGAGCGCTTGAGCCAATCGCCCAACGGCAACTCGGGCCGCCGCGCCGACTTCTCCCAGCGCGTACACGGCGGCGCCGCGAACTTCAACGTCGTCGTCCTGGCTGGCGGCGATCAACGCCGGTACGGCATCGGCGGCATCCGGGCCGAATTCGGCAAGCACCATGGCGGCCAGCGAGCGGATGCCCGCGTCCTGATCCTCGAGCGCCCCGGCCGCCGCGGCGACAGCTTGTTCGGAGGCCAAGCCGATCTCGGCGAGCGCCGTCAGCGCGGCCTCGCGAATTTCGACGTGCTTGTCGTCGAGTGCGGCGGCCAGTTGCGGCACGGCGTCTTTGGCCCGCGGCCCCAACTCGGCCAAAGCCTGGATGGCGGCGCTGCGCACGTCGGCGGCGTCGTCGCCCGTCAGGCTGCGGAGCACGTCGACGTGCGGTTCCGCGTCGTCGCTGAGCGCCGCCAGCGCACACCGGGCGTAGATTTGCAGAAAGCGATCGTCGTCCTTGGCCAATTCGTCGAGCGGCGCCACGGCGCCCTGGGCGGGCTTGCCGATCCGCGCCAGGGCCAGGGCCGCCGCGCCGCGCACGTCGCGGTCGTCGTCTTTGAGCAGTTCGATCAACGCGGGCACGGCGGGCGCGGCCGATGCGCCGATCAAGCCGAGCGTGACTGCCGCGGCGCCGCGCACGTCGACGTCGGCGTCTTTGAGCGCCTCGCCCAGCGCCGGCACCGCGCTTCGCGCGGCGTCGCCCATGCGGCCCAGCGAGATCGCGGAGGTTTGGCGAACTTCCGCCGCGTCGTCCTTGAGGGCTTCGATCAAGGCCTTGACGGCCTGTTCGGCGGCGGCCTGCGATGGATCACCCTGCGATGGTTCGACCTGCTCGGGGGCCGGCGCCGCCGGTTGCTGGCCGAGCAGCCGCGAGACCGACCCAAGGTTAATAGTGCAAGCGACAACGACGAGCGACAACAGTGCGAGCTTGTAAAAGTGAATCGACGTCATGCTACGGACCAACTCGTGATACCCAAGAGCGAAGAGGCGTAATGTAACAGGGGCAAAAAAAGACGGCGTCCGACCCGCAAGGGCGGCGGACCGGACGCCTCGGCATGGCGCGGCATGCCTATTGGCGCCGGATTTCCCGGCGCAGCTCCTCTAATTCACCGGCCAGCCGGTCCAGCCGATCTTCGAGCGACGAACGCCCGGCGTCGTGCGAGCGATCGTCGTGGCGCTGGAAATGCTCGGGCGCCGGCGCCGGACGGCGATGCGAAACCGCCGTCATCATCGGACCGCGAGGCCCGGGGCCTTGGCCAAACTGCATCGGCGGACGACGTTCCGGCCCGGCGTGTGGAAAACCGAAGCCGGGGCGAGGCCCATGCGGACCGCGCCATTCATCGCCGCCTGGCAGCCGATGGAACCCGGAGAACGGACCGCCGCGATGGCCTGCGAAAGCGTGCATGCCGCCGCCGTGGCCGTGATGCGGACCGTGCCCGTGATGTCCGCCGCGCCAACCAGGTCCGCCCGGATGATGCCCGAAGCCGCCCTGCGGTCCGCGATGGCCATCATGCGCATGATGCCCGCCATGTCGCGGTCCGGGATGCGCATGGCCGCATGGATCCCAGCCGCGGCGCCCGTGCGGCGGGCCGGCGTGATGTCGACCCGGCCGATGATGAGGCCGCCCGTGATGACGGCCCGAGGCATGTTGACCGCCGCGCCAGCCAGGTCCCTGCGGATGATGCCCCATGTGCTCGTGCGGGCCGCCGCGATGCCCGGCAAAGGCATGCTGCGGACCGTGAGGACCGCCGCGATGTTCTCCATGAGCGAGCATGCCATGAGCGAACCGTGGACCGCGATGTCCTGCATGGCCGCCGCGCCAATCGTGCATTTGCCGGCCTGCGAAGCGGGCAAACGGCGGAGCGTGCGGAGGACCGCGATGCTCTGTCATCTCGTGCGGTCCGTGCTGACCCTCAGGCGGCCAATGCCCGGCGGCCTCTTCGGGATGCTCTTCGCCGCCTTCCTGTCCGTGATGGCGTTCCGCTTGTTGGGAGGCAAAGGCGAACCCGCGACGTTGGGGGCCGCCCATGCCCGGGCCCCCGAAGCCGCGCCCGCCAAAGGCTGCACCGCGAAAACCGGGACCTCCGAAGCCTGCGCCGCCGAAACCTCGCCCGCCAAAACCGCCGCCGCCGAACCCCGGGCCGCGTCTTTCTTCGCCGCCGCGATCGCCATCTTCCCGCGGCCGATCGCCGTCTTCCCGCGGCCGGTCGGCGTCTGGGGGCGCGTCCGCCCGATCGCCCTCGTCAGCGGGCCGCCGCGGACGCCCCGCATTGCGGGCCGGACCGCCCCAGCCGGGAAAGCCAAATTGCGCTCGTCTGCGCTCGGCCGAGCGAGGCGCGTCGGGGCGATCGCTGTCGTTCGCCCTTTCCGCCTCGTCGGCCCTTGCCAACGCACTCGACAGCATCAACGCCGCCGCTGCGAAGGCCACGTTCCAACCAAGCAACTTTCTCATCCTTTCGACTCCTTCAATTCACGATCAAGAACTCAACGCCGCCAATTCGGTCGCGCTTGCCGCCGCGCTCGCCGACAAGCCCCAGCGACCGAAACTCTTCATTGTTATCTGCAGCACTTCTGCGCCATCGCGCGCCTCTCATCCGAATTGTCCGCCATCCGTTTCATCCGCGTCCAGGCCGCGGCCCGTCGTGCGGAGGCGGACCGCCATGCGGCCCGCCGCGCCCCGGCGGTCCCCCGCGCGACGGACGCAATTCCCCGTCAAACGGCTCGCCGATCAGTTCTTTCCAACGCGCCGCTTGCTCGTCTTTCAACACGCCCAGCATGTTCTGCCAGGTCTTCGACCAAGCCTGCTTGATTTGCTTCCGTTCCTCCTCGCCCAAGCGATAGCTGGTTCGAATGGTTTCT
Organism: Pirellulales bacterium; assembly: GCA_035532215.1. GTDB lineage: Bacteria > Planctomycetota > Planctomycetia > Pirellulales > JAICIG01 > JAICIG01. The sequence goes on along the minus strand of DATKRK010000333.1, from coordinate 7,593 downwards.
TCCTTCAATTGGCGAATCGCTTCTTGCTGCTCGGGCGATAGCCCCAACGCCCCGACGATTTCCGGGTCGGTGAACGGAAAGCGGCCGCGCTGTTGCAAGCCGATCTGCTTCAAGCGAGTCTGCTGCTCGACGGTCAGCAGATCGGCCAGGGCCTGTTCTTGCATGCGCAGCTCGTCGAACTTCGCCTCGAACTCCTCCGGATGCAGATCGCAGTGGCCGTCGAAGCACGCGTCGCGTTTGTGCTGCAGTTGGGCGATGGCCTCGATTTGCTCGGACGCAAGCTGCAAGTCTGCCTGCACCGAATCGTTCGACAGCAGAAACAGCTCTCGGCCGCCGCGCAGCGCCCCAAACCGCCGATAGACGGTTCGTAACCCGCGTTGGAATTCCGGCGCCGTGGGGTGGCTGCGAACCAACCGCTCTTGCAACTGCCTAGCCCGTTCCAGCGCCGCCAGCGCTTCGGCCTGCGTGCCGATCTCTTCCAGGATCGAGGCCACGTGCAGATGCGTTTGGCTGAGTTGCGATTGCAGCGAAGAATCGTCGCGGGCTTGCTCGATGAAGTCCTGGTAATAATCGAGCGCCGACGCCAGCAGCACCCGCCGCAAATCTTGCAACTCGGGTTTGTCGGCCAGTTCCTGCTCGCCGACTTCGATGAAGAAATCCACGATTTGCCGCGCCTGGCGGAAGCTTTTCTCGGCGTTGGCCCGCTGCTTCGCTTCGGCGTCGAAGGCGGCGCGCGTCCGCTGTTGCTCGGCGGAAAGCTGGTCGTACGCCGTTTGAGTCTTCCATTGTTCGCGGGCGATCAGCGCCGTGCTGACGGCTAAGCCGAGCGTCGCCACGAGCAACGTTCCGACGCCCGCGGCAACCAGCCCCCGATGCCGCCGCGACCATTTCGCAGCGCTTTCCACCAAGGTCGGGCGGCGGGCCTGAATCGGGCGGTGCTCCAGGAACCGCTGCAGGTCGTCGGCCAGCGCCTTGGCCGTGGCGTAGCGCCGCTCGGGCTCCTTGGCCATCGCCTTGAGGATGATCGTTTCCAAGTCGAGCGGAATCGCCGGGTTTCGCTTTCGCGGGGCGACCGGCTCGTCTTGCGAGATTTGCCGCAAGATGGCGTGCCGGTTCGGCGCGTCGAAGGCCGGCGTCAAGGTCAGCAGCTCGTAGAGCGTGACGCCCAAGGAATAAATGTCGGTGCGATGGTCGACCAGGCCGTGCTGCGCCAGCGCCTGCTCGGGGCTCATGTAGCGGAGCGTGCCGGCCACGTCGCCGGTCAGCGTAATGCCCGGCGAGTCTTGCAGCCGGGCCAGGCCGAAGTCGGTGACGTAGAGATTGCTCTCGACGTCCAACAGCAGATTCGCCGGCTTGATGTCGCGATGGATCACGCCCATCGTGTGAGCGTGTTCGAGCGCTGCGGCGGCCTGGATGCCCAACAAGGCCGCGGATCGTAGATGCGTGCGATCTTGCTCCAGCGGCCCAGGCTCCAGCGACACCGTGGCGGCGGTCGCCCGGGCGTTGGGACAGGTTTCAACCGCTCGGGCGTTCGCCGGCCAATCGCAGGCGCCGGGCATGTCGGTCGTCGCCGAGCAATCGTCGAGGCGCCCGCGGCCGAGCTTGGACGATTGCCGCCGGCGCTGGTCGATCACCTCGGCCAAGGTGCGCCCTTCGATGAACTGCATGGCGTAGTAGTACACGCCCCGCTCGCAGCCGACCGAGTAGATCGGCACGATGTGCGAATGGTGCAGGTGGGCGGCGGCCTGGGCCTCCAGCCGGAACCGCTGCAACTGCCGCGGGTCGAGCGCCGCGGCCATCGGCAAGACTTTCAATGCCACGCGGCGGCCCAGCGAAATCTGCACGGCCTCGTAAACGACGCCCATGCCGCCGCGGCCCACTTCGCGCTGCAGCCGGAAGTCGCCCAGTCGACCGTCGATTTCGGGACTGCTCAACGCCGCGGGCGCCGGAGGAGCGACGCCCGCGCTGGAATCGTGGATCGAGCAGACGGCGGGCAGCAAATCGCGCAAGATGCGGGCGATGGCCGGATAGCGGCTGGCGAACTCGACTACGTCCGGCCGTTCGCCGCGGTCGACGCACTCCAGGTAGGCGTCGGCGGCTTCGGCCACCAGGGCCTCGATGCGATCGTCGTCGGTGCGCAGGGCGTCGTTCATACTTGCGACTCCGTCAATCCGCCGGCGGTGAGCAACTTGTGCAGCCGCAACAGCGCCCGGCCGTGCCTTTTGCGGGCGGCGGCGGCGTCAATTTCCAATACGTAAGCCGCTTCGTCATACGACAAGCCCTCGAAGGTCCGCATCAGCACGATCTCGCGATCGGCCTCGGGCAGTTCGAGCATCGCCTCGCGGACGCGGCCGGCCAGTTCGTACTGGGCGACTTGCTGGCTCGGCGAAGGTCCCGGTCCGGCCAGTTCGAACCGCGAACCCGACGAACCGCCGACAACTTGCTCGCGGCCGACGCTGCGCTTGCCGGCTTCAACGTGCTGCCGCTGCGCCATGAGCAATCGCTCTTCCAGCGTCTTTCGCAGCCAGAGCCGAAACGGCATCGGACGCCGCGAAAGAAAGTCGGACAGCCTGCGGAAAGTTTCCAACTGCGTGTCTTGCACCATGTCGGACGGATCGACCCGGGCGGCGAGCCGAGCGTCGCGGCGCACTTCCACCAACCGCTTCAGCCAGTCGCGATGCCGGGCGAAGAGTTGGTTGAAGGCCTCGGACTCTCCGGCCTCGACGCGGTGCAAAAGGGCGACGGTCACTTCCGATTCCGGTTTCAGTTCGACCATGAGTTGATGCTTTGTACGCTGAAAGAGTTACCTGCACGACGGCGAACGATGTGACTTCGCAGCCCGAAGAAAACACGCTTGCACAACGTATCATTATGGCGCGCAAGGGGTTGCCGCCAAGGAGAATTCGGTCTTGAAGGAGCGGCGAAAGCACGTTCCCCAGGGGGGAAGTGGCGGTCGCCGCGAGCGCCGTTACACCAACGCCGACGATTGGCGGGGCGCCGAGGTCGCGGCCGGCATTTCGTGCCGCGCGAAATCAAGTTGGTTTGTCCCAGCGATCGCAGACCGATAGAATTGCGGCCGTGCCGTGGGCAGAGGGGGCCGCGAAGTCACATCTTTCGCCATCGTACAGGTAAGTCTCCCGGCGTAGGAAGCATCGTTTTCCTTCCTTCGACCAACCCCTTCGTTCCTCTCTTGGAGAAGACTCGATGTCCGGTTTCTATTCTCGACGCGGTTTTTTGGGCGGCATGGCGCTGGGCGCCGCCTACTTCAGCACGCGTGGGGCGTTCGCCGAGGAATTGATGCTCACGCCCCGGCAGACCGAAGGCCCGTTCTATCCCGACAAATTGCCGCTGGATACCGATAACGACCTGATCGTCGTGAACGACGATCTCACGCCGGCCGTCGGCGAGATCACGCATCTCGGCGGCCGCATCCTCGACTCGCACGGCGAGCCGATTCGCAACGCGCTGGTCGAAATCTGGCAGGTCGACAATCACGGCATATATCTGCACAGCCGCGGCGGCGACCGGCAAACGCTCGACAAGAACTTTCAGGGCTTCGGCCGTTTCCTGACCGGTTCGACCGGCGAATACTACTTCCGCACGATCAAGCCGACCGTCTATCCGGGCCGCACGCGGCACATCCACTTCGCCGTGAAGATGAAAGGGCGGCAGGAGTTCACCACCCAGTGCTACGTGAAAGGCGAGCCGGCGAACGAGCGCGACGGCATCCTGCGCAACATTCGCGATCCCCAGGCGCGCGAGTCGGTGATCGTCGATTTCGCTCCGCTGGAGGCATCGAAGATCGGGGAATTGGCCGCGAAGTTCGATATCGTGCTCGGCTTCACGCCCGAAGCGTAAGCTCGCCGCAAACCAGCCGCCGTCAATCTTCGTCGCCGGGCGCCTGGCCTCCGGCGTCAACGAGCCAGAGTTCGGCCTCGGCCACGTAAAACGAGGTAGCGTGCAGCTTCTGCGCTTCGCCGCCGCGCGCCGCAACGTCGAATAGCGCTTGGATCTTGTTGTGCAGCACGCGCATGCGTCGCCAGTGTTGCAAGAGCGCGTCATACTCGCCGTCTTTGTCCTTCGAGGCCAGCCGTTCGGTCTCAAGCAGCCGCCGCGACCACACATAGACGTCTGACAACGTGACGCGGCCGTTGTCGAACTCCATGGCCGTCACTTCCCAGGTCTTCTTGGAGGCTTCCAGCATGGCTTGCACGGCTGCGTCGTGCGCGGGCGAACTCGCACGGTCGGCTCGATCTTCTTCACCGCGGGCGACGAGTTTGAATTCAAGGCCGCCCGCCAACAGTATGACGGCAGCGATCGAAATCCAGAGCGTCTTCTTCATCGTCGAGTCCTCCGGTAGAGTTGGGGCCAAGATTCGTTCGATCCGCAAGGCCAGCCCGCAGCCTTGGGCCGCAGTGTTCAAAATCGCTTGCGGCGCTCGTCCGACCGCCAGCGACAACAAGGCTTTACCGTAAGCCGGCGCCGTTTCCGGCGAAGTTTTGCAGGCCGCCGCGTCGCAGGCCCATTCGGCGGCCTCGTCGAAATGCCGCACCGCGCGCCAGGCCAGCGGGTTGAACCAATGCGGCAGCACGAGCATTCGCACTGCCAACGATTTCCAGACGTCGCGCCGCTCGTAGTGGGCCAATTCGTGCCGCAACAGGGCCAGGCGCGCTTCGGACGACAGCGCGCGCCACGCCTCGCGCGGCGCCAACAAGCGATACCCGCCCGGCAGGCGACAGAGCACCGGGCCGAGGCGGGCCGTCATTCTCAGCGGAATTGGATATCGCACGCCGCGCAGGGCCAGTAGTTGCCGCCAGGCCGCGTCGTCTTCGGCGTCCGCGGGTTCTCCCAGCGGCGCCGCGCGCACGAATCGCAGGTAGCGAATCGCCTCTCGGGCGACGGCCATCAGCGCCCCGGTCACCCAGACCACGACCAGCCCATGCCGCCAATTCCAACGCGGCGACGATGCCGCGGCAGCCAACTCCCTGTTTGACGAGATTGCCATCACAGGCGGCGCCGACGCTTCGGGCAGCGGCGGCAATCCGGCCGCTTCGAAAACCGGCGCCGCAATCGCGGGCCGCGATGCTGCCGGTTCGTACCAAGGCACGTCGACCGCGAACCGCACGAACCACCAGCCTTGCGCGAGCGCCAGCACGCAGGCGGCGCGATGCAAAAAAGGCGAAGAGCTTCTTCGCCATCGCAATAACCCGGTCGCAGCCAGGTAGCTCGCCGCCAGCGCGAGCGTCGTCCGCAGCAGGGCGCCGACGAGCGCGGCGACCGTGAGCGCGTTCATGACGTGGGCCTCCGCTTTTTGCTGCGAATGCGCTGTTCGGCTTCGTCCAGGAGCTGCTTGAGTTCGGCGATCTGCGCGGACGTCAGCGAGCGATCGCGGACCAGATGGGCCACCAAAGGCACGACGCTGCCGCCGCTCACTCGTTCGAGAAGCAAGTTCAGGTCGTTCTCGGTGACGGCTTGCGGTTCGATGGCCGCACTGTATCGCGTCGGGCGGTCGGGACTGCGGTGGGCCAGCCCTTTGCGCACCAGTCGGTTGAGCCGCGTCTGCACCGTCGTATAGCCGATGGGCAGCGCCAAGGCGCGATGCGCCTCGGAGAGCGTGACGGCGCCGTGCCGCCAGAGCATTTCGAGCAATTCCATCTCGGCCGCCGAGAGCCGGCGCCGCGGGCTTGATTTTGCCATGCCGGTTCCTGTTTATGACGTATGTCGTAAGATTCGCGTCATTGTATGACAGTTGTCATAAAACGTGCAAGACCCGATCGCAAGTTTTTCCTGTTCGAAGGATGGCTTCGAGCCATTCGCCGTTGCGCCGGCTCTACAAAACTATTCGATCTGCAATTTCCGCTGGCGGCCGAGGGACATGGCGTGCGGCCTGGCTTCGTTCGGCGGAGGGGCAACGTTAACCGCTAAGCGGCTTGCCCCGCGAGACGAGCCCAACCGCCCGAATCGCTTACGATCGCGAGCAAGCCGCCGGGGCGATAAGGTCGGTTTGCCGGTCGGCCCATAGCGAACGCCAAGTCGTTCGACGACTTCGCGCAGCCGCGCCGAGCGCAGCGGCCGAAAACTCACGTTGGCGACCGCAGAGCCGCGGTTGGAAAGCGAAAAATCATGATTTATACGCCTCACGAAATGATAAACGGCCGAAATGCGAGAGAACGGCCAAAACCTCGGCCCGCAGGCGAAAACGCCGATGGCGGTGATTTATCGATATGGGTTGAAACGGGCATCAAATGGGCGCCGGTTGGACATAAAATGCCGGTTTTGGGCGCCGCCCGGGCGGCCGCGCGCGACGGGAAACGCGTGTTTTCTCGGAGAATTTCGCCACGCGGGGCGAATCGAACGCGCGACGCTCGCGGCGATATAAATAAATCGGCCGAAATATAAATCACCGCCGCCCGACCGCGGCTTGCCTTTTGCTCGCGGCGACCTAACGTTGATTGACACTTCCTTATCTATTCGGATTGGGCGGTTGCCCGGGCGGGGCAGCCATCGAAGCGATGGTTGCGCGGGAACTCGGCACTGTCGAAACATCATGCTGCGAACCAGCGCCTATTCGACGAATGCGCCTCCGTACGGCGTGCTCTCGCAACTGTTCGGCAGTTCGACGAAGACGGCCTACGTGCGTGCGGAGCAGATTGCGACGCTGATCGATATCGCCGGCCTCGACTCCTCGTCTCGTTCGGATCTGCTTCGATTCGTACAAGGAGTCGAAGGCGCGCCGCCGCTGGTCACCGTGTTTCGGCTGAACGGCGCCCCAGGCGGGCTGGGCTATTTGCAGTTCGTGTCGCCCTACGCCCCGCTGTTCGACGCCGCCGTGTAGCCGCCGGGCGACTATCTGGAGGGCGACTCTTCGCCCTGGCCGGCCCCGGAGGCCGCGCCGTTTGTCTCTCGTTTGGCGAAGGGATTCTCGACCATCACCGGATGGTCGGGCCCTTGGGGCGTCCGCGGATTGACGTAGAGGTACGAGTAAGGAGCGAGGCCAGAGGGCTGAGCGAAGTTCTGAAAGGGCGGCACGTGCGGTATGGCGGAGTGACCGCCGTAGCGATAAGTGGAGGGCGAGTTGTACGGCGAGGCGCCGAAATAATATCGCGAGTGCGGATCGCCGTATCCCAACGCGCCGCTCGCACTGTAACCATACACGCTATACGGCCCATAACCGCCCCCGTAGCCGCCGCCCCCGAACCCGCCGCCCCCATAGCCGCCCATGCCGCCATATCCGCCGTAACCGTTGCGTCGGTTGCCGTAGCCCGAATTCCCGGAACGGTAATTCGAGTTGCCGTTACCGGCGCCGCTCGACCGGTTATTGCCGTACATTCCCGTCCCAAACGGACCATAATTCAGGCTGCCGAAGCCGTAATAAGGCTGCTTCGAGGGAACGCCCGGAGTATTCAAGTTCCCGTAAGACCCTGTCGAGAAGCGGTTGTAGCCGACTGCGTTGTATCCGGTCGACCACGGGCCCCCGAAAAGCGGTCCCCCTAATCCCGGGCCGGGGCCGCCCGCTTGCTGCGGCGCGCCGGCCTGCATGTATCGGGCGTGGATATGGGCCGTTGCTTCCGTCGGCGGCGAACCGTGGAGCCA
>DATKRK010000332.1:0-3807 GCA_035532215.1 Pirellulales bacterium | reverse complement strand
TCCAAACCGAGGTAACGTAAACTTGTTTTCATTGGACCAGTCCTCTCGTTGCGGCACTGCCTGAGAAAAAGGATTACCCCCTGATTTCAAAGGTAATCCGCGCCAGACGCGGGCGACTGGTCCAACCATTTTGTCTACAGAGAATCTACAGAGAATCTCCTTTACATTCGGTCAAATGGTATCACTACCGGTCGCCCTTGCCGCTTGCGGACGCCCGGAAATTCGCAAATAATTGAAGAGTCTTTCATTTCAAGCGGATACGACGGCGATCGTTTGGGCAGCCGGCTCTCGATCGCTTGTCGCCGAGGAAGCCAATCATGCCGTCCGAATCCGCTCCGCTCGACACGCGCATCGAAATCATCACGCCCGAAAACATCGCCTTTCAATATTGCATCGCCGGGCCGTTTCGCCGCCTGCCCGCCTATCTGGTCGACGTGATGTTGCGAACGGCCGTCATCGTCGCGGCCTTGATCGGCATCAGCCTCGTGTTCGGCGCCGTGGGAATACGCGGCCTCGGCGTGGGCATGACGTTGGTGGCCTGGTTCGTGCTCGATTGGTTTTACGGCGGGCTGTTCGAGACCTACTGGAACGGGCAAACGCCCGGCAAACGGTTGATGCGGATTCGCGTCGTGTCCGACGAAGGGCAGCCGATCAACGGCTTGCAGGCCGTGCTCCGCAATTTCTTGCGTTCGGTCGACGCCTTACCGGTGGTGTTCGTCGCGCCGACGTATCTGCTGGGCCTGTTTTCGAGTTCCATGAACAACCGCTTCCAGCGGCTGGGCGATCTGGCGGCCGGCACGATGGTCATCGTCGAAGAGCCGCAGCGGCACTACGGCGTGGCCCGCGTCAGCGAGCCCGAGGCAATCCGCCTGGCGGCCGAATTGCCGGCCAAACTGGTCATCAGCCGCAGCCTGGCGCGAGCCCTGTCGAGCTATGTGCAACGGCGGCAGGCTTTTCCCTGGCGGCGAAGGGCCGAGATCGCCATGCACGTGGCCGAGCCGATGCGGCAGAAACTCGGCTTGCCGCCCGGCACGAGCCACGATCTGCTCTTGTGCGCGCTGTACCATCGGGCGTTCATCGCCGATCGCGTCGAGGAAGGCTTCGGCGCCACCCCGTTTGCGGCCAGCCGGCCGGTCGCGGCGAATACTTAAACCGCATTGCAGAGATTGGCGGCGACGCGATTTCGTATAAAATAGTTGCAAGACAAACGGATGAGCAGTGAACCTCGTCGAATTGATCAAGTTGGCCGTTCGAGACGGCCAGTTCGTCGTGAGCGTGCATGCCCGTCAGCGGCTCGCCGAACGGAACGTCCGACTGTGGCAGATCGAGTCGGCGCTCGATGAGGCAAAAATCATTGAAGATCGTCCAGATGATGAGCCGAACGCTTCCATCGTCGTTGAGGAATTGCTGCCTGATGGGACTCAGGTCACGGTCGTCTGGTCCTGGCTTGCGGTGAGCCGACGGGCCAAGCTGGTCACCGTTTATTTCCCCTACTGAGACGGAAAGTCATTCACCATGGCTAACCCCCGCGTCGAATCGAGACAACGGATCACTCAATGGGTGAGGGGGGGGCGTTACGCGGTGGCCGTTGACGTCGAGGCCGTGATCCCGGACGAAGACCCGTCGGAACCGTGTCTGACGCCGGAGACGGTGCGTTACCTTGAACAAGTTGCCGACTGGGCCGAAGCCGGCAACCTCGAGGCCCTGCAACAAGCCGGCACGGTCTACATGCTGATGGGCGAACAGCCCGTTGCCCAGTGACTTGCCGGTTCGCCAGCGGCCAGGTGCGTTTCAGTAAACTGAAGTAGGCGACTGGCCAAATGCCTGCTCGATTGGGCTTTTGCGTTTCCAAAGGCTAAAATCGCAGGTTTGCGGTCCTGCCATCCAATAGGGGTAAAGTCGCCTCATGAAAGTCGCCGATCTGCTCGAATCGAGACGCGAGAACTGGCGCGAGCTGGATCGTTATTGCGTGCTCGTCGAAAGCCGCCGCGCGCGCACCTTGGGCGCCGCCGCCACGCAGCGGTTTGCGGCCTTGTATCGGGCGGCCTGCGCCGATCTGGCGCTGGCCGACGCCTACCAGTTGCCGCCCAACACGGTCGACTATTTGCACCAACTGGTCGGCCGGGCGCATAACCAGTTGTACCCCAGCCGCAGCTTCGAACTGGCAGCCTGGGGCGAAGAACTGCTGTATCGCCTGCCGCAACGGCTCTTCCAGGATAACAGCCTGCGGCTGGCGTTCGTCGTGTTTTGGGGCGTGTTTCTGGCGTCGATGGCCAACGCCTATCTCTCGCCTGGTCGCTTCGCCGATCAGATGGTCGGCAAGGCGATGCTCGAGCAGATGGAAGAAATGTACGAAAAGCCGCTGGCAGGCCGCGATCCGAACGACAGCGGACTCATGGCGGGCTTCTACGTGCAGCACAACGCCTCGATCGGGCTGCAATGTTTTGCAGCCGGGCTGCTGTTCGGCGTGGGAGGGCTGTTCATCACGATCTCGAACGCCGCGATCCTGGGCACGGTCTTCGGCTACATGGCCACGTTGCCGCAGCGCGACAATTTCTTTCAGTTCGTCACGGCCCACGGCCCGTTCGAATTGACGGCCATCGTGCTGGGCGCCGCCGCCGGCATGCGGCTGGGCTTTGCGCTCGTCGACTCGCGCGGCTGGTCGCGAGCCGCGTCGCTGCGAATCGCCAGCCGCGACGCGGTGCCGACCGCCTGCTTCAGCGTGATCTTGTTCATTCTGGCGGCTGCCATCGAGGCGTACATCTCGCCCTCGGCGCTGCCCTATGCGGTGAAGGCCGCCGTGGCCGTGTTTTCCAGCGGCGCCTTGCTGTTCTACTTCGTGATGCTCGGCTATCCGCGGGCGGACGAAGACGCGACCGACGAAGCAGGGGGAGGCGAAGATGCAGTTGGATAAAACCCGGATCGCGATCCGCGAGCGGAGCTTCCCCGACATTCTCGATCTTTCGTTGCACGTCATCCGCCGGCACGCGGCGCCGCTGGCCGTCGCCTTCGTGGCCGGCGCCGTCCCGTTTGCGGCGCTGAACCAATGGCTGCTGGCCGACTTCCTGCAAGACTTCGACATCGATAACGCGCCCTCAGGGTGGTACTTCTATTGGCTGCTCGTGCTGATCGTCTGGGAGGCGCCGTTGGCCGCCGCGCCGATCACGCTCTACCTCGGCCAGGCGCTGTTCAGCGAGCAGCCCAGCGCCGCACGGCTGGGCAAAGAGTTGTGGGCCTCGCTGCCGCAGTTGATCTTTTTTCAAGTCGTGATCCGCGCACTGCTCAGCGTGTTCTTTCTCTTCTGGCCTGTTATTTATTGGGGTTGGCCGTACCTGAACGAAATCATTTTGCTGGAGCGCAATCCGTGGCGCAAACGCGGGTTGTACGGAACCAGCACGGCCACGCGCAGCAACAACATGCACAACCGCAATCGCGGCGAACTGTTCAGCCGCTGGATGGGCTCGTTGTTGATCGGCGCCGCGATCATCGCGGCGATCTGGGCCGCCTCCTGGTATCTGCGCTTGCAGTTGGCCTACAAGCTGAACTTCGACCAGCCGATGTATACCATTTATCTGCCGGCGGCGCTGTGGCTTTCACTGGGATATTTTGCGGTAGTTCGCTTCTTGAGCTATTTGGATCTCCGCATTCGCACCGAAGGCTGGGAAGTTGAACTGATCATGCGCGCCGAAGGCGCACGGCTGACGAGGCAACTGACATGAACGGGCGCAGGGCGGTTCATCACTTCTCCGCCGGGCGAGGGCGCCGGAGTTTGTGGACGGGCGAGGGCGCCCGTCCCACCATGTTACG
>DATKRK010000331.1:0-26234 GCA_035532215.1 Pirellulales bacterium | reverse complement strand
GAGACGCCGGTGAGGAGCCGAATTGGAAAACACCATGTCCGATCCGTGTTCGATCCGTGTTTCATCCGTGGCTCGCCCCCCGCCAACTCGCCCCATAAATCTTCGCGAGACGCGGAGAAATAGAACGTTTGTAGTACGGATTGCACGTAGGGAAGAACATCCAAATATCAGTGTGATCCGTGTTTTTTCAGAGGTTGAAGTCCCATTTTTCTCAACGTCGAGGCATGGCGAGCTTAAACTTCCGCTGGCTTGTGCCCTTAAGTCCGAGCAGTTTTTTTTCAACGGCCCGCTCGAAAGCCAAGATGCACAGAAAAAGCCGTAGAATTCGGCCTCGTTCGCGCGTTTTCGTCAACATAAGCAACTTACAAAGACTCGATAAACAGCGTTGAGCTGGTCGATATGTCAAACCAGGGTCTTACTGACCAATCTCGCAACGGACGACGATTCATCTCAGTTTGGTAGGAGACAAACGCCTTGCACAATACTACCGACACAAGGGATTCATACGGCGCCAAGGATGGCGCGCTCTCGGAACAACCGAATCGGCTACGGAGTTGGGCCATGTTCGCTACAGGCTTTGCTCTCGGTCTGGCCGTGCTGCATATCGGGGTCACGCGACCGCTGACTCAGCAGTTCTCACGGTTGCAGGTTCAGATGGGCCACTTGGAACGGGGCGTAAAGAAATTGGCGGGGCAAACCAATCAGGCGGCGAAGACGGGAGAACTGCTCAGTGCGCTTGCCGAACAAGGCCGCCGGGCGCAGGCTGCCGCCGACGCCCTGGAGGAAATCAAGTCGCTCCAGGGGCGACTCATCGACGGGCAAGATTCGACGGTCCAGGCCCGAGCCTCGCTCGACGCGCTTGCCGATCTGCGAGGCGAGTTGCGAGCCGAAGCCATCCAGGCCCGCGAGGAGAGCGCCGACGTGTTCGACGCCGTCGACAAGCTCGCCAATTTGCAAGAGCGAATGATCGGTCAGTACAACTACATCGTCTCGGCCCAAAGCGTGCTGGCGGAATTCGCCCGCTTGCGCGAGCTGGCCGAAGCCGAAGCGCCGCGAATCAGCGAAGCCCGGCGCACGTTGGAAAGCCTGATCGAACTCGAGTCGCGCACTTTGGCCGAGCAGGACGCCGCCCGCCAGGCCGTCGAGGCGGTCGGCGAGTTTCGACGGCTGCACGAAGGCGTGATCGCCGGGGCCGAGCAGGCCGCCCAGGCGCGAGACGCCAGCGAAGAACTCGTCGCCATCAAGGAGTCGATCCTCTGCGGCAACGATTTCGAGCGGCCTGAGCGAGCCCGCGAAGCGCTCGATGAGTTGATCAAGATCCGCGAGCGGTTGTACGGGCAGGCCGATAGCCTGGCGGCGGCGCAGACCAGCCTCGACGGGCTGCTTTCGCTGAAAGATCAGGTTTTGGCGCAAACGGGCGACCTGGCCGATGCGGTGGAGACGTTGGAGTTGACCTCCGACTTGCACAACCAACTGCAAGACGCCATGCGTCAATTCGAGGGCGTGCGCCGCTGGCTAGTCGAAATCGTCTTGATCGAACCCACCGTGGAGCGCACCATGAACGCACTCAAGCCGCTGGCCGACCTGGCGAACCTGCGGCGGCTGAGCCCGGTCGAACTGCGGCAGGCGGCGAGAGTCGTGGCGGGCGAGCGGGCCGCCCGGTTCGCCAAGAAGCCCGCCGCCGTCGAGCGCGACGCCGAAGATCACGATTCGTCGGCGTCCTCGGCCGAAAACGAAGCGAGCCGCGACGGAATCGAGTTGGATTAGGCGGAAGGGATGCACGGCGACGCGGCGCGGACGGAACCGGCGAAAGGCGCGCCGGCGAGACGTCCGCGTCGCGTTTTGCCGTGCCAATCGCGTTAGTGCAGGCGGAGTTCGAAGAACGTGGACTTGCAACTTCAAGATGACGTGGCGGTCGTGCTGGGCGGCGCCCAAGGCATCGGGCGGGCGATCGCCGCGGCCTTCGCCGCCGAGGGCGCCGCCGTCGTGCTCGTCGATCGAGACCCTGCGGCCGCCGGGACGGCTCGCGAGATCGCGGCCCAGTTCGGCCGGACGGCGATCGACTTCACGGCCGACGTTACGCAGTACGACCAACTCGAGCGCGTGGCGGGCGACGCCTTGGCCCGCTGCGGCCGGCTCGATCACGTCGTCTTCGCGGCCGGCGCGGGCTCGGGAAAGTTCGGGTTTCCGTTCTGGAATCTCGAGCCTTCCGACTGGCGGCGCGTGCTCGAAGTCAACCTGACGGGGGCGGCCAACGCGGCGCACGCCTTTGCGCCGCCGTTGGTCGAGGCGCGGCGCGGCAGCCTGCTGTTCATCTCGTCGATCGCCGGCCAGATCGGCTCGCAGACCGATCCGCCGTACAGCGCGGCCAAGGCCGGCCTGATCAACTTCTCGCAATGCGTCGCCAAGGATCTGGCGCCCTACAACGTGCGGGCCAACTGCATTTGCCCAGGCATGGTGAAAACCTCGTTGAACCAATCGGTCTGGGCCGCCTGGAATGCGCAGCAGCCGGCGGAGCAGCAACAAACGTACGACGAGTGGGCCGGCGAGAAAATTCGCCGCACCGTGCCCTTGGCCCGCTGGCAGGACCCGGAAGACATTGCCGCGCTGGCCGTGTTTCTGGCTTCACCCCGTGCGAAGAACATCACCGGCCAAACGATGAACGTCGACGGCGGCCAGGTCATGCACTGGTGAGACGATCACGGAATGCGGCGAGCCGGCAGTCACTCGCCGGAATCGTTTTTGCCGTCGTTCGTCTCGGGGGCGCCGGCGGGAGCTGACTTGGCGGCGTCGGCGGCCGGCGACTTGGTCTCATCGTCGCCCGGTTCGGCGGCTGCGGAAGCGCTGGCATCGCTCGCCGCCTCCGCCTCCGGCTCGTTGCTTTCGGCCGCAGCTTCGGGATGCCGCTGTTGGTAGATCTTCAGCGATTCGTCGATCCCGGCCAGCCCGCGGAATTCTCTCAACAACTTCAACTGTGCGGCGGTCAGTTCCTTGCCCTGTGTGAGCTGATTAGTCGCATCGAAAAGTTCCCGCTGCTTCCCCAAAGGCAGACTGCGCGCCCTGCTGGCAGCGTCTTGCTCCGCATTTCCAGCGACAGACGCATCGGTAGGCGCCGCGGCCGGGGCCCCGGCTGTCGCACTGTGAGGCTCGGCCGCCGCACTGTGAGGCTCGGCTGGCGTGCTGTGAGGCTCGGCCGGCGCCACGATCTTCGGCTCCGGAGCAGTCGTATCGCCGCAGCCGGCGACGCCAAGTATCGATAAAAACGTTGCCGCAAGACCCAGCCGAATCATCATATTCCCGCCTGTGGAATGCTCGTAAGGTTCGATTCGAAGGCGCCGCAACACGCTTAACGCCGACGGATCACAATCAATATCCTAACACGGCTCGCATGCCGGCAAAATCCGGCGCAGCTTTATTCGTCGTCGATCGACGGAACCTCGAAGGTCGATTGCGGGCCAATCAGCGCTACACTGACTCCCGGATTGCATTACGGGCCGTGCTTGCTACCTTCCGCAACGGATGCCGACGGCAGGGCTGCCGTCAACGGGTCGGCGGCGGCGGCGCAAAAGCCGAGATGCAGATGGCGCCGCCAACCTTCGGCGTACTCGAAACGGCCCGACATGCGGCCTACCTCGTGCATCAAGTCGCGCATCGTCTGGATATAAGAATCGAGGCCCTGGCTCTCGTCAAGCCAGCGTTTTTGGCTGGCGTGGCAAGCCAGCATCGCCGCCTTCTGCTCCAAGCAGCCGCTCACGTCGACGAACAGCCCCGGCACGACCGGCTCGCCCAGCGGCGTGCAATTGCCGTGCGGCTGGGCATGATAGACGGTCACCGGCCCTTCGACGATCGGCTTGGGCGGATCGACGGGAAAATTGGGCATGCCGCGAGAGAAGGCCGCCGTCACCGCCAGGCGGCAGGCGTTGGTGTGATCCTCCATGTAATCGACCGGCGCGTGCGTGAGCACGATCGCGGGCGCCACCTCGCGCATGATCGCCCCCATGCGATAGAGCGTCGGCCGGTCATAAAAGATCTCCAGATCGTTCGTCAGGCTTTCGTGAAACACGGCGCCGATCGAACGGCAAGCGTCGATCGACTCCTGACGGCGGGTCGCCGCCGCCGTCGCCGCGTCGTGCTCGGTCGAACCGCAGCAGCCGTTGGCGATATTCATGTAGTGAATTTCGTAGCCGGCGTCGCGGAGCTGGATCAGCGTGCCGGCCATCACGAACTCGATATCGTCGGGATGAGCGGCGACGGCAAAGGCGCGGGGCATGGCTAGTGCATCTCGGCTTCGCACGAGCCGATGCCGCTGCGGAGGAAATTGAACTGCACGTTGGGATGGTCGGCCAACAGCGACATCGGCACGGAAGCATCGGGAATTTTTTTGGAGATCATCCAGGTCGTCAGCCGCAGGCCGAACGGGTTGTCGTGGCAGCCGGCGTGCCAGATCGAGACCTTCTCGGCCCGCCAGGTTTCGCGCGGGCCGACCGAAATGGCCTGCGTCGGGACGTTGGTCACTACGCCGCCGCCCGAAGTCCGCGCGTTCTGGATGATCGTCATCGGGTGCAAATCGACGATGCGCGTCGAAAGCTGGCGATATTCTTCGGGGCTCGGCGGAGCGCCGCGGTATTTGCCCTTGCGCTTGGGCGGATCGTTGAAAGCCCAGTGCTTGACTTCGCCCTGGCCCCCTTGCATGACAACGCAGCGAGCCAAGTCGTAGCTGGCGACGTACTCGCGCGGGTCGGCTTTGGGAAAGTGGATATTCTCGCGCGGCATCCGCAGTTCGGGCCGGATGCGGTTGAAGCACAGTTCCAAGTCGGCCTTGGCGAAGCTGAGCGGAAAATCTTCGGGCGCCTCGCGGCCGTCGACGACCCATTCGTCCATACCCCAAAAATGGCAGTGCCGTAGATCGAGATCCAATTCGTTCACCAGCCGGGCCACCAGCGGCAACTGTTCGGTCGGCCCGATCGGACCGCAAATGCCTGCCGGCCGCTCGGGCGTGGCTTGCCGCCAGGCCGTGATGTATTCCAGCGCCTCGGCCAGGTAAAACTCTTCGATCGTCTCGTAATACTTCACCGTAAAGCCGGGCCGCGACAGTTGAAACAGGTCGTCGGCCGAAAGCCTGGCGGCGTCGTCGAG
Organism: Pirellulales bacterium; assembly: GCA_035532215.1. Classification (GTDB taxonomy): domain Bacteria; phylum Planctomycetota; class Planctomycetia; order Pirellulales; family JAICIG01; genus JAICIG01. Next base: position 21,098 of record DATKRK010000331.1, on the reverse strand, counting down.
TATCTGGCGGTCGAGCGTGGTGTAATCCCACCACTCGGGGCTGATCTTGCTGAGCGGTCTCATTGAGGCAGTCTCGTCTGGGCTGGTTTCTGCTTTGTTCGGCGACTCGCGAACGGAGCGAAGGCCAAACCTGCGCCAAATGTAACGGTGTGCGCAACTCGCGGCAAGCAAGCACGTGCGACGAAGAACGACTCGACTTGAAATTTCGGGCGGCAAGACTTCGAAAATGCGCCAACTGCGAGGGGCGAGGGACCGATTTCGCGTTTTTCGCGATTAACGCTTCGGCGCCGCTTCTGGTTGAACGATTTTAGCGATCGCGTCGCGCAGTTCGGGCAGCGGAACGTGGCCGTCGCGATAGAGCACATTGTAGGCGCAAAACGGAATCACGTGGCCGCTCGGCAAGACGTGGTGGATGCAACACTTCATCAGCCGTCGGACATCGAAGTTATAGGCGTCGAGGAAGGAGGTGATGGTGATCCGAAACACGTCGGCGGGCGAGAGCTGCTCGGCTAGTGCACGGGAAAAGAATTCTTGGGCGAGCGAGGCGGCGCCGTTGGCGGATGGGGCAGCGGCGATGTCGAGGATAGGCAGTTGGGCGGCGGTTGTTTGGGATGCAGAGGAGGCAGAGTCGCTACTCGCGTCAGCCCTCACCCCGGCCCTCTCCCAGAGGGAGAGGGAGTCGGTGGCTGCACTGCGGGCGCCTTCGAGCGGGAGGCGATTCGTCCATAAGATCAGCGGGCGAAGAAGCGGGAGGAATATAACGCTAAAAAAATGTTTAAGATCCTTCGGAGCAGTGTAGCCGGTTTCGCGGCGCAGAGGCAGAGTGAGGGGGAAGGGAAGAGGCAGGCAGGAATGCCTGCCCTACTTTTTCGTTGCGAGGGCGTACCAGTCGATCGCGGCCAACGACCCTGGGTCTTGCCAGCCGACCTCGGCCAGCACCGGCGGCACGCAGCGGCGGGTCAATTCGGCGAAGTTCGTGCCGCAGCTTGCGTCGGGCGGTTCGGGAAATGGATGGTTCAACACCACGCCGGCCACATCGAGCGGCGTGGGGAAGGTCTCGGCGACGACCAGCGTGGCCAGCATCTGGTGGATCGTGCCCAACACGTTCGCCGCCACGACGATCAGCGGAAAGCCGAAATCGGCGGCCAGGTCGGCGACGTACTCGTCGTCCGAGAGCGGTGAGAGCAAGCCGCCGGCGCCTTCGACGACGACGATCTCCGATGATGCGGTCCAGGCGTCGAGCCCGCTGCGCAGCAACTTGGCGTCGATCTCGCGGCCTTCGGCTCGTGCAGCCAGATGGGGCGCCAGCGGCGCCGCGAAACGCTGCGGGCAGACCTGCTCCAACTCTCCCGGCCGGCCGGCGGCCTCCCACAAGGCGATTGCATCGTCGCTTTGCAACCGCCCCTCGACAAGCCGGCAGCCGCTCGCCGCAGGTTTGTACACGCCCACGCGGCGTCCGGCAGCGGCCAGCGCCTTGGCAATCGCGGCGGCGACGAAGGTCTTGCCGACTTCGGTGCCGGTTCCGGTGACGAATAATCCGCGAACCTGGGGACGAGTCATGGGGTCCTGTTTGGTTCTGGCTCGGTTGGAATAAATGCGGAGTCGAGGGCAAGCTGGCGGGGGACGCTTGTGCCTCTTCAACGCCGTTTTGACGGGAAGGGTGGCTGGCGGCAGAGCGAAGCGATGCCCCAGGGAACTGGGGCTTCGCCAAGGCTCAGCCGCCAGCCACCCGAGCTGACAATGCAGGCTTGGTGAACCGCCCGCTCCACATACAGGCCCCTACCACAAACGCGGCGCATTAGAGTACCATCAAACCATGCTTGACTCTAACCATTCCAAGCGAAAGCCAGCCGGCGGAACACGTCCGTCGAAGGTCACGCTGGCGCTGGTGCAAATGAGCTGCACGGCGGCCAAACAGCCTAACGTCGACAAGGCCGTCGCTCGCATTGGCGAAGCGGCGGCGGCCGGGGCGCAGATCGTCTGCCTGCAAGAACTGTTCGCCGGGCATTATTTCTGTCAAAGCGAAGACCACGCCCGTTTCGGCGAGGCCGAGCCGATCCCCGGCCCGACGAGCGAAGCCCTGGCCGCCGCCGCCGAGCGGCACGGCGTGGTGGTGATCGGCTCGCTGTTCGAGCGCCGGGCGCCCGGCTTGTACCACAACACGGCCGTCGTGTTCGACGCCGACGGCCGCCAAGCGGGCATGTATCGCAAAATGCACATTCCCGACGACCCGCTGTATTACGAAAAGTTCTACTTCACGCCGGGCGACCTGGGTTTTTCGAGTTGCGACACGCGGTTCGGCCGCGTCGGCGTTTGCGTCTGCTGGGATCAGTGGTATCCCGAAGCGGCCCGGTTGACCGCGATGAGCGGCGCCGAGATCATCTTCTACCCGACGGCCATCGGCTGGCACCCGAGCGAGAAGGCCGAATACGGCGTCAGCCAGCACTCGGCCTGGGAAACCATGATGCGCAGCCATTCAATCGCCAACGGCGTGTTCGTGGCGGCGGTCAATCGGATCGGCATGGAGGGCGAGCTGGAATTCTGGGGCGCCTCGTTCGTCTCCGACCCCAACGGCAACCTGCTGGCTCGCGGCAGCCACGACGCCGAAGAGACGCTGCTGGTCGAGTGCCATCTCGACCAGATCGACGTCGTTCGCACTCATTGGCCCTTTTTGCGCGACCGGCGGATCGATGCGTATGGCGACCTGACGAAGCGCTACTTGGATTAAGTCTGATGTCGGAATCCGGAGGTCGGAGAATTCGAGCGGCGAGGGCGCGGAAGAAGCCACGGATGAAACACGGATCGAACACGGATAAAACCACGTTGCACCTCTCGTTGTAACGAAATAGTTATCGACCATAATGAAGAGGAGTTGATTCGCCAACGTGTCTTCCGACCTCCGACCTCCGATCTCCGATCTCCGACCCGCCGCCCTCGGCTACCGCATGCCGGCCGAATGGGAGCCGCATGCGGCGACCTGGCTGAGTTGGCCGCACAACCGCGAAACCTGGCCGGGCCATTTCGAGCCGATCCCCGGCGTGTGGGCCGAACTGGTGCGCACGCTCTGCGAGCACGAACCGGTGCATATTTTGGCGGGCGGCGTGGAAGTCATGGCCCAGGCGCGGCAGACGGTCGGCCATCTGCGGTGCGTGACGCTGCACGATATTCCGACCAACGACGCCTGGATGCGCGACCACGGGCCGACGTTTCTCGCCGGGCCGCCGGGCGCCGAGCCGGCGCTCGTCCACTGGGGCTATAACGCCTGGGGCGGCAAGTATCCGCCGTTCGATCGCGATCAGCAGGTTCCGCGGCGGATCGCCGAGATGCTGGGCTATCGGCGGTATGAGCCGGGCATCATTTTGGAAGGAGGCGCCGTCGATCCGAATGGGCGAGGCGCGGTGCTGACGACCGAGCAGTGCTTGCTCAATCCCAATCGCAACCCGCAGCTTTCGCGTAAGGAGATCGAACGCTACTTGGCCGATTACCTGGCCGCGCGGCACGTGATCTGGCTTGGCGAAGGCATCGCCGGCGACGACACCGACGGGCACATCGACGAGTTGGCCCGCTTCGTTGCGCCGCGGACCGTCGTGGCGGCGCTCGAAGACGACCCGGCCGACATTAATTACCAGCCGCTGCGCGACAATCTCCAGCGGCTCCGCTTGGCGACCGACGAGCAAGGCCGCCCGCTGGAAGTCGTCGAGTTGCCGATGCCGCGGCCGATCTTCCAGAACGAGCAGCGGCTGCCGGCTTGCTACTCGAATTTTTACATCGCCAACGGCTTGGTCATCGTGCCGCAATTCGACGACCCGGCCGACCAGGTCGTGATGCAAACGTTGGCAGAACTGTTTCCCGGCCGCCGCGTCCGCGGGATTCGCGCCGTAGAAGTATCTTGGGGCTTGGGCGCGTTTCACTGCATTACGCAGCAGCAACCGGCGTAAAGTGATTTTCCCAAAGTAGTAGGCACACTCCGTGTGCCGTAACCGAACCAGGCAAAAACGTAGCAGGCGCACCGGATGCGTCTCTTGCGTTGCGAACCTTGGGAGATAGCGGCCTTGTCCGTCAGACCTCGCGATCGCGAACGCTGTCGCTTTTGGCGGGCAGCGCCCGCCCTACTGCTGCTCGCCGGAACTGCCGCCATATCGTATTCGAGGCGTGCCATGCCAACCGAACGCACCGCGCTGTGCCAGGAATACGGGTCCCTCTTCTCTGTTCCGAAATTCCTTTCGGTTCTTCAATCGGCGTCACGGCGCGGCAAAGCTCGATCGGCGGCGTGCTCAGCCGAACAGAGAAGAGGAACCCGTACTTGTTGCGATCGACGCCGCATGTCTGCTTCGGTCGTAAGGGCCGCGTCAATCTGGTTTGTAATGACATGCCTGGTTGGCTCGCAATGCTCGCCGAAGGCGCACGCCGCGGAGAGCAGCGATCGGAAAGATAGAAGTCTCGCACAACGTTTCGCCTCGGGCGTTTTGCGCTGGGGCGGCGATGCCGAGGGTGGCGCCCCGTTTCAATTGCGCGATCCGCAGGATCCCGGCCGCGTGATCGGCTTCGAGGTCGAATTGGCGGATGCTTTGGCCGAGTCGATCGGCCGCCGATTGAGAATTCCGCTCGAGGCCGAGTTCGTGCAATATGAGTGGACCAGCTTGCCGCTGGGCCTCGACAAGTGCGATTTCGACTGCATCATCAGCGGTTTCGAGATTTCGCCCGAGAACCGCGCCGCCGTGCTGTTCTCGCGGCCCTACTATATTTACTCCCAGCAACTGGTGGTGCGCCGCGACGAACGGCGGATCGCCGACCTCGACGATTGCGCCGATCGGCTGGTGGGCACGATGGCCGGCAGCGCGGCCGAGCGGCTGTTGGCTGCGCGGAGCATCAAGACGGTGGCCTTCGAAGGGCAAGTCGAGCCGTATCTCGATCTCGGGCTCGGCCGGCTCGACGCCGTGCTGCTCGATACGCCGATCGTCGCTTTCTATGGCGCCACCGACCCGCAACTCAAGCTGGCGGGCGGGCGGTTTGGCCACGGCGGCTATGGCATCGCGTCACGGAAGTCGGATCGAGCGTTGAGCGAGGCCATCGACGAGGCGCTCGGCGAATTGATGGCCGACGGCCCCTTGCGCGAAATTCTCGTGCGCTGGCGGCTGTGGAACGCCGATCAGGCGCGGCTTGCCCGCGGCCCGAACCGACGCGCCGAGCGGCAAGGGCTGGGCTTCGATGCCGACGGCCGGCCGCTCGCCGACGGCGGCGCCGACGTACCGGGCATGGTCGACGTGAATATTATCGCCGCCTCGGCCCAGGCATGGACGTTTTCGCAATACGCGCCGCTCCTGGTGAAGGCGGCTGGCATGACGGTGCTGCTGACGGTGTGCAGCATGCTGCTGGCAGTGCTGATCGGCCTGGCGGTCGCACTGGGCCGCATGTACGGGCCGGCCCCGGTCCGCTGGCTGTCGCTGGTCTACGTGGAATTCTTTCGTGGCGTGCCGCTGCTCTTGGTGTTGTTCTTCCTGTATTTCGGGTTGGCGCACTACTTGGCCGAATTCCATCTACAATTGCCGGCGGTCTATACGGCGATTCTCGGCTTCGCGCTGAACTACGCCGCCTATGAATCGGAAATCTACCGCAGCGCGATCCTTTCGGCGCCCGCGCGGCAATGGGACGCTGCCCGCGCGCTGGGCATGTCCGACGTGCTGGCTTTTCGCCGCGTGATCTTTCCCCAGGCCCTGCGCACGGCGCTGGGGCCGATGACCAACGACTTCGTGGCGCTGTTCAAAGATACGAGCCTGGTCAGCGTCATCGCGGTCCGCGAGCTGACCAAGGAATATCTGGTGCTTTCGCGATCGAGTTTCAAGTTCGTCGAACTGGGCCTGCTGACCGCCTCGCTTTATCTGGCGATGTCGGTTCCGCTGGGGTATCTTTCGCGATATCTCGAACGACGTTGGGCAGCGCCGCAATGACTACGACGACTGCAAACGACAGCCGAGTCGGCGACGGCGCCCTGATCGAGATCGCCGGCCTCACCAAGCGTTTCGGCGATCGCCTGGTACTGGATCAAGTGAGTCTCTCCGCGCCTGCCGGCCAGACGCTGGCCGTGCTCGGGCCGAGCGGCGGCGGCAAGTCGACCCTGTTGCGCTGCATCAACGGCCTGAGCTCGTGGGACGCCGGGCAAGTGCGCGTCGGCCCGCACGTATTGCGCGCCGGCGGCAACGGCGACGCGGCTGGCTCAGTCCGCCAGGTGCGGCGGTTGGTCGGCATGGTGTTTCAGGACTATCAATTGTTTCCGCACCTGACGGCGCTCGGAAACGTCATCGAGGCGCCGCTTTACGTGCGGGGGCTGAAGCGAGCCGAAGCGGTCGAACTGGGGCGGGCGCTGTTGGCCCGGGTGGGACTGGCCGATCGGGCCGACGCCTACCCCGAGCAGCTTTCCGGCGGACAGAAGCAGCGCGTGGCCATCGCCCGGGCACTGGCCATGCAGCCGCAAGGGCTGCTCTGCGACGAGATCACCAGCGCGCTCGACCCCGAGTTGAAGCACGAAGTGCTTTCCGTGCTTGAGGACTTGAAGCGCGACGGCCTGACGCTGGTGATGGTCACGCACGAGATCGGCTTCGCCCGCCGCGCCGCCGACCGCATCGTGGTGTTGGCCGACGGCCGGATCATCGAAGACGGCCCGCCGGCCCAGGTGCTCGATTCGCCGCAGAGCCAGCGCACGCAGCAGTTTTTGGCCCGGCAGTTGGGTTAATGCGTTATCTTTTAATTAGCCCAGGCATTTATGCCTGGGATCCGAGAACCGATTCGCTGATGTTGTCAGACGATCGGCGCCACGCGGGCCGCCTAAGCGGCCCGCGTGGCGCCGATCGGAAAGCGTGCGCGTTTCGAATGTTCCCAGGCATAAATGCCTGGGCTACGTAAAAAGCCTTTGGCGCCGCGTTAGCTATCTCGCGCACTGAATCCCGTTTGCGCGAGCGGGGGAGCTACGCCAACTCACAAGCTTCGCGCGAGCGGCCTTCAGCGCGCTTGGGCCAATTGCGGCTCGCAACTGGTCAACGCCAGCAGGGCGAAGGCCGTGCCGGCGTGCGTGATGAAGTGCTTGCTGTCTTTGTTGAGCGAACGGGTAAACCAGCGGCCGCTTTCGCGCTGGTTGGCCTTGAGCCAGGCGATGCCGCGCTGCAAGCGCGGGTCGTCCGCCGGCAGGCCCACGCGCCGCAGCACGTAGATGACAAAGCCCGTGCCGTAGCCGTCGCTCGACTTCGTATCCTGCTCTTTGCCGTCGGAGCGTTTCCAATCGCCCAGCGAAGCCAGCGCCCAGCCGCCATCGGCCTGTTGCAGCTTGACCAGCTCGTCGATCGTGGCCTGCCGCTCCTCGGGCGTCGAAAAGCCGTCAACGTAGGTCGAGGCCCACAAGACCATCGCCCGATGGTGCAGCGTCGGGGCCGGATTGGCCTTGAGATAACCGCGGATTTTTTCCAGGCCCGCCTGGGCTTTTTCGGTCTGGGCGTAGCCTTCGGGCGCGGCGCCGACGCCGATCGCGGCCATCGTGGCGCCGAAATGATCGTCCGACTCCATCGGCGGCCAGCCGCACTTGAGCCAATCGAAGCCGCCGTCTCCGCGTTGCACGGTCCAGGTGCGGTCGAGCGCTTCGCGCGTCAAAGGGTGCAGCTTGCCCGTCGTGGCCGCGTCGTTGATCGCGAGAATCGCGCCGGTCATCACCACCTCCGCGTCCCAGCGCGGCCCCTGGTCTTTCCAACGCTGGCTGACCAGCTTTTCCAAAGCGCCGCGCACCGTGGCGTGGGCCGGCGCGTCAGCCGAGATCGCCGGGCGAACCATCAAGTGCGCGTAATTCGTATGGCAGGTGAAGCACTGCCGGCTCTTTTGCCAATCGAGCGCGGCCGAGTCCATGAACTCCACGGCGCGAGCCAGCGAAAACTGCTTGGCCAGCGGCTCGTCGGCCGTATTCGGACCGGGGGCCACGAAGTTCTCCAGCGTGACCGCGGCCGGCTCGTTCTTCGGCGCGGCCGGCTCGTCCGCTCGAGAAGTCGCTGCGAAAAAGGCGATTGGCAAAACCGAGCAGAGTCCGATCAAACGGGCGATGTTCATGACTTCAAGGCTCCTGTGCTACAAACCTTCTGTTGCTTACCGGGCCGCGACGATTTCGTCCTGTGAGTCAAGCCGCGTTCCGCGGCGGGAAACTTGAATTCAAGCTGCAGAATGTCGCTTTTCGCTCCGCGAAAATGGCGCCTTTTTCGCGGAGCGAAAAGCGACTTTGATTGCGGCTTCGCCGCTCCGTGCTGATTCACTTTGCGAAATCCACCGTCACCTTGAGCGGCTCGCTCGAATACGTGTACTTCATCACGAAATTGATCGAGACGTTGGCCATGATCGGTACGAACTGATTTTCGACCGGCTTGGCATCGGCCGCGGCGACCAGGGTGATGTGGCCTTGCGACTGTTCGCCGGAGAGCAGAGTCTGGCTGTTCTTGTCGTCGAGCTTGACGCCAGGCGGCAGACTGTTGCCAAAGATGCCGCCCAGGTGCTGCATCACGCAGTCGAGCGTGACGTTGCCTTTGAAGCCTGCGTTGCGCTCGATCGTGATCTCGATCTTTTGCGATTCGCCCGGCTTGAGCGTCACGGCGTTCGTGTTCAGCTTGACGCCCTTGATGTCCATCACGTCGCCCACCGAGACCGTGTGCATTTCGACCGGGTAGTGCGAACGGCCGCCGCCGGGCATGTAGATCTCTTGCAGTGGTTCAGCGACGGCCGTCAATTGCGTCGGCGGCTGATTCGCATCGGCCGCGGGCAGGCTCGCCGTGCCGGTGATCTTGAGATTGCTGGCGCCGTGCGGGGCATCGGCCGCGGCTTGCAACACGATGCAACCATCGGTTCCGGCAGCCAGAATCTTGCCGCACTGCGCAGTGACTCCGTGCGGCAAGCCTTCGACGGCCAACTGGATTTCGCCGGCGAAGCCGTTTCTGCGATACGCGCGAACGTAGATCGCCGCTCCGGCGCCGGGCGCCAGTAGCGTTTTGTCGCTGTCCAGGTCGAGTTTGAAATACGGCTCGGCCTTCGTGACTTTCAGGAAGTAAGTGAAATCCGGTCCGCCGCGCTGGTGCAAGTCGCGCAGCTCGATGACATACTTGCCGTCGACCGGCGCCTTCCAGTTTTCAATCTGCGAGTCGGCGTAAGTGTGCCGGCCCGTGTTCATATCGTCGATTTCAAGATGTGCGGCGCCCTGGGCGTTGAGCACCCGCAAGATCGAATCGAGCGACGACTGCCGCCGCCGGGCGACGACTTCGATGCCGATCAGTTCGTCCTTCTTGGCGTCGAACGAATAACAATCGATGTCGCCTTCCTGCGAGATCACCCCGCTGACGCCCGACGGCACGCCGATCGGCTGCGCTTGCGCGATCAGGTCGTTGTCGGCGGCCGACTCGACGATCTCGGGCAAGCGGCTGACGATCACCGGCGCCGCCGCGATCGCTCCGCCCGCCAGCGGCAGGTTGATCCGTTCGATGTCTTCGGACGCGTCGGGCGGCAGCGTCACCAGCGCCGTCGGATCGGCCGGCAGGTTAAAGCCCGCCAGGTGTACGCGCGTGGCGGCGCCCGGCGTGATTCGCAAGGGGAAGATGTTCGTGACGAACGGCCGGTCGTGGGCCTCGATGCTGTACTGCCACTCAGCGTTGCCCTGGTAGCGAACGTCGCGAATCTCCAAGAAGTATTCGCCCGCTGCTGGAAAGCGGTAGTGCAGCAGCGGGTCGCCGTAGAAGTAATTGTCGTTCAAGGCCAGCACCGTGCCGCTGGCGTTGCGCAAGGTCAGGATCGGGTCGCTGTGGGTTTGCAGGTCGTGAATCTTGTTTTCCAAACGCTGCGAATACACGTGGAACGCGAGGGCCTGATGCTCGGCCACTGTGAACTTGAAGAAATCGACGTCCTCGGCGCGTTCGATCGCTCCGCACAAGGTTGCCGGCAGCGTCACCGCCTGGGCCTCGGCCAGCGTGTTGTTCTTGTCGGCCTCGTACACGATCGGGTCGCGGACCAGCACCAGTTGGCCGATGGTCGAAGCGCCCTGGGCCGTAACCACGCGGAAGCTGCGCGGTCCCGGAACGGCCTCGGCCGCGACGGCGAATCGCAGCTTGATCTTCGGCATCTCTGGCTTCTTGGCCGGCGGTTGCGGTGTTCCATCCGCTGGCTTGGCGTCCGGTTTAGCCTCTGCTTCCGGCTTCACTTCCGGCGGCACGACTTCAGCCGTCACGCCTTCGCCGGTCACGAATACCTGGCTGGCGCCGTACAGGTTGTAACGCGCCGAGACTTCATGCTCCATCGTCGCGCCGATCTGGACCGCGATCGGCTTGAGGCTCATCAACATCGGGTAGGAGGTTTGGGCGAAGGCGGGCGCCGCGGCTAACGCGCAGACTGCCAAGCTTAATGCCAGCGCGGAGCAGGAGAGGGCTCTTCTTCTCCCTCTCCCTTTGGGAGAGGGCCGGGGTGAGGGAGAAGCAGTTGAGATGCTGCTATCTAATGCGGGCGAAGCAACTATCAAGCTGCGAAGCGCCCTCACCCTAACCCTCTCCCAAAGGGAGAGGGAATTGCCCCTTCCGCATTCCGAATTCCGCATCCCAATCACCTGACGTGCAAAAACTGTTTCGAATTGATCAACGTCCATAGCAAATCTTCATAGAACGTTTGGGGGTTCGGGCTCTGGTCGAGGAACGACTTGCACACGCTCAGCTCTTCCGCGGTCGGCCGCCGCGACCAGGCGGCCAGATAAAGCTCGGCGACGTTTTCTTCGAACGGCTTATTCTCGGCCAACAGCTTCGCCAGCCGCCCGCCCGCTTCGCCGATCTTATTGGCCAATAGATCGCCGTTGAGCGTGTGCAGCGCTTGCGCCAGGTTGGCGTCGGGCGTCCGCTCGCACTCGCAAACGCTCACCCGCCGCGGCTTGCCGAACGTTTTCAGGAAATAGTCCGGGTAGTCTCCGTCGGGCAGTTCGATGGCTCGCGTGCCGAGCGGCACGTTCTTGAATTTCGTTTGCGTGCCGGTCGCCTGATTGATGGCGTCCAGCAGCGGTTCAGCCGGCAGCCGCTTGACGCGGTAGTGCGTGTAGAACCGCGTATCGGCGGCATTGGCCGGCGTTGGCATCGAGTCGAGTTGGTACAGCCGCGAGTTCATGATCGTCCGTACAAGCAGCTTCAGATTGAAGCAATTCTTGGCGAAGTCGACGGCCAGCGCGTCGAGCAATTCGGCATTGCTGGCCGGATTCGTGGCCCGCATGTCGTCGATCGGCTCGACCAGCCCGCGGCCAAGTAAGTAGGCTACGTAGCGGTTGACCACGCTGCGGGCGAAAAACGGATTGGCGGGGTTCGTCATCCAGTTGGCCAGCGCTTGCCGCCGGTCGGGCGTTTCCGGAGCAGGCTCGCCTTCCAGCGGCGTCGGCTTCATCACTTTGCCGGTGCGCGGGTTGCCCACCTCGCCGCCCGTGCGGACCATCACCACTTGCTCGCCGCCGAACAGTCCAAACTCCTGGCTGCCCTTCACGCCGACGCGGGCAAAAAACGCGGCGAAACTGTAATAGTCGTCCTGGCCGTATTTCTCGAACGGGTGGTGATGGCACTTGGCGCATTGCATCCGCACGCCCAGAAAGAGTTGGCTGGTCGTTTCGCACAAGTCCTGCGGGTTGTTGGCCGCGCGAAAATAATTGGCCGGCCCGTTGCTGAAGACGGAGCCCTTGGCCGTGATCAACTCGCGGACGAACTGATCGAACGGCTTGTTCTGCCGCATCGACTCGTTAATCCAGTTGTGCATGGCCCACATGCCTTGCTCGCCGATCACGGCCGAGTTCGAGCGGATCAGATCGGCCCACTTCAGCGACCAATAGGAAGCGTATTGATTGTTGTAAATGTCTTGGGCCGGGTCGCCAGTCAGACCCAGCAGCCGGTCGATCAGCTTCTTGCGTTTGTCGGGATCGCCCGAATCGAGAAACGCCTTGGCTTCTTCCACCGTCGGCAGCGTGCCGATCGCGTCGAGATACGCGCGGCGCACGAAGGTTGCGTCGTCGCACGCCGGCGAGGGCGGAATGCCCAATTCGCGAAACTTCTTGGCCGCCAGCACGTCGATAAAGTTGTTTTCAATCCAGCCGGCCAGGTCGACATTGTCGGCATAAGGCACGACGACGGTCGCCACCTCGGCCTGCCCTTCGAAACGCACCATCACGTTCGACTGGCCTTTGCCGACCGTCGTGAAGCGGCCCTCCTGGGTGACGGCGACAACGCTGTCGTCGAGGCTGTCGAACTTGGCCCAGCAAGTGACGTCGCGCATTTTGCCATCGCTATAGATCGCGAACACCTGCAACTGCTGCGACAAGCCGACTGGCCCCACGCGCCGCGGGGGCAGGACCTTGATCGATTGCACCTTGGGCTCATCCGCTTTGGGACCAATCGCCCCGCCCAAAAGCCAGCTTTTGAGCAACTCGTAATCCACCGATCTGGCGGTCAGCCGCCGATTGCCGCCGTGCGGCACGGCCAAGGTCGGCTTGAGCAGAAACAAGCTCCGCTCGGGTTCGAGCAGGTTCACCCGGCGGCCTTGCCGATCGCGGAAGATCGCCTGGTAATCCTCTTCCGGCGAGAAGCTGAACACCGAAAGCCTGAAGCCCCCTTTGCCGTACTGGCTGGCGTGGCAAGGCCCCGAGTTGCAGCCCGCCTTGGTCAATACGGGCAAGACTTGGGTCTTGAAGGCGATGGCCGGCTGCGGCGAAACGCCGCTGACTTGCACCGGCACTTGCACGGTTTCGCCTTTGGCCGTCACCGCAATCGTCGCTTCGCCATTGCCGACGGCCAGCAAAAAGCCGCCGCTGGCGACCGTGACCACCTGTGGATTCGACGAAGCATAGGTCGCCTCGTGCGTCAGGTCGTCGCTGCGTTCGTGTGCCGTGCCGTCGGCTGCCAACGCGGCCGCCAGCAATTGCGCCCGGGCAAAATTGCCTTCCAGCGAAACCGCGGGCGGAGAAACTTGAAAGGAGGCAGCAATGGCGGACGAAAATGCTGCGGCCCAAGGCAGAAAGCAGCCAACGAATGCAACAAGCCAACGCGAACGGCTCAGGCCAGATCGGGAGCGCGACACGCAGAAGCCTCCGGCTTTTGTGGTTCGGCAACCAGCGGATCCGGCAGGGGAAGCGCACGGAACTGGTCGCCGGGCGGGTGACACATCAACCGCTCATTATGCACCTGCAAGAAGGCCGGCGCCAAGCAGTTTTTTTAAAATCCGTTTCGGGATATTGCTTAGATCTTGAACCCAAGACGCATCACCTCTTCTTGATTGGTCGCAAGTTGCCGATATAATCGGGGCGTCTCGACGAGATCCCGCCTCAAAACATCCCGCCTCTCTGGAGTAGCAGCCGATGCTCAGGTTTCTTGAGGGCGCTTCGCGCGATTGCGGGGGCATTCAACGACGCGACTTTCTGCAAGTCGGCGCACTTTCAGGCTTAGGTCTTTCACTGCCGACGCTTTTGGCGGGCAAGCAAGCCCTAGCGGCCCCGGCGCCCGGCAACGATGTCAACTGCATTCTGATTTGGACGCAAGGCGGCACAAGCCACCACGACACGTTCGATCCCAAGCCCGAAGCCCCGGCCAGCGTCAAAGGCGAGTATGCGGCGATCGACACCGCCGTGCCGGGCGTCAAGTTCACTGAGATCGTGCCGCGGATGGCGAAGGAGCTGAATCGCTTTGCCATCATGCGCAGTTGGAACCCCAAAAACGCCGGGCACGGCGTGGCCGACCAGTACATGATGTCGGGCCATCCGATCAATCCGGCCGTCGTGTATCCCTGCTACGGCTCGGTGATTTCGCGCGAGAAGGGCTTCAAGACCAAGATGCCGCCGTTCATTCAGTTGGGCGCCGCGGTCGATCACGCCACCTTCGGCGGCGGCACGGCCGGCTACCTGGGCGCCGAGTTCAACGCCTTCGAACTGCTGGCCAATCCCAACGCCACGCCGTTCAACGTGCGCGACATCACTCCTCCCAAAGGCGTCGACGTGCCGCGGATCGAACGCCGCCGCAGCATGCTCGGCGCCATCGACGCCTTGCAGAAAACGGCCGACTCCCAGCCGGCGGCGTTCGCCGCGCTCGACGAACATTACCGCACCGCGCTCAACATGATTACGGCGCCCGAGACCAAAAAGGCCTTCGATATCGACAGCGAAGACGCCGCGTTGCGCGATCGCTACGGCCGCACGCCCTTCGGCCAAAGCTGCTTGTTGGCGCGGCGGCTGATCGAGTCGGGCGTGCGGTTCGTCACCGTCTCTGACGGCGGCTGGGACCATCACGCCGGCTTGTTCCCAGGCATGAAGGGCAAGCTGCCGCCGCTCGACCAGGCGATCCCCGAGTTGCTCGTCGACCTGGAACAGCGAGGGCTGCTGTCGACGACGCTGGTCATCTGGCTGACCGATTTCGGCCGCACGCCCAAGATCAACTCGGCCAGCGGCCGCGACCACTGGGCCAACTCGGGCTTCATCATGGCGGCCGGCGCCGGCGTGCCGGGCGGGTCGATCCTCGGCAAAACCGACGATGAAGGGGGCCGGCCGGTGGACGACGAATATTTTACGGAAGACGTCGCGGCGACGATCTACGCCAAGCTCGGCATTCCGCTCGACACGATCCACATCGCCCCCGACGGCCGGCCGATTCGGCTGAACGAGGGCCGTGTGATCAAGGAGTGGATGTAGGGAGAAGGTCGGGAATCGGAAGTCGGAAAGGCGAGCGGGGAGCGTTAGCCCCCTGGTCGGTCGCCGCTAGCCAACGGCACGCCTAGGGGTTAAGAACGGAACCCGATCGACATCGCAGGCGTTTAAGTAGACGACTGACAAACCGGATAGGAGCCAACGGACCATGATCAGCCTTTTGTCGGGAACGACGCGAGACTGCGAAGGCATCCGCCGGCGTTCGTTTTTGCAGATCGGCGCCTTGACAGGTTTGGGGCTGTCATTGCCTGAGCTCCTGGCCCGCAAGCAAGCTTTGGCCGCCGAGGGCCGGCCGACCCGTGACGTCAACTGCATCCTGATCTGGACGCAAGGCGGTACGAGCCACCACGATACGTTCGACCCGAAGCCCGAGGCGCCGGTCAGCGTTGCCGGGCCGTTCAAGACCATCGACACGCCGACACCGGGCGTCAAGTTCACCGAAATCGTGCCGCGGATGGCGAAGGAGCAGAGGCGATTCTCCTTGATGCGCAGTTGGAACCCGCGCAACGGCAGCCACGGCACGGCCGACGCCTACGTCATGTCGGGCCATCCTTACACGCCGGCCATGACGTATCCGTGCTTCGGTTCGGTGGTCAGCCGCGAACTGGGCTTCAAAACGGCGATGCCGCCCTTCGTGCAGCTTGGCGGTAATATCGACCGGCGCTTCGGCGGCGGGGCGCCGGGCTATTTGGGCCTGGAACACTCCGCCTTCGAACTGCTGGCCGACCCGAGCAAGTCGCCGTTCGTGGTTCGCGACATCACGCCGCCAGCGTCGACCGATGGCGCGCGGATCGACCGGCGCCGCAGCATGCTGGCCGCCATCGACGCCGTACAGCAGCACGCCGAAACCGAGCCCGACGCCTACCGGGCCCTCGACGAATACTATCGCGCCGCGTTCAACATGGTCACCTCGCCCGAAACCAAGCGGGCCTTCGATCTCGATTCGGAAGACGCCGCCTTGCGAGATCGCTACGGGCGCACGAAGTTCGGCCAAAGCTTGCTGTTGGCCCGGCGGCTGATCGAAGGGGGCGTGCGGTTCGTAACCGTCACCGACGGCGGCTGGGATACGCACCAGAAGAACTTCGAATCGCTGCAAAACCGGCTGATCCCGCCGGTCGATCAGGCGCTGCCCGAATTGCTGATCGATCTCGAACAGCGCGGCCTGCTCGATTCGACTTTGGTCGTCTGGCTGACCGACTTCGGCCGCACGCCCAAAATCAATTCGGCCAGCGGTCGCGATCACTGGTCGACCGCGGGTTTCGCCATCATGGCCGGCGCCGGGGCGCCCGGCGGCGCGGTGCTGGGCAAGACCGACGGCGAAGGGGGCCGGGCGGTCGATGACGAATACCTGAGCCAGGACGTTGCCGCCACGGTTTACAGCAAGCTCGGCATTTCGCTCGATACGATCCACGTCGCCCCCGACGGCCGGCCGATTCGGCTCAACGAAGGGCGCGTAATTAAAGAGTGGATGTAGTCAGAAAGGCGAGCGGGAGGCGTCAGCCTCCCGGTTGGCCGCAAACCCGCGATAAATCCAAAATTGGAAGTATGCTCGATGCCTGACGGGCGACGCAATCTGGATCGTTACCGCGGCCCGTGGAGCCGCCGAGATTTGCTGCGCGTCGGTTCGCTGGGCATGGCCTCGACCTTGTGGCCCGGCGTTGGGGCCGCGCCGTCAGCCGCTCAAGCCGCGCCGACTCTCCCGGCAAAAGCCCAATCGGTGATCTTCTTGTGGATGGCTGGCGGCGTGACGCATCACGATTCGCTCGATCCGAAGCCCGAGGCGCCCGAAGAAATCCGCGGCACGCTGGCGCCGATCGCCACGAAGCTGCCGGGCGTGCAGTTCGCCGAAAGCTGCCCGAATCTGGCCCGGATCGCCGATCAGTTTTGCCTGGTGCGCAGCTTTTCGCACGACAGCAACGACCATTTCCTCAGCCAAGTCTATTGCCTCTCGGGCCGCAAAGTGACGCCGCAGCAGATCACGAGCGAGCCGAACATCGGTTCGATCGTGGCCTATCTGCAAGGCCCGCGGAACCAACTGCCCGGCTATATCGCCGTGCCCGGCATCACGCGGCCCGGTCCGCCGCCGGTGAACGAGTTCGTGGCGGGCTGGCTCGGCGGGCGGTATGCCCCCTTCTGCATCGGCGGCGAACCCGAACAGCCCGATTTCACGGTGGGCGAAAAATCGGCCGATCCTTCGCCGCTGGCCAATGAAGATTTGTTGCCCAAGGCTTTAGATCTGGTCGAAGGGCTGGACCTCGACCGGCTCAGCCGCCGGTCTCAGCTTCGCGGCGTGCTCGACCAGGCGGTGGGCGACGCCGAACGGCGCGGCGCGATGGACGGCCACTACGAAAACGCCTTTCAGCTTCTGGCCTCGCCCGCGGTTCGCCAAGCTTTCGACGTTTCGCAAGAGGCCGATTCGCTGCGCGACGCCTACGGCCGCACCAAGCTGGGCGGGCGCTGCCTGATGGCCCGCCGGCTGGTGGAAGCCGGGGCTCGGTTCGTGATGGTCGATTACGGCTACGATCACGAGTACGGCAACCTCTGGGACAACCACGCCGTGCCGGCCCAGAAGCAGCCGCACATCAGCGAGATGGCCAAGCGCGGCTATCACGTGGCCGGCATGGACAAAGCCTTTGCCGGGCTGCTCGTGGATCTCAAGTCGCGCGGCTTGCTCGATTCGACCCTGGTGGTGTTCCTCACCGAATTCGGTCGCACGCCGAAGATCAACAGCCTCGGCGGGCGCGACCACTGGGGAAAAGCCGGCTCGATCTTCTTCGCCGGCGCCGGCGTTCGCGCCGGGCAGGTGATCGGCGCGACCGATCGCCA
Organism: Pirellulales bacterium; assembly: GCA_035532215.1. Lineage (GTDB taxonomy): Bacteria > Planctomycetota > Planctomycetia > Pirellulales > JAICIG01 > JAICIG01. The sequence continues at coordinate 3,556 of DATKRK010000331.1, read as the reverse complement.
GGGCGCGTTTCCCACCGGCCGCGGCTACTCGCCCGGCGACGTCGCGGCGACGATCTATCGCGCGCTCGGCATCGACCCGGCCACGCGGCTCTACGATCAGCAGCGTCGTCCGAACTTCGTGCTACCTGACGGCGAGCCGATCGAGGGCGTGTTTGCCTAGCACCGCGCATCAAGGAACCTGGCCAGACTATCCGTGACGACCGGTCCAGTATCCCGGAGCGCGGCTAGCGTGCGCGATGGCGATGACCGTGATTGCGTCGCTCTCAAGTTCGAACACGACGACATAGCGAAAAGTCGAGAGCAGCGCTCGCCGGTAGAATTCTCGCGCAGCAAGGATCTCGGATTCGGCCTCGGCGACGATGCGGAGTTTCAAGGAGTCATTCCGCCGCTGTATTTCCGGCGCAAGTCGTCCAACACCTCGTCGGCCGGCCTGGCCGTCGTGGCGCCGGAACGATAAGCCGCCGAGCGACGCCGCAATTCGGCTAAAAACGCTTCCGAATCGGGCCCATCTTGCTCCAGGCTGTGTTCCAACTCGGAGACGACATAAGCTCTGTCTTCGGGCGGCAGTGACAATGCCTGCTGCAGGATTTGTTCGCGATGTAACATGTGAAAACCTCTCCTGCTATTCTTGCATGCGCGAACCCGTCGGTCGAGCGGCGGATCAATAAATCCGCGCCATCCGGAGTTAGCCCGTATACGGATACATATTCCTTTTCGCCGGATCGCAGAGCCCGGCGATATTGAACGGCGCCAGAGCGGCGGCGACTTCGCGACCGTAGTCGGCCACGTCCTGCTCGTCGATCGAGCCGCCGGCGACGAACCGCGATAATCGTCCATAGGCGTCATCGACGATTGCGCGGAATTCGGGATTCGTGGCTTGCAGAAAGGCGTCCGGGCAGGCCACGCCCAGCTTCGAGCGCCGCGATTCGCTCACGGTGGCCGCCGCGAAATAGTGCATCGCATAGTGCACCAGCAGCTTGAAGCGACCGAAGGCCAGGTAGCAGCCGTGAACGAGCTGATCGACGAGCGAGATTTCGCTTTGCAGCATCTGGTTGTGGCGATCTAACTTGGCCGCCAACTCGGGCCGGTTCCAATGCCGCTGGAGGAGGCCGACGATGCGTTCGATGCCGTAGAGCGTGTGGGCGTTGCCGGTGCTGTGCAAGGCGTCGAGCGTGTAACCCGCCGTCGGCAACATGGCCCAGTTCGGACCTGCCGTGCGTTCGACGCGGCGCTGCAATCGCCCGCTGCGTCGCAGCCCGTTTGCAGGCGCCACAAGCCGCGCCGCGGCGAATTGCTCGGCCAGCGACGGATATCTAGATAGGAGACTCTGCCATTCATCGGCAGGCGACGTCGTTTCGTCGAGCGGCCAGCGATCGCAGTCCAGCAGAAAGCCCGCACTGGTCACGCCGTTGTTGAATCGCAGCACCCACATCCAGCCGCCATCGAGCACGTGGTGCAGCGCGGCGGCGTCGCAATCGAAGGCGTGGTCCTCGACTCGCCCGCCGCGGGCTTCGAGGATCTCGCGCCAGGGTTTCACGTCGCGAAAATGGCCGTAAAGCGCACGAGAGTTCGTGCGGAAGTCCGCCGGGTCATTTCGCAACCCGAGGCGCCGCGCCAGCAGCCCATCGCCGCCTGAAGCATCGATGACAAACGATGCCCGGATGCGGCACGCGTCTTCCTCGCGTCGGCCGATCAGTTCCCAGCGGTCGCCCGGCGTCAGCTCGTCGAGGGCCGTGCGATCGAGATAGGCGATGCCCGCCGCCTGGGCCTCGCGCACCAAGAAGTGATCGAAGTCGGCCCGCAACCAGTGCGTGTCGGCGTCATCGCTCGTGTAGCTGGCCGCCACGAGCAACTCGTTTCGATGATCGGCCCGCGGCGTAAACGCTTCGCCCGGCATGTGCTGGAAATAGCTGAAGCCGCGTTTCAGGCCGCACGGCAGTTCGGGATAGCTCGCCTGCCACGTGCCGTAATTCGCCAGCGGTTCAATGCGCGGCAAGTCGTAGCGTTCGCAAAGGTGCGTCAATACGAAATCGGCCAGCGGCGTGGAAGATTCGCCCAGGGCGAATCGCGGGTGCGCGCCGCGCTCGACGAGCGCCGGCTTCAGCCCGATCCGCTCGAGCAGCAGCGCCGTCAGACTGCCGCCGAACCCAGCCCCAAGCACCGCCACGTCAACGTCGAGGTCAATCATGGCAAATTACACGAGTTACAAGCCACCCCCGGCAAAACCTGCTGCGTCAGATTCATTTCGGCCAGCCGGGCGATGCGCGCCGGCCCACATTCGCGACACTCGCAAAACGTCTCGGCGCCCCACAGATCGACGAACACGCGCGGCGCCGAGGAATGCAAACGGGCGATCTCCAGGCCGCTTGCCAGCGATTGTTCGAGCGACCGCAATTTCGGCGGCGCGTAATGCCCCGCACGTTCGAGCCGATCCATGATGCCGTTGCCGCCGCGAGCAGGAATGATGGAAATGCAACCGACGCCGAGCGAGCAGGCGAACTCGACCGATTTGACGGCCCATTCGACTCCCTCGGCCTCCCCTAAAAATGGCGGGCGCAAGAGCACAAAGGCTCGCACGGAAATGCCGCGACGCAAGAGTAACTCTACGGCACGCGCAAAATCGTCGAGCGTCATGTCCTTGTTCAATCGCGGCAGCACGTCAAGATGCACTGTCTCCAGGCCCATCGCGATTTCCAATCGCGTACCCATGAGATCGCGGAAACGGGTGCATGCTTCGCCGCAGAGCTTCGGATGATTCTCGACAATCACCGTGCGAAACGAACGCACGCGCTCGGCGATCGCCGCATGATCGCCCGGCGGAATTGCCTTGGCGTCGAAGAAGTTGCCGCTATTATACAGCTTCACGTGCCGGGCCGGCGGAAGCCGCGCCAGGGCATAATCGATCTGTTCCGCGATAACGCCCGGCGTTACGGTTTCGTCCGTGGTGTTTCGCCACAGGTCGCACATCAGACAGCGCCAGGGGCACTCGCGGTTGGTCAAGAAGATCGTCGCGACGTCTTCGACCATTCCATCCGCCGCGCGCTCTCGCTCGCAAAGAAAGGCATACGGCCGGCGCGGATCGACCTGGCTCTTCGCCGGCCGCGCGGCGAGGACTTCGGCTTCGCTAATCGCGGGAAAACGCGAGGTGATGTTTGGCATCCGCTGCGAGGGGGAGAGGTTTTTCAAAGGGGATAGGGAGATGCGGAGGAGATATGGGGATCAAGAAAAGAATGCACCACGGAGGGACGGAGAGCACGGAGAAGAAGGCCGATCAAGCCACGGATTTGCACAGATCAAACACGGACTACTTTTTTCCTAATCCGTGACAATCCGTGTGAATCCGTGGCCGCGAAAAACTCCGTGTTCTCCGTGTCTCCGTGGTGAACCCGTCGTTCGTCGCGACACGGCCTGCATCCCCCTCATCTCCTCCGCATCCCCTATCCCCTTCAATAAAGGTTGCTGCCCCGCGACGCTCGCCTACCCAAAGATCGCCGCAAACTCGCGGCGATAAACCGCCGGATCGTCGGGAAGGCGTTCGGCAAGCTGGTCGCGAGCG
>DATKRK010000330.1:0-10771 GCA_035532215.1 Pirellulales bacterium | reverse complement strand
CTGCCAGTTCACTCCGGCCGGATCGTTGAACGAATAGAAGCCGCCGAACTGCAAGTCGACCAGCGAGGCGCCGACCGACAGCAAAATGGCCCAGGTCAGCCACCAGCGCCAGCCGTCCTGTTCGGGTTCGTCTTCGCTGCGCCCAGTCCAGAAGTCGACCATGGCGCCCGCCAGGCGGGCCGCAATCACGGCGAAAAACAGCACGCCGGTCCAGCGGATGACATCAAGAATGATCCACATTCGCTTCGGCTCCCGGCATCGGCTCTGCGAGGGATTCGGACGATTCTCGCGATCCCGTCTCGTCGTACTTCGAATCGATCTCCGCCTCGGCGCCGCTGGCCGCCACCATTTTGCGCACGAACTTCGCCGAGAGGAAGAAGGCCAAGAGCAAACCGCTATCGAGGGCGAACAGCGCCGCCGCGCCCGCTTTCGACGGTGCGCCCTCGACGAACAGAGCGACAACGGCTACGAAGAGCGAGGCCGTAAACACAATCGAGCCGAAATAAGCGGCCGGCAGGACGAACGCCAGAAACACGCCGCGATGCCAGGTGTTTTCGATGCCGGCTCGCGACAAGGTGCGAACGCTCGAAGCCCACATGGCGGCTGTCGCCAACCAGCCGAAGGCGTAAAAGATCCAAATCGCCGGCTCCTCGCGAAGGCTCGCCCAGCCGCGCAGGGCCGCCATCGGCAATTGGAATAGGAACATCAGGCTCAGGAAATCGACCATCGTGAATTGCGTCGGCCGCCTCAGATGCCGCGCCGCGCGATCGAGCGGGGCGAGAATGTAGAGACCGATCGTCACCAGCAGCGCAATCGCGGCGATGAGCCCGGCGAAGAATAGAATCGCGCCCAGGATCGGCAAGTAGCCCTTCAAGAACGAGCTCTTGCTTGCCGAAATTACGGAGGCCAAGACGGCCAATAGCACGGCGGCTATCGAGAACCCGATGGCAATCTTGAGCGGCTTGGAGACGTGCGACATGCCCCGCATTCTACCGCGCCGGCGGCGACGCTACGGCTTCGCCAACTCGAAATCTCGCGTCGAACGGCCGAGATAGATATGGTCGAACAAGGCGAACTCGCCGTCGCTGGCCGTGAAGGCCAAGCCGTCGAGCGAGAAGGCGCCGAAATCGGCGAACAGATCTCGCGTCACCACCGTCCAGCCGCCGGGCAGTTTTTCGTCGAGCTTGATGGCCGCAGCTTTGTAGGGGTTCGCCGCGCCGGCTTCGTAGCGATAGGCGGGCGTCGGGGCGCCGGCCAAGGGGCCGAAGGCGCCGTTGGCGTTGAGCTGCAACAGAATGTTCGCGCCGCCCTGCTTCTTCCAGGCGAATTGCAAGTAGCGATATTCGCCCTCGCCGGGGTTCTCCGCGATCTTCACGCCGAGGCCCGGCAGCTTCGAGCGGAATTTCTGATCGGGCGTGACCTTCATCGCCGCCTGGCCCGAGTAGCGGTCGGCGGTTTCCAGCGTCGCTTGCCCGCCCCCTTCGGTCAGTAGCGCCAAAAACGACGACTCGTCTTCGAACAGCTTGTAGAGCGCTGGCGGCGGACCGCCCGGCACGACGGTGACCTCGACGGGCAGTTCATTCGATTTGACGACCGTGGTCGGATTCAGCCGGCTGGAGGCGACCAGCTTCACATTCGCCAAGGAGCCAGGCGCTGAGCCGAAAGGAAACGCCACCGGCAGCGCAAACTCGCTCTGCTCGGGCGCCAGCGTCACTTCGGGCGGCGGCAATTCAGCCGGCAGCCCGGCGAGCGTTAACGTCAACGGCTGCTTGAAATCGCCCAGCCGCCGGATCGTTCCGGTCAACTTGCCCGTCTCACCCGAGCCGGCCTTGGCCTCGACTTTCGCTTCGCCCGCCAGCGCGATCACGAAGGGCGTTGTCGTCGACATTCTGCGGGCAGGGGTGAACGCACTGGCCAGCACCGTGTTGCCGTCGGCCGAAAGTAAGTCGGCTTGCAACGCCAGGTCGTAGGCGATCGCCGGCAAATCGCCCGGCACGAGCACGGATGCCGCGCCGGACGTCTGGCCGGCGGCGATCGTCGGTTGCGAGTCGAGCCGTAAGGCCCGGTCGAGATCGTCGACCTGCTTGTCTTGGTTGTTTTCTTTGATCGTCTTTTTCGGGATGATCTGCGTGGTTACGAGCGACAATCGCACCGGCCCGGCGACGCCCGCCGCCCGGTTAATTTGCACCTCGAACGTAACACTGGAACCCAGCGGGAGCACGGTCTCTGGCGACGAGCCGGCCCAGGAAATCGAAATTGGCAAGGGCTGCGCGCCGGCGAACGCCAATTCGCGCCGCAGCCAGGGCTGCGCCTGCGAGGCCGGCGTTTCGGCCGCTATCGCGACGCGCCGCAGCGACATATTCGGCTCGGCGCTTTCGCCGACGATCATCGTTACGACAGGCGGCGCCAGTTGATCGCCGGGCAGCAGCGTCACCAGCGCGTCGGTCGCCCCGGCGGGAATTTCATTTCCAGTTACAGTGATGCCGGGCGGCAAGTCAGGGATCGAAAGCTTGATCGGCCCGTTATAGCCCGCACGATTGGCGCGCACCCGCAACAAGCTCGCGCCTCGACGGGGCAACGCTTCGCGGTCAGCCTGTAGCGAGAGGCTATAGTCGGGCTGGCCGAGCGGCTCGACCGAGAGCCGGTAGACGTAGTTCGGCCCGCCGCGGCCCTCAAGGTCGTTAAGCGCAAGCACGATCGAGTTCGCTCCGGCCGGTACGGTGAAGTCGAGTCCTGGGTCGGTCGTGGCGGGGCGATCGTCGCTGCGTGCCAGCTCGCCACCGGTCGGCTTGCTAATTGTCAACACGCCGTCGAGCGGCGAGCCAACGCGGGCGGCCAGCACGTCGATTCGCAGCGCCTGGCCCGGCGTCACCGCCAGTTGATAACGATCGGTCTCTCGTGCGGCGGCCAACCGCCCGCTGATGCCGATTGGCGGAGCGGCTTGTTGGAGCTGTCCCGCCGGCGGCGCGGCCTCCAGCACTTCATCATGGTCGGAATAGATCAGCCGCGGATGCACGCCGCTGAGCATTTCGACGGCCGGCCAAGGCGCCGGCGCTTCGCCGGAGGCGAGCGTTTCGAGAGCTTCGGCGCGAGCGTCGGCAGGCAGGTTGGCCGAGGCGAATTCGAGCGATGTCTTCACGCCGCGGCGAACGGCCAGGGGATACGCCAAATCGGCATAGGGCAGCGAGCCGATCTTCAAGCGAAAGGCGCCGGGCGCCGGGCCGCGGTAAAGCGCGTCGTGCAATTCAACCGTATAGCGACCATCGGCCGGCAGCGTCGCCGCGATCCTCGCATCGCCCGATAACGTGAGCGAAGGCTGCGCCCAGGCCAATTGCACGTTGCGGCCGTCGAGCAGGTGCAAGACCGGGTTGAGTTCGACGCCCAAGCGGCGGCCTTCGACGTCGATCAGAATCGCTTGCCCTTTGTGCCCCGTGAACGAGGTCCGCAGCACCGCGGCGCCTTGCAGCGAACCGTTCAGCGCGACCGGCAAAGCAGAGACTTCCGGGGCGAAGGGCAACTCGGGCAGACGATCGATGCCGACCGCCACCGGCGCCGAAACGCCCTGGGCGGTGGCTAGCCGCAATTGATAAACGCCCGGCGCCATGCTGGCATCGAGCGTCACGTCGATTTGCACCTGGTTGGCTGCGGCGCCCGGCTTCACGGTTTGCTGCGCGATCGGAGCGCTGAGCAGCAACCGCGGTTCGGGCAAAAGGTCGGCGCCGTCAATCACCAGCGTGGTCGTGGCGCCCGCTTGCAAACCGCGCGTCGAAAGATTGCCGATCGAAGGCTGGGCGCCGCCAGCGACCATGGCCGATAAAGTAATGGCCAGGCTGGCTGAAAAAACGCTCGCGACGCGCAACAGCTTGCGGGTGAATCGATCGCGCCACGGAGAACGGCAAGGCATGGCGGAAACTCGAGATTGAGGATGCCCTGGGCGCCGGCGAGGATACGCGTCTTGGCGTCCGCAGCGGCACAGAAGCCATAGCGGCACAGAATCCATAGCGGCACAATGGCCAAAATCACCTGCGAAGCTAGTTGGCGAACGGGTCGCCGTCGGCGGGCTTCTCGGCGGGCGCCTTTTCGGCAGAGGCTGGCTGATCCCCGGCCGATTGGCCGCCGGGGGATTGACCAGCAGCAGTCTTCATGGCGCCGCGAGTCAGCGAACCTAACAAGCCTTTGGCCAGCTTGCCGGCAGGGATTTTCTTGGCGGGCGCCGCAGCTTCAGCGTCATCCGCGGGTGCTGCAGGCTTCTTTTCTTCCAAGTCCGCCGGCGGGGGCGGCTCGTCGTCGGTCATTTCGGCTGCGGGCTTTTTCTCGGCCGCCGGCTCATCGCTGGGTTCTTCCCCAGGCTGCGCTTCGGCGGGCGAGGGTTTCAACTGCACGTTCGGCTCGTTTTGCCGAATGCGTTCGTACCGCTCGAACCGGGCTTGTTCGCGCTCGTGGAACGCCGCCAGGCGAGCCGCGGCTCGATAGCGTTCCAACAGCGCGCGAGGGCGGCCTTGAACTCGCTCCATGGACTTGCTGACGTTGTAAAAGCGGTCGCTATCTGCCATCTCCAGCTTGGCGCCTTCCGCAAAGTCGCTTTGCGCTTCCTGCGGGCGGCCGAGCTTCAGGTAGCTCAATCCCCGGTAGTAATACACTCGCGGATCCGCGCTGCCGTTGTCGATCGCCCGCGTGAGCTCGTTGTAGGCCTCGGCATAATTGCCGCCGTTGTAGGCGTGTACGCCGTTGCCGTACAGTTCGTCGAGCGCGTCGAACTGCCCGAACGCCTGCAGGGAAAGCGTAAGGACAATTCCCCACGTCATGAGGGGCGTTTTGCGAAGCATGGATTTGGGCTCCGGAGAATCTAGACGCGTTGAGCGTTGGTGCGAAAAGCGAGGCCTTGAAAGATAAAATCGTAATCCGCGGTTAGGGTGATTTCAAGCAATCCGTACCGGTTCGACTGCTTTTGCCGGTTACGGCGATGGCTTGGCCCTGATGTTCTTGTACGGCGCCTTGCCGCGCGAACAATTGCTCGGGCTCATGGATGAGAAGAGGCGGCGCCCAAGCACCGAACAGTTTACCAGAACTCACCGCTTCGCCCAGACCCTGCCCAGACCTAGTCTGATGCGAACTAGCCCGAGTGTAAACGAAAATCCGAGCCGATCGGCGAAGTTTTTTGGGGGCGAGAGAACTTGCCGATGGCAACGGTTAAAACGTCATCGCGAGCAGGGCGTTTCTTAGTCGATTGGGGGATGGCAGGCGCCGCAGGCGTTCGCCACCGTCGACATCGCCCGCTGGGACAATTGGCGGACGGAACGATCGACCACATGGCACGAACTGCAGCAGGCCAACTCGATGGCGCCACCGGCCGAGCGATCGCCTCCCCGCGAGGCTACGACGATCGGCGCCGAAGCGTCGGCAATACAGTGTTGGCTCAATCCGTTGCGGTCGAACCAGAAAGCGCCGCGCTCGGCCAAGAGCCAGTGAACTTCTCCTTGGTCAGCGGCGTCGCCCGGCGTCCGCAGCCCCAGCAGGCCCTCGGCCGGGCCAAGCTGCCGCAACAAACCGGCCAGTGCCAGACCCAGCAGAAGAGCGGCCGCCAACCGCGCCGCCGGGCGCAGCGAGAAGGCAGGGATCGAGGGCAACGACAGCCGCGAGCGACCGCGAGGCGACGCCGCGCGGCGCGTGCGCTGGGCGACTCGACTGCCGGCGCCCTTTTCAATCATCAACCACGGCGCCAGATTCGAACTCGGTTCGCCCCAATAGCTGGGCAACGTCCGGCTCTCCTCGGGCGTCACAGCCTCTTGGAACAGTTCCACCGCGGGCCGCAGCGCCTCGGCCAGTTCTCGGCATCCAGCACATTGCTTTAAATGCGATTCGACGATGCCGTCGGAGGGCGCCCCCGTCGGAAAGGGACCGCGGGTGAGAATCTCGAACACTTCGTCGCAGAGGATCATCGACGTCCCTCTTGACTGGCGCGGAGCGAGTACACGTGATCGGCCAAACGCATCAACCCCCAACGCACGCGGTTTTTCGCCGTGCCCAGGCTGCACTGCATCGCCTCGGCGATCTCTTCGAATTTCAGCCCCCCGAAAAAACGCAGCCGCAAAGCGTCGGCTTGCACGCCCGGCAAGGCTGCCAGTGAAGCTTCGAGCAACTCAGTGCGCTCGCGGGCCAGCACGCGCTCAAGCGGTTGTTCGGCCAGGTCAGCCGAACGGGCCTGGTCGAGCGATGCCTGCTCGATGCCGGCCGCTTCGTCGGTCCAACACGAAACGCGAGGCTGCCGCGCATGGCCGCTGGCCGAACGGCGGCACTTGTTCAGCAGGATCGTCCACAACCAGGTGCGAAAGCTGTAGGCGTCGCGGTAGGTATCGCGGGCTTTGAAGGCCGCCAAGAACGTCTCCTGCACGGCGTCTTCAGCCCAATCGGGCCGGCCCAAGCGGCTGCGAGCCACCCGCAACAAGGCGCCCTGGTAGCGGCGCACGATTTCCGCGAACAGGCCCGCTTCGCCGGCCTGGATGCGGCGCATCAACTCTTGATCGGGCAAGGTCGCGCTCGCCTCAGGCTTCGAGGGCGGCATCGCGTGCGTCCGGAGCGGGGAGGAAACTTAGCACTCAAGGATGTTTCCATTTTGTTCACGACCACCCTCTCAGGGCAATAACCCGCCCGACAAAATCGTGTCAACGGGCTGGAGAGATCGTCCTGTTTTTTTTAGGCTCCCGTAGGACGGACCTCCGGTCCGTCACCCTACGGCAAGACGGACCGGAGGTCCGTCCTACAGTTGACCGACGGTCGTGGTCCGCCAAAAAACAGGACGATCTTTGGATTGCCTGGCAATCGGGACAAGGATTGCAGCTCCGCCAGCCCAATAGAGCCCCAAAAAAGGCAATCTTGTGGCCGCTGGAGCTTTCCGCTAGGGTTCCCCACCCCTGGTCGGGCTTTTCAGAGCAAATTCTCAATGGTCGCCGTTTTATCTCGGAAAGGATTCCCATGACTCGCATGCGTTTTTTGGCTTTGTTTACCGCCGCTTGCTTCCTGCCGGGCTGCTCGGAGCAGCCATCGAACGGTCGCCGCGGATCGGCGGCTGCAATACCGCGGTCGCCAGGCTCGCAAACGCGCCGCGTCGTGGCAAACAAAGTAGCAGATAGCGGCGACGCGGTTGCTTCGGCAAACTCCGGCGAGATCGTCAAGGCGGTGCATATCGAGCCCCAAGCGCCCGAGTTGGAAACTGCAAATGCGCCCTCGCTGCTCGCCGGCCTCTCGGCGGGCGGGTCAATCGAGGCCCCGCGCAGCGGCTGCGAAGCAGCGTCGCAAGTGCTGGGCGAAGCAATCAAGACCTTGAAGACCAAGCTCGCCGTGATCGGCAACAACCTGGCCAACGCCGACACGGTCGCCTTCAAACGCAGCCGCGTCGCGGTCGAGAGTTGCCCGTACGAGCAACTCAAGCTGCCCGGCGCCCAGGATGCATTCAACAACTACGCCCCCGCGAGCATCGCCGTCGGCCGCGGCTGCCGCGTGCAAAGCGTCGAACTCGACTTCGCCCAAGGCCCGCTCAAGGAGACCGGGCGTTCGCTGGACGTCGCGATCGAGGGCGACGGCCTTTTCCAAGTCATCGATCCTTCGACTAACAACTTCCTCTACACCCGTGCCGGGAATTTCGCGGTCAATTCCAATGGCCTGCTGGTCCTCGGCTCCGCTAGCACCGGCCGATTGGTGCAGCCGCAGATTTCGATTCCGATCAACACGATCGGCATCGTGATCAGCGACGAAGGCAACGTTTCGATCCAGCAGTTCGGACAACCGCAGTATTCGCAGATCGGGCAGCTCCAACTGGCCAAGTTCATGAACCCGCAGGGACTGTTGCTGCTGGGCGAGAACCTGTACCAGGAAACGCTGGCCTCGGGCCCTGGAACCTATGGTCAGCCGGGGCTGAACGGCCTGGGCAAACTGCGTCAAAAGGCGCTGGAGCGGTCGAACGTCGATCTCGACGAAGAAGTGCTGGCCTGGAAAACGACCGAACGAACGCTGCAGTCGATCGAGCGTTTGCTGGGCCCAACGAGGCGTTATGGCCTGCCCTAGTGCCCTGTCAGCCATGTTTTGACGAATGCTGTCGACCAGGGTGGCTGGCGGCTGAGCCTAGGCGAAGCCCCAGTTCGCTGGGGCATCGCTTCGCTCTGCCGCCAGCCACCCCTCACCTATCAACTCAGACTTGAAGAGGCCCTAGGCTGCGGCAAGGCAAAACCGCCGCGGGCGCTCGCGCTCGATGCGCCCGCGGACGGTCTCGCTTGCTGCTTCGGCGGCGCTGGGACCAAGGCGGACTCGCGGAGAGTCTTCCCCGAGTTGCCCGTGCCGCCCGACTGCTACGGCCGGCAAGTCTCTCCCACTCGCCGTCCGCAACGCTATTATCGAGCGCGGCAAAGTCCGCTCTTATTGAAAATCCCCCGCCGACCGCCGACCTTCGCGACAACGGTTTGGCCTGCGCCAAAATTAACGGTTATCGCGTCAGAGCTCGTCTTTGCCGCCATTGCGAACGAAGCGATATCCCGCGCCGCGGACGCTGAGAAAGTGTCCGGGGTTGGCGGGGTCTTCTTCGAAGTATTTGCGTAGCCGCATCACGAAGTTGTCGACGGTGCGAGTGTTCTCGATGTTCGGCTGGCGCCAAACCCGCTCCAATAACTCGGCGCGGCTGATGACGCGCCCTTCATTTTCGATGAAATACCGGAGCAGGTTCATCTCGATCGGCGTGAGCCGCAGCTCGGTATCGCCGACCGCGGCTTCATAAGTGTCGAAATTGATTTTCACTCGTCCGAATTCGTAGAGTTCCGGCGCCTTGTAATTCGCACCTGCCGGCAAGGGACGCAGGCGCAAGAGATTTCGCACCATGGCCAGCAGCTCTTCGAGTTCGAAAGGCTTCTGCAAATATTGATTGGCGCCGACGTCGTAGCCGCGAATACGGTCTTCGGAAAGGCTGCGAGCGCTGAGCATCAACACCGGGACCTGGTTTTGCGCCTCGCGCAACGACTCGCACACGGCATAGCCGCTCATCCCCGGCAGCATCAAGTCGAGAATCACCAGGTCGATCTCGCCGGGGTTTTCCTGGATCAATTTCAGCGCGGTCGGCCCGTCGCCCGCCACGCTCGCCCGGTAGCCCTCGGCTTCCAGGTTATACTTGATGCCGATCGCCAGATGGCCTTCGTCTTCGACGACGAGGATGTGTCGGGCGGGTGCGGTCATGGCGGATCGTCTCTGGGCTGCCCTTCAACCATTTGCGGCGACGGCCGGCTGCACGTCGGGCGCCTCGGCTTCGGCGGCTTGGCCGGGCAATTCGACCTCGAACGCCGTGCCGGGCTGCGAACCGCGGCCGCGAACGCTGATTTTACCTCGCATTCGCCCGACCAGGGTGCGGACGATGTAAAGCCCCAGGCCGGTGCCGCTTTTGGCGCGCTCCAATTCGTTGCCCAAGCGGACGAAACGGCCGAAGATCTTGCGGCGCAGCTTGGCTGGTATTCCCGGTCCGTTGTCGCTGACGCGCGTGACGACCGCGCCGCGGCCGTTCGTCCAAGACTCGACGGAGACTTGCGCTTGCGGCCCCGAATACTTGACCGCGTTGTCGATCAAGTTGCGAAATACGATTTCGACGTCCATCGGCCGAGCGCGCACCAGGCTGGGCGCGGCCTCGACGGAAACCGTCTCGCTCGGCACGCGGCGCCGGTGGCAGATCGTTTCGGCGCAGCTTTGCAACACCAGGTCGAGCCGCACGTCGCGAGTTTCCTGCCCCATCGGCAACTGGTCCAGGCGGGCCGCGTCGAGCAAGTGGTTGATGAGCATGTCGAGCCGGTCGAGATCGTCGAGCATGAACCGGTAAAAATCGGCCTGCTGCTGTTCGGTGACCTGGCGCCGGCTGAGCGTTTGCAGATACAGCTTGAGCGAGGCGATCGGGCTTTTCAACTCGTGCGTCACGCTGTCGATAAAGTTCGATTGACGCTGGTTGAGGCTGATTTGATTGACCGCGATCGTCAAATACAAAATCACGCCCACGAGCACCAGCACCAAAAACGTGGCGCCGACCGCCAGCACGCTCCACGAACCGAACGACAGCAGGATCCAGCCGACCAGCAACGCCACCAGCAGTACGATCATCACCACGCCGAGGGTGATCGGCCAGCCGATGGATCTGCGTCGCGACATGGGAAAGCGCCTAATCGTCGAGGAGTATTATTGAGCCTATCCGCGCCATCCAACGAGTCAAGCTTGCCGCCGGCTCCGCAAAGGCGTTATCATATCCGGCCAGCATGGCGCCGGATCGCTTGAAGTCGTTTGCCGAGTTTTGGCCGTTTTACGTGCGCGAGCATCGGCGTCGGGCCACGCGATTCTGGCACTTCTGCGGCTCGAGCCTGGCCCTGCTCGTGCTAGCGGCCGCCTTGGCGATGCGGCAATGGCTATTCCTGCTGGCGGCGCCCGTTTGCGGCTACGCCTTCGCCTGGCTCAGCCATTGGCTGGTGGAAAAGAACCGCCCGGCCACGTTCGCTTATCCGCTTTGGTCGTTGCTGGCCGATTTCAAAATGTGGTGGCTGATCGCGACTGGCCGGATGGGGGGCCGAAGTCAAGCGGATTCTCGGCGAATAATTAGCTGACCCGAGCCGCCGCTCTTGGACGGAACCGACTGGCTGGCTTATCATACATAATACGGCGCGCGGGCGATAATGATCGCGTGCGCATATCGTGGGGCGGCCTTCCAGGCCGTCTTTGGCCGACGGCCTGGAAGGCCGCCCCACGGCCAACGTACGTC
>DATKRK010000329.1:0-3041 GCA_035532215.1 Pirellulales bacterium | reverse complement strand
GGCAAGGCCGACTCTTGGACCGAGCACGAGAATCCCGCCGGGACGACCCATCCGCTGCTCGGGCGCCGCGAAATTCTCGAGATGGCGCGCGGCGGGTTTTCGTTCCACTCGCATTCGCGCACCCACCCCGACCTGAGGGCGCTCTCCCGGGACGCGCTCGCGGACGAGCTCGCTGGCGCGCGGAGGGATCTTGAGGACCTGCTCGGACGTCCGGTCCCCTACCTGGCCTATCCCTATGGTTGGTACGACGAGAGCGTTCTGGACGCCGCCAGGGCTTCCGGTTACGCGGCCGCGTTTTCCGTGCAGCCGGGCTTCAACCGCCGTGACGTCGACCGCTTCCGTATCCGCCGGCTTGACGTTTACGGGACCGACAGCGCGCGGACGCTGATGCGCAAGGTGACCTTCGGAAGCAACGATGGGTCTTGGCGTCAGTTCCTGCGCTACTACGCCGAAAGAGCCGCCGCCCGCGTGTGATGAACGTCATATCGGCTCAAGGCACTGCGGCCGCCACCTCGCTAACGGTCGCGCTCTGCACGCACAATCACGCGCAGCGGCTCGAGCACACCCTTCGCGGCATAGCGCAGGTCGTTCCGCCCGGCTGTCCATGGGAGCTGCTGATTATCGATAACGCGTCTACGGACGCCACGCCGCAGATCTTGGCCTCGACTGATTGGCGCGCACCCGGGATAAAGGTAAGGTTGGTGCGGGAAGACCAGCTAGGCCTGTCGAACGCGCGCAACCGCGCAATTCGGGAGGCAGCGAGCGATTACATTGTGTTCATGGACGATGACGAAACACCCGATCCGCACTGGCTTAGAGCGTACGAGGAAGTCATTCTGTCTCAGCGTCCAGACGCGCTCGGCGGGCGCATCGAGGTGATGTTCGAAGGCGGTGGCCGCCCGGCGTGGCTGCAGGACGAATTGCTGGGATTCCTCGGCCGCCTCGACCACGGGAGTCCATCGCGGCACTTGACCGAGGTCGGCACACCAATTTTTGGCGGCAATTTCGGGTTTCGGAGGGAAATCTTTGCACGGATCGGGGGGTTCGATTCCGGGCTGGGACGCATGGGAACGGCGAATACCGGAGGCGAAGACACCGAGATGTATCGCCGCATGATCACCTCCGGATGCAGCGTCTGGTGGGCGCGGGACGCGGTCATCCATCATCGCATCGAGGCGCATAAGCTTCGTCGAAGCTATTTTCTGGACCTTCACTATCGGCAGGGCCACGCAGAAGCGGTGCGGGCGCGCGGACCCGCGTCCAGAATTCCGCCTGCTTACCTGGCCCCGCAACTCTGGCGCGCAATCAGAGCCGCGCTGTCGGAACGGATCCGGCACGGACGTGCCGCCTCGCTCCGCAAGGAGATGAACGTCGCCTATTTTCTCGGCTACATTTTGGGTTGGGCGTCTGGCAGCCGCGCATAAGACGGGATCTTCTCTGTTGACTGGCATGAAGCAACTCCCTCGTCCGATTTCCATGTATAAGCCAAAGATTGCTACAGAGGTATCCCGCGCTGCCGAATTCGGCATACGCTCCCCTGGCGCTTGCAGCGGTGCGTGCCGCGACACACTCGGCTGACCGCGCCGTTGTGGCGGTTGCTATTGCATTAAGTCCGGAGGGCGCTTTGCCTTGGACCCGAGCGGCATAGCAAGTGGACATATCGAGCCTTTAGTGATCATCGCATCGGAGAAACCCTTGGAACAGCACGCGACTCGGGAGCCCCCCGTCTTCATTGTCGGTGCGCCGCGCTCCGGCACGACTTTGTTGCAGTATATGCTCCGGTCGCACCCGCGGATTTCACTGCCGACCGGCGAGTCGCACTTCATCGTTCCGCTCTGTGCGAACGCAGCCACCTTCGGCGATCTGTCGCAGATGGCGAACGTGCGTCGCGTGTTGGAAGAGATGTACCGCAGAAACGCGGATTTTCTGGATACCGACCTGCACGGCGTTCGTTTCGACATAGAAACGCTGGCGGCCCAGTTCTGCGAGGAGGGTCGCAATACCCTGCCGGCCATCGTGGCAGGGCTGTTTGAGAAGAACGCGATCGGCGAAGGAAAGCGCCGCTGGGGCGACAAGACGCCGTACTACGCGCTGCATCTTCCACGAATCGTTGAATGGTTCCCTGGCGCGCAGGTGATTCACCTCATCCGGGATGGTCGCGACTGCGCCCTTTCCCTCATGACCCGAAGGCACGATTTCGGTGTGTACAACTCCTACCACGCCGCGAAGTATTGGCAACATTTCGTCGATGCTGGCCAGACGCGCGGAAGGACTCTCGGCCCGGACCAGTACATCGAGATCCGCTATGAAGACCTGGTTGCCGAGCCCAGGAAGACAATGCTTCAGATCTGCGCGTTCCTTCGTGAGGAGTACGCCGAATCATTGGTGGACTTCGGCAAGGCTCAGCAAGCAGGGAAAACACCGCTGCTTCAGAAACCAGTGCAGCCGGATAACGCCGGCAAATGGCGCAGCCGGATGTCGCGTCGCCAAGTCGCGGTGTTCGAGAGCGCCGCCGGTGGCACCTTGGCGCGGCTGGGATATCCTCTCAACACCAGCGCACAGCAACTGCCCTTGCATATTCGGGCAGCCTTTCGCGCGCATAACCGGCTATCCGCGGCTGTACACCGCAGGATGCGCATGTTGTCGCGGCGTCGGCGATGAAGCTGACGGTCGTCATTTGCACGCACAACCGGGAAATACTCCTTGCGAAGACGCTTGCCTCGCTCGACGCGGCGACCCGCCCTGCCGGCTGCACAGTCGAGATTCTTGTCGTGGCGAACGCGTGTACGGACGCTACGGCTGTCCAGCTCGACGCGGGCTCCAAGGCCGAACCGGGCGAGCGACACCTGCCTCTTCGCTGGGTCGCTGAGTCCCTCCCCGGCAAGTCATACGCGCTCAACCGGGCGATTCCACTGCTCGAGGGCGACCTCGTGGCGTTCGTGGACGACGATCACCGAGTCGATCCAGGGTATCTCGCGGGCATTTGCCGAGCCGCAGAAGCCTACCCGGAGGCGACGATGTTCTGCGGGCGCATCGTCCCC
>DATKRK010000328.1:0-13437 GCA_035532215.1 Pirellulales bacterium | reverse complement strand
GACGATCTTGATGCGCAAGTTCGCCTGTTGCTACGCCCAAGGCCGGCCCGGCGCCCGCGAGTTCCGCACCCAGGTTTCGCAAGTCGCCTCGCCCGCGGAATTTCACCGGGCGGTCGAGCGATCTTTTCCGCGTGCTGTAGGCGGCTAATTGCTAGCGACAAGCGAAGGGAGTCAAACAGGAATTAGACCCTGCGGCCCAAAGGCAACGTTCAAGAGTGGCCATCTTCGAGAAACCACGGATTCCACGGATAAGAGATTCAGGAATATCCGTGCCATCCGTACTACAAACGTTCTATTTCTCCGCGTCTCGCGAAGATTTATGGGGCGAGTTGGCCGGGGGCAAGCCACGGATGAAACACGGATCGAACACGGATCGGACATGGTGTTTTCCAATTCGGCTCCTCACCGGCGTCTCACTGACCAACGCCACGTTTATTTGCCCGGCAATGCCTTGGAAAACGCAACCCCAACCCTGCTAACCAGCGATAAAACCACTCATGGATTCTGCGCAAGAGCCTCATTCTGCATTTCATCCGTGTTTTATCCGTGTTTCATCCGTGGCTCAATTGGTTGCGGCCGAAGGCCGCGCTGGGTTATCCGTGGTTGGCCATCTTCGCGGTTGGCCATCTTCGTAGTTGGGCATCTTGGGCGGGCGGGCGCTTCAAGTTTCACGCTTCCAAGTCGATCAACTTCAGCTAGTGCCTCTTCAAGTCTGAGTTGATAGGTGAGGGTGGCTGGCGGCAGAGCGAAGCGATGCCCCAGCGTACTGGGGCTTCGCCAAGGCTCAGCCGCCAGCCACCCGACTGTCAAAATGGCTTTGAATAGGCACAAGGCGCGCAGCACCAGCGGCGCCGTCACGGCATACGCGGAGCAGAGAGTACAGCAAGCCTGGCTTGGATCGAAATCGATGCCGGAAGCACGGGCTCGGCGCCAAATCGAGCCGCCGCTTGCAAACTACTTCCTCAGCACCAGCACCGGGCAGTGCGCCAGCCGCACGACTTTTTCGGCGACCGAGCCGATCAACAGCCGCGAAATGCCCGTGCGGCCGTGCGAGGAGAGCACGATCAATTCAGCTTTCTCGCTGGCAGCCAGTTCGGTGATTTTGTGTCCAGGCTCGCCGAACAGCACGTGGAAGTTCAACCCCTGGTATTTCGGGCCGGCGAGCCGCTCGCGAAGGGCCTGCTCGCCGTGCCGCCGGCGCGTTTCGTCGTTGACCGTGCTCCAAACGACGTCGGGCTCGGCCGGGTCGAACACCGGCAACACGTAGACGATGTGCAAAGCGGCGGGAGCGGCGACCATTTCCAGCGCCGCGTCGACCGCATTGAACGAATCCTCGGAAAAATCGACCGGCACGACAATTTTCTGCTTGGGCAGCCAACTCATGGCTCGAAGCTCCTCGCCTTAGGGATGTTTGCTCCGAGATGATAGCAGATCCGGCGTCGACGCCGCCGGTTTTTCGCGCCGGAGATGGGAAGAGTTAAGTCGAGGTTCAGAAAGACCTTCAATCATTTTGACATAAAGAGTTGCAAAAATTGTTTAAATTGGTATCATTCAAAGGGCAAGCGGTTCTCCGCAGGCAACAAGTTCATGAGCACTGTCACCGAAACCTCCGATACTCAACTGATCGAGCTGCTGCGGCGGCGCGGGGCGATGAGCGTGACCGAACTCGCTGATGCTACGGATGTTACGGCGACGGCCGTGCGCCAGCGGCTGACCCGGTTGATGGGCCAGGGGCTGGTGGAGCGTGCAGCG
The DNA here is from genome assembly GCA_035532215.1 of Pirellulales bacterium. Lineage (GTDB taxonomy): Bacteria > Planctomycetota > Planctomycetia > Pirellulales > JAICIG01 > JAICIG01. The sequence continues at coordinate 11,685 of DATKRK010000328.1, read as the reverse complement.
ACGCGCGCGGGGCGCGGGCGGCCGAGCCATCGTTACTCCCTCAGCGCCAAAGCCCGGCGGCAAGCCGGCACGAACTACGCCGACCTGGCGATCATGCTCTGGGAGCAGATTCGCACCGTGGAGGATCCGGAAGTCCGTCGCGGGCTGTTGCAGCGGATTGCGGCCGCCCTGGCGGGGTTCTACGCCAAGGAGGTGCAAGGCCCGACCGCAGTCGCTCGGATGGAAGCTCTCAAAAGGCTGTTTGCCGAACGGCGCGTGCCGCTGGAAATCGACGACTCGGGCGAATTGCCCGTGTTGACGGTGTTGGACTGCCCTTACCCCGAATTGGCGGAAAAAGACCGGGGAATCTGTGCGGTCGAGAAAATGCTGTTTGCAGAGCTGCTGGCCACGCCGCTGCGATTGTCGCAATGCCGGCTGGAAGGTCATACGTGCTGCCAATTTGAAACGAATTGAAACTCGGCTACACTGATCGATTCGGCCCCCCAGGGAGCGTTTCAGCCCTCCCGAGGGCCAAAGTGAATCATCAAACGCAACGAGTGAGCGAACGGAAAGCCAGACATGACGAAGCCGTGGATTGAAGGACGATTCGAAGAGAACGTGATTACGACGACCGTCGAGCAGGCCATCAATTGGGCTCGCCAGTCGAGCATCTGGCCGATGACGTTCGGCTTGGCCTGCTGTGCTATCGAGATGATGGCCGCCGGCGCCAGTCGCTTCGACATGGACCGCTTCGGGGCCGGCGCCTTCCGCGCTACTCCGCGGCAGGCCGACTTGATGATCGTGGCTGGCACCGTGACCTACAAGATGGCCAGCCGCGTCCGCCGGCTTTACAACCTGATGCCCGATCCGAAGTTCGTGATCGCAATGGGCGCCTGCACGGTTGGCGGCGGCCCGTACTTCAAGTACGGCTATCACGTCTGCAAGGGGGTCGACCTGGTCGTGCCGGTCGACGTTTACGTGCCCGGTTGCCCGCCGCGGCCCGAAGCCTTGCTGGAAGGGCTGATGCGAATTCAAGACAAGATCAAGGGGCACAAAATCGCCAAGCAAGCCACCGAAACCGGTTTCGTGCAGATGGAAGACGAACTGCCCGTGCCGCACCACTCCGGTTACGTCGACGTCGAAGAGCGCGAGCCGGTGTTCGATCACCAAAAGATTACGGGGTAGGAAGGGGAGTGTTCAGTTTTCAGTGTTCAGCGAACACAAGGAACTCGGAAAACTGAGCACTGAACACTGAAAACTGAACACTGAACACTGAGAGCCGATGACCGACACGCTGAAGATTCACGAACTCCACGTCGCCGTCGAAGGCAAGCCGATCCTGAAAGGGGTCAACCTTGTCATTCGCCGCGGCGAAACGCACGCCTTGATGGGCCCCAACGGCTCGGGCAAGAGCACTTTGGGCTTCGCCATCATGGGCCATCCGGGCTATGACGTGACCGGCGGCACGATCGAGCTGAACGGCGCCAATGTGTTGGAGATGGAGCCGAACGAACGGGCTCGGGCAGGTATTTTTCTGGCCTTTCAGCGGCCGATGGCGATTCCCGGCGTGAAGATGGCCGACTTCCTGCGGCACGCGACGACGAACGTCCGACGGCCGGAGCGCAAAGAAGGCGAAGAACTGATTCCGATGCGCGAGTTTCGCAAGGAACTGAAGGCCAAGATGGAACAGCTTCGCATGGATCCCGAGTTCGCCCGGCGTTACGTGAACGATGGTTTCTCGGGCGGCGAAATGAAGCGGGCCGAGATTTTGCAGATGGCCATGCTGCGGCCGAAGTTCGCGATTCTCGACGAGACCGACAGCGGTCTGGACGTCGACGCGGTGCGGCTGGCCAGCCAAAGCATCGCCGAGATCGGCGGCGCCGAAATGGGTATTTTAATCATCACCCACCACGACAAGCTGCTGGAGCACAACACGCCCGACTACACGCACGTGATGCTCGGCGGGCGGATCGTCGAGACAGGCGGGCCGGGCCACGAGCGCAGCGGGCCGGAACTGGCCGCCGAATTGCACCAGCACGGTTACGACCGCATTCGTGCAGCTCATCCCGAGGCGGCGGCCGACGAGGAAGCCATGAAACAAACCGAGCAGGTCGAACACGCCTTTTAGAACTGCACGTAGGTCAGGCTTTCCAGCCTGACGGACGGATGGTAGGTCAGGCTTTCCAACCTGACAGACAGATTGTCAGGCTGGAAAGCCTGACCTACAGAAAAGAGTTGAACTATGGCCACCGACACTAAAACCGAATCTTTCGAAGTCGGCTTGGGCGAAATCAATAAATACGATTTCCGCAACGACGAAAAATACATCTTCAAGAGCCGCAAAGGGCTCGATGCCGAGATCGTCCATCAGATCTCGGACATGAAGAACGAGCCCGGTTGGATGCGCGATTTCCGGCTCAAGAGCCTGGAGATCTTCAATTCCAAGCCGACGCCCAAGTGGGGCGGCAACATCGCGCTCGATTTCCAGGACATCTACTACTACATCAAGCCCTCCGACCACCAGGGCCGCAGTTGGGACGACGTGCCCGAGGAGATCAAGAGCACGTTCGACAAGCTCGGCATTCCCGAGGCCGAGAAAAAGTTCCTGGCCGGAGTGAAGGCCCAGTACGAGAGCGAAGTGGTTTACGGTTCGCTCCGCGAAGATCTGTCGAACCAGGGCGTGATCTTCACCGACACCGATTCCGCGGTGCGCGAATATCCCGACCTAGTGAAGAAGTATTTCGCCACGATCATTCCGCCTTCCGACAACAAGTTCGCCGCGTTGAACTCGGCCGTCTGGTCGGGCGGCTCGTTCATCTACGTGCCCAAGGGAGTGAAGGTCGACTTCCCCTTGCAGGCCTATTTCCGCATCAACGCCGAGAACATGGGCCAGTTCGAGCGGACGCTGATCATCGTCGACGAAGGCGCCCAGATTCACTATGTCGAAGGTTGCACGGCGCCGATGTATTCGACCGAAAGCCTGCACTCGGCCGTGGTCGAGATCATCGTCAACAAGCACGCCCGCTGCCGCTATACGACGATTCAGAACTGGGCCAACAATATTTACAACCTGGTGACCAAGCGGGCCATGGCCTACGAAAACGCCGTGATGGAATGGATCGACGGCAATCTCGGCAGCCGGCTGACGATGAAATACCCGGCCGTCTACATGATGGAGCCGGGCGCCCGCGGCGAGATCCTGTCGATCGCCTTCGCCTCGGCCGGACAGCACCAGGACGCCGGCGCCAAGCTGGTCCACTGCGCTCCGAACACCTCGGGCCGGATCATCTCGAAGTCGATCTCCAAAAACGGCGGCCGGGCCAGCTACCGCGGCCTGGTCAAGGTCGAGCCGGGCGCCAAGAAGTCGAAATCGAACGTCGTTTGCGACGCCTTGATCCTCGACTCCAAGAGCCGCAGCGACACGTATCCCTATATCGAGGTCGACGCGCAGGACGTCTCGATCGGCCACGAGGCGAGCGTCTCGCGGATCGGCGAAGAGCAGTTGTTCTATCTCACCAGCCGCGGTCTGAGCGAGGCCGAGGCCAGCACGATGATCGTCAGCGGCTTCATCGAACCGCTGGTCAAAGAGCTGCCCATGGAATACGCCGTCGAGATGAACCGGCTGATCGAGCTGCAGATGGAAGGCTCGGTGGGGTAGGCGTTGGCGATTGGCGGTTGGAGAGAGACCGCTTCTCTCTCCACGCTAACCCGAAGCGCCAGCGAGGCCGTTGTCGCCCATCTTCCTCGCTGGCGCTTCGGGTTAGTATCGAGCGCTTTGATTGCCGTCGGAAATCACGAAAACACGAAAGTACGAAAACACGAAACGGAGGGTCGCTCGCGCCGCTACAGGTCGCCTCGCCAGGTTCTTCTCTGCGTTCTCCGCGCCTCCGCGTGAGCCCCTTCTTGCCGCCAGGAATCAACAAACCCGCTCCTTATTAAACATGCCGCAAACCGCTCCCGCCGCAGGATTCACGTCCGCCGCTTTCGACGCCTTTCTCGCCGGCCGCCAAGAGCCGATCTGGACGACCGAACTGCGCCGCCAGGCTTGGGAAACCTTCGAGAAGCTGGATTTGCCTTCGCGGCGCGATGAAGAGTGGATGCGGACCGACATTCGGCTGTTTCGGCTCGATCGCTTCGCGATGCCGGGCGATTTGCCGCCCGAGGCGGCCGCGCCGCCGGCGCTGTTGACGCACGGCGTCGATCTCGCCGGGCATGCCGTGGTGCTCAATAGCCGCCCGCTCGGCTCGCAGTTGGACGACGACCTGGCCCGCCGCGGCGTGCTGTTCGGCAGCCTCGATGCGCTAGTCGCCGAACACGGCGACTTGCTCCGCCCGCATTTGTTCAACGTGGTTGATCCGAGCGCCGATAAATTCGCCGCGCTGCACGCGGCCTGCTGGGCGGGCGGAATGGTGCTCTATGTTCCTCGCGGCGTGCGGATCGAAAAACCGCTGCACATGCTCTCGGCCTTGGCCGGCGGCGGAGTCGATCTGGGGCACGCCTTGATCGTGCTCGAAGAGGGCGCCGAGGCGACCGTGCTGGCCGAAACGGCCGGCGACGAGGCCGCCAATTTGCACCTGGGCGCCATCGAGGTCGTGGTCGGCAAAGGCGCCAAGCTGCGTTACGTAAACTTGCAGAACTGGGGCGCCGGCACGTGGCACTTCGCCCATCAACGCGGGCTAGTCGAGCGAGACGGCTCCTTTCAGTGGACGATCGGCGCTCTTGGCAGTCGGCTGGCGAAAGTCAATCAGCACGTAGCGCTGGTCGGCGAAGGCGCCGACGTGCAGGTCAACGGCGTGATGTTTACCGAAGGCAAGCAGCACCTTTCGTATCACACGCTGCAACACCATCAGGCGGCGCACTGCCACAGCGACCTGCTCTATAAGGGCGCCCTGCAGGACCATTCGCAGTTGGTCTGGCGCGGCATGATCAAGGTCGATCCCGACGCCCAGAAGACGAACGCCTATCAGCGCGACGACAACCTGATGCTCAGCGAGCACGCCCGGGCCGATTCGATCCCCGGCTTGGAGATCGAGGCCGACGACGTGATCTGCACGCACGGCGCCACGGCGGGCCGCGTCGACGACAGCCAGATCTTTTACGCCCGCTGCCGCGGCCTGACGCGCAACGAAGCCGTGCGGATGATCGTCGCCGGGTTCTTCCAACAGGTGTTCGACCGGATCACGATCGAGAGCGTCCGCGACGCCCTGGGCGACGCCATCGGCCGCCGCATCCGAGAGTACGATTGAAGTAGGCGGTAGGCAGTAGACGGCATACAGGGAGGGATTCGGGGAAGTCCCTTATGCAATCCATCCGCCCCAAAATCCTCCCCGTTTACCGCCTACCGCCTACCGCCTACCACCTACCGCCTACCGCCTACCAACAATGACCGACTTCATCCGCGTTGCAAAACTCGACGACCTGGCCGATCCGGGCCGGGAACTGGTCGAAGTCGACGACCGGGTGATCGTGCTGTTGCGCGTCGGCCAGGACGTGTTCGCGCTCGACGACGTCTGCACGCACGACGGCGGCCCGTTGAGCGAAGGCCAGTTGGAAGATCATACGATCGCCTGCCCGCGGCACGGGGCCAAGTTCGACATCCGCGACGGCCGCGCACTGACCATGCCCGCCACGCGCCCGACGGTGGCTCATCAAGTAAAGATCGAAGGGGGCGACGTGTTTGTGAAACTGAATGAGTAGCCCCTTGGCGGCAGCGGGGAGTGAACCACGGAGGCACAGAGGACACGGAGAGGAAGAACAAGTTTCCAGTGATCGAAGACACAGTTGTCGGCCGTAACTTGCTGTTAGGGTTTTTCATAGGGGATATGGGGATACGGAGGAGATAGGGAGATGACTTTCAGGCAATTAAAAGTTCTCTTCTTTATCCCCTTATCTCCTCCGTATCCCCACATCCCCTTTAAAAAGTCAGCGTAGTTAGAGGTATTCGACTTCTATAATTCGTTGTTTCTCTCCGTGTTCTCCGTGTCTCCGTGGTGAACCCGTCTTCTGAATTACTTGTTTTTTAGAGAGCCCCAATCATGCCTATCGCCGAAGACGCAGTCCGCGAAGCGCTCAAACAGGTCATCGACCCTGAACTGTTCGTCAATATCGTCGACCTGGGGCTGGTCTACCTGGTGACGGTGGCCGAGACCGAGGAAGGCAAGTCGAACGTCGCCATCGAAATGACGATGACCAGCCCGGCCTGCCCCGCGGGGCCGCAGTTGCTGCAGAATTCGAAGGACGTACTCGGCCGCTTGGAAGGGGTTGGCCAGGTGGAAGTCAAGCTGGTCATGACGCCCCCCTGGACGCCCGACCGCATGACCGAAGACGCCCGCGACCAGTTGGGCATTTTCTGAAGACGCGCTTATGTCGCTTTGGCTGGCCTTGCTTGATCGCGTACGCGATCAAGGGCTGGCATGCGAATGAAACGCAGCCGCGCAACGTCTTTCGCACTCCGGCGCCAAGCTTGCCGTCAACGGCCGGCATTCATGAGCAGGACGACGAAGCCGATCGAACAGAGCACGCCCATCACCAGGCCGAAGATCGCCCGGCCCAGGCCGTGCTTTTCCGGGTGCTTGCGAATGTCGCGGATCGCGATCAAGCCCAGGATGATGGCGATCGGCGCTGGAAAGCAGATCAGCGAAAACAGCCCGAAGTAACCGGCCGCGATCGCCCACAGCGAACGGCCCACGGGCAGCAGCATCCGAATCGCGGCGTCGTCGCCGAGCGATTTCGACGGATAGGGCGGGGGCGGGAATTCGGCCGGCGAGCGGTAGGCGTTGTCGTCGCTCGCGCGTGCGTCGAACGGCGATTCGGGCAAGATTTCGACCGCTGTGATCGGCACGTCGACGATCGTCTGGCACGCCGGGCAACGGGCCTTTTTGCCGGCCGCCTCGTCGGGCACGCGCAACATCTGCTGGCACTGCGGACAAGCGATTTCAATGGGCATCGGCGCCTCGGCTCGGGATCGCTGCATTCGGTGATCGGCCGGGCGAGGGCGCCCGGCGCCACGTGGTTTGCGTATACTGGTGGCTTGCGCATCGACAGTCAAGCAGCCTGCCGCAATGACCGCCATTTTCGTCTACGAGTTTCTTACCGGCGGCGGCTTGCTGAACGGAGCTTCCGCCCGCGAGACGCCGGCAAGTCTGCTGGCCGAAGGGCGATCGATGGCCTCGGCGCTGGCTGCGGATTTGGTCGCGCTAGGTTTCGTGACGGCGGTCGCCATGAGAGATCGCCGCCTGGTGGCGTGGCAACCGGGCGCCTCGCGCGTCGTTGATGTCTCGGACGGCGCCGAGCATGCCGCAGCCTTCGATCGGCTGGCGGCCGACGCCGATTGGACGGTCGTGATTGCTCCCGAAATCGGCGGCGCGCTGGCCGAACGCTGCCGGCGCGTGGCGGCCGTCGGCGGGCGGTTGCTCGGGCCGCAGAGGTCGCTTGTCGAGTTGGCAAGCGACAAGCACGCTACGGCCGAGTTCCTCGATGCCGCTGGCGTGCCTGTCCCGCGGGGAATCTTGTTTCAGGCTGGCGCGGCTTGGCCTCGCGAGTTTCGCTACCCGGCGGTTTGGAAACCGCGCGACGGCGCCGGTTCGCATGGCGTCGTGTATGTATCCAACTCGGACGCTCCGCTGCTGGCGCCAGATGACAGCCCCGGCCGGCTGGAACGCTTTTGCCCGGGCCTGCCGACGAGCGTCGCGTTTCTTTGCGGACCCGGCGGATTGAGGCTCGCGCTGCCTGCGTGCCGGCAGCGGATAAGCGACGACGGCCGCTTTCGCTATCTCGGCGGAAATTTGCCCCTTTCGCCCGAATTGGCATTGCGCGCGGCGATTGTCGCCGATCGGGCCGTGAGCGTTTTGCCTGGCGCTTTCGGCTATCTGGGCATCGATCTGGTGCTGGGCGAATCGGCGGACGGCGCGGACGACGTCGTGATCGAGATCAACCCCCGGTTGACGACCTCGTACATCGGCCTGCGGGCGGCGGTCGAACAGAACCTGGCCGGCGCCATGCTGAGCGTTGCCCGCGCATTCGCTCCGCCGCGTCCTTTCAAAGTTCGCCGGGCGGTGCAATTCGACGCCGACGGGAGCGTTCGCGGCTAGATTGAAAGGATGCCGCCCGACAGCTTCCAGGGAGGCACGGGCGCCCCCGCCCGTGGAGACACGCCGCGAAGCCAAACGGGCGAGGGCGCCCATCCCTCCATATTCGGAGAACGCTGACGGGCGAGGGCGCCCGTCCCTCCGTATTCGGAGAACGCTGACGGGCGAGGGCGCCCGTCCCTCCATGGCACGCGCCTGATTCGGAAGCGTCGAACTAATGAGCCGACGGGTGCGCCGCCGCACGCCCGAATTGCGCCAGTTGCTCGGCCTCGGCCGAAGTGACTCGCACGCGACAAATCGACGTGGCCCGGCCGGCCGCATCGCTCTCGACGATCGAGCCGCAGAGCCGCACGTCGCCCGTGGCCACTTCGAAGTGCGTGGGGTTGAAGGTCCGCGTGGTTTCCATCACGCGATCGATGCGGCGCCCGAGGATGCTCTCGTAAGGGCCGGTCATGCCGACGTCGCACTGAAAGGCCGTGCCGCCGGGCAGAATCTCTTCGTCGGCCGTCGGCACGTGGGTGTGCGTGCCGAGCACAGCGGTCACTCGCCCGTCCAAATGGCGGCCCATCAGTTGCTTGTCGCTGGTGGCTTCGGCGTGGAAGTCGACCAGGATCTGCTTGACGTCGCTGGGCAATTGCGGCAGTACGCGATCGATGGCCGCCCAGGGACAATCGACCGGCCGCATGAACACCCGGCCGAGCAGGCTGACAACCGCCACGCGCTCGCCATTGCGGGCCGTGACGATCATGTGGTCGCGGCCGGGCGCCTCGGGCGGAAAATTGGCCGGCTTGACGATGTTCGCCGCCGTTTCGAGCACCGGGTTGATCTCGCGGCGGCGATAGATATGGTCGCCCAGCGTGATCGCGTCGACGCCAGCCGCCAGCAGTTCGCGATAGATCTCGGGCGTCAGTCCCGATCCGCCGGCGGCGTTCTCGGCGTTGGCCACGACGAAATCGAGCCGCTCGCGCTCGATCAAGCCGCGCAGTGCGTGGCAGATGATCTGCCGCCCCGGTTTGCCCACCACGTCGCCGATCAAGAGCATCCTCACGGAGCCCTCCCCTCGATTAGGAACCGGACGAAAAATAACTTCGGCAATTCTGTTGGCCCTCACCTAACCTCTCCTGGAGGGAGAGGGATTTCTGGGACGAAGTTATTTTTTCGTCCGTCCCTTATTTGGCGACCTCGGTGAATCGCGCCTCGCGCAGCACCGTGACCTTGATTTCGCCCGGATATGTCAACCGCTCCTCGAAAGCCTTGGCAATGTCGTAGCAAATCTTGGCCGCAGTGGCGTCGGACGTATCCTTGGCGCTGACCAGCACCCGCAACTCTCGCCCGGCTTGGATGGCGAACGCCTGCTCCACGCCCGGAAAGCCGCCAGCGATCGTTTCCAGTTCTTCCATCCGCTTGACGTAGCGTTCCAGCGTCTCGCGGCGAGCGCCAGGCCGCGAAGCGCTGCAGGCGTCGGCCGCTGCGACCAGCACGGTGTAAGGATTCTCGATTCGCAGGTCGTCGTGGTGCCCGAGCGCCGCGTGAACCACTTCCGCCCGCTCGCCGTAGCGGCGCAGCAAATCGGCGCCGATTTTGGGATGCCCGCCTTCGGCCTCGTGATCGGCCGCTTTGCCGATGTCGTGCAGCAAGCCGCAGCGGCGGGCCAGCTTGGCGTCGAGCCCGATTTCCTCGGCCATCATGCCGGTCAAGAAGGCGACTTCGATCGAGTGCCGCAGCACGTTCTGGCTGTAGCTGGTGCGGAACCGCAGCCGGCCGAGCAAGTGGATGATCCGCTCGTGCAAGCCCGGCACGTCGGCCTCCTGGGCCGCTTCGGCGCCGAGCTTTTGCAGATGCTGCTCCAGTTCGGCCTGCGTTTCGGTGACGATCTCTTCAATGCGCGAGGGGTGAATCCGCCCGTCGGCGATCAGCTTGGCCAGCGAGATGCGGGCCACCTCGCGGCGCACCATGTCGAAACCGCTGACGATCACCACGCCGGGCGTGTCGTCGATGATCACGTCGACGCCGGTCGCCTTTTCGAAAGCCCGAATGTTGCGGCCTTCGCGGCCGATGATCCGCCCCTTCATGTCGTCGTTGGGAATGTCGACGGTGCTGGTCGTCGTTTCGGCCGTATGGCTGGCGGCGTAGCGTTGCAGCGCGGTGATCAGCACTTCGCGAGATTTTTCTTCGCACGTTTCGGCGAGGCGTTTTTCGTGCTTGATGATGACGGCGCCGGCCTCGTGCTGCAACTCTGCGTCGAGCCGTTCGAGCAACTGCCGCTTGGCCTCTTCCTGGCTCAGGCCGCTCACCTGGTGCAGGGCCTGACGCTGCATCTCGAGCACCTTGCCCAACTCTTCCTGGCGGCGATTGGTCTCTTCGATCCGCTCGGCCAGCTTGCGCTGGTTGCCTTCGACCATTTTCTCCTGCTTGCGGAGCTGCTCGTTCTGCTGCTCCAGGGCGTCTTGCCGCTTGTCGAGCAGACGTTCGCGCTCGTGCAACTCCTGGCGAATGACGCTCAGCTCTTTTTCGCCCTCGGCTCGCTGCTGGATGGCCAGCTCTTTGATTTCCAGTTCGGCTTCGCGGCGTCGATTGTCGATTTCGCGTTCGGCCTGATCGATCGTTTCGCGGGCCTTCTTGTTGGCGTCGCGAAGGTGTAGATGATCGAGCAGCTTGACGGCGGCAAAAGTCAAAGCGCTGGCAATCAGCGCTGTCAGGATTACGATGCCCGTTGTTTCCATTGGCTCCCCTATTCGGCACGCCGGAGAGGCCGGCCAAGCATCTGCGTCGGGCTTGGCTTGCCCCCGGTCGTTGATCGTGAGCGGCGACAATAGCCGAACCCGGCCCGGAAGCGCGCCAGCGGGCGCGCCAAGGAAGTTTCAGCCGGCAGAAGGCTCGGCTGCGAATCAGCGAGAATGGATTGGGATACGGGCAGAAACGGCGACCGGCAAACCGATCGACGTCTCAATCGTCTCGCAAACTAGGACCTCTCTGCCGGCTGGTCTTCGCTCGAAAGCGCCGGCCCCATGCCGACGCGACCGAACCCCGCTGCTTCCCTGGTTCGCGCGCCGTTGACAGCGGCGCTGACGGAAAGCGGCGAAAACAGCGCCGCCCGATGCTCTCGCCGCCGAACCGCGATCGGGTTCGACGGGATTTCCTCGGCGCAAACGCGTCCCGGAAGAGTTGTCATCCAGCCGTCTTGCGAGAGCCCCAAACGCGCGAAGGCGTCTGGCTCCGAACGGGTATCGTTCGGCTGCCGCTTACGCACGACCTCACCTTGCGGAGCCTGCTTGGAATTCGGAAGCATTCCGAGCAATTGCTGCAAGAGGATGAGGAGTAAATGCATGTTGAGCGTGCTCCCGAAGGGGGCTGGGTCTTGCTGCCTGCTCACGAAATCCAGTCACGAACTCGCGTAGATTCATTCCTCGGCGCCGCCAAGCGGCAGCAACCGAAAGGTTCAGACTAACATGAATCTCATCGTAGCAGAGATTGCCCGGTCTGCAACTCATTTCCGTCGGCCGTAGATAACCGTTAAAATGCGTGCATACTAGGGGTTAGGAGCGGACGGAATTGAGTGCCGTGCGGGCGATAAGTCGACGCATCGTGGGGCGGCCTTCCAGGCCGTCAATCGCCGACG
>DATKRK010000327.1:0-51580 GCA_035532215.1 Pirellulales bacterium | reverse complement strand
GCCAGGGAGATATAACAGATGCTCACCGTCGGACAGAAATTCCCGGAATACAAGACGATGGCTTGCTTCGGCAACGCCAAGGAAGACCTCAAGGAAATCACCAACGCGTACCACGCCGGCAAGTGGGCCGTGTATATCTTTTATCCCAAGGACTTTACGTTCATCTGCCCGACCGAATTGGTCGAATTCGGCAAGAAGGTCGGCGAGTTCAAAGACCGCGATGCGCTGTTGATCGGCGGCAGCACCGACAACGAGTATTGCCACCTGGCCTGGCGTCAGAACCACGCCGACCTGAAAAGCCTGCCCTACCCGCTGATCGCGGCCCAGAAGCTGGCCGTGGATTTGGGCATCATCGATCCGGAGGCGAACGTCTGCCTGCGGGCCACGTTCGTCGTCGATCCCACCGGCGTGATCCAGTGGTCGAGCGCCAACGCGCTGAGCGTCGGCCGCAGCGTTCCGGAAACGCTTCGCACGATCGACGCCTTGCAGTCCGACGAGCTTTGCCCGTGCAACTGGAAGCCGGGCGACCAGTTCCTCAAGGTCTGAGGCGATCGCGCGTAGGTCAGGCTTTCTAGCCTGACTTTCCGACTCGATCGAAGTCAGGCTGGAAAGCCTGACCTACGCTAAAGATCATTTGAAACGTTAGCATGTCCGAGCCCAAACTCACCCGGCTGGAAGCTTTGCGGCAGACGCTCGGCGAACCGGCCAGGGACGCAAAACTGAACATCGTCGCCGTGCTGAGCGGCGACGTATTGTCGTCGGCGCAGACCTGGGGCGTCGCGCTGGCGGCGGCCTACTTTCTGCGCGACGCGCGGCTCCGCGACGCCGTGCTGGCCGACGCCGAGGAAAACGGCGTTGGCCCCGAGGTGATCGAAGACGCCCAGGCCGCCGCCTCGCTGATGGGCATGAACACCGTCTATTACCGCTTTCGCCACATGGTCGGCAAGCCCGACTATGAAGCCAAGAAGGCCATGCTGCGGATGCAGTGGATGGCCAAGCCGAAGACGCCGCGGGCCGACTTCGAATTGTTCTCGCTGGCCTGCGCGGCGTTGGCCGGCTGCCAGTCTTGCACTCAGTCGCACGAGGCCGCCGTCCTCAAAGGCGGGCTCGGCGAAGATCACGTTCACGACGCCGTGCGGATCGCCGCCGTGATGCAGGGGTTTCTGGTCGCGCTCGACCTGTAGGGCGCCGCGCAGCCGCACGCAGATTCGCCGCCAAGCGCGTGCGGCTCCGCCGTCCCCTAGCGTGGATTATTCACAGCCCGGCTATTACTTGACAAAGCGCTCGATACCAACCCGAAGCGCCAGCGAGGTAAGTGCGTTGCTCCACCTCGCTTGCGCTTCGGGTTAGTGTGGGCTGATGAATAATCCGGGCTAGCGCCTCTTCAAAGCCATTTTGACAGTCGGGTGGCTGGCGGCTGAGCCTAGGCGAAGCCCCAGTTCCCTGGGGCATCGCTTCGCTCTGCCGCCAGCCACCCTCACCTATCAATTCAGGCATGAAGAGGCACTAGCGTGGCTGAATCGTCACGGCGGCTGCTGGCCATTCTCGAAACGAGACTCGCCGTCTCATTTTGGCACTCGCATTGGCCACGCTTGACAATCGCCTGCGAACGCGGGGCCAGTCGCGCTCGGAAAACTCGCTTGCTGCTTGGCATCGTTGGTCTTGGGCGCGCCAGTTGCTTTACCGGGAACTCGCTCAATTCCAGGCAGTCGCTGTCGTTCAACCGCACGGGCAATCGCGGCGGAAGCGATTTGTTCTCTTTTCTCAAGGCGCCAAGGAGACTGACGATGCGTCGGAACAATCAGGCTTGCAGAGCGCGGCCGGGCTTTACGCTGGTGGAGTTGTTGGTCGTCATCAGCATCATCGGCATGTTGATGGCCTTGCTGTTGCCGGCCGTGCAGGCGGCTCGCGAAGCGGGCCGCCGGAACACGTGCAACAATAATCTCAAGCAACTCGGGCTCGCGGTACAAAATCGAATAACGGTCGGGGCGGGATACTATCCAGGGTACAAGGAGCCGCTGGTGATCGTGCCCGAACCCGGCGCCAGCGTGCCGGCCGGCGTGCTCAACGCGCAGAATCAATACCCGGTTCACTGGCTGGTATCGCTGCTGCCCGAGATCGAAAGGTCCGACCTTTACCGCAACTGGCGGCGCGGACTTTTTATCGGTCCGGCGAATGGCTTCTCGACGCCGATCAGCGGCTACATGTTGGCCGCCGATCCGGTCCAAGCCGGCTACCTCACGACGGCGATCTGCCCCAGCAATCCGCCCGCAGAGAGTTTTCCGCCGCCATGTGCTTACGTGGCGAACGCGGGCATGCCCGACGTAGCCAACAACAGCGGTTTGCCAGTCGATTACCGCGACAACGGCGTGTTCTTCGATCGCTTTCAGTTCGACTCGCTGAATCAGGCTTCGGCCAGCCCGCTGAATCCGATCGTGGACATGTCGCAAGACTTCATCAGCAGTCACGACGGCACGTCGAATACGCTGCTGTTTTCCGAAAATCTCGATGCACCGAGCTACGCGAGCTTCAGCGGCGGCGTCAACAACGTGTACGAGGCGTTTCACGGCTTCGTCTGGACGTATGCCACGAATAGCGCAACGCCCCCGTTTGAGCCGCAAAACTATCCTTACGGCACGATCAACGGCCCGCGAGATTTGACGAACGCGGCGAACCCGGCCTATGACAACAACGCGCGGCCTTCCAGCAATCACCCGGGCGGCGTGATGGCCGTCTTTTGCGACGGGCACACGAGCTTTCTACGCTCCGAACTCGATTACGGCACGTATTGCCTGCTGATGTCTCCCAACGGGCAAGGGGTGCAACCGGCCGGCGGCAGTTGGGCCGGCGCGCCGAGTCCGAACAATCAGCTTTATTTGCAGAATACGCCGCTGGGCGACAAGGCGCTCGATTGAAGCATGCGGGCGTCGGCTTGCGCCTTGGGGCCATCGCCTTCAACCGCCGCCGGAGGCGGTCTGCGGCTGAACTTTGACGGTGGACGGGGCGGCAGAGCGCCCGTGCAGTTCGTCGTTCGTCGGCAGGCCAAAACGCTGCACGACGTCGAAGCGAGCGCCGTGATCGCCGGAATAGAACAAGTCGGCCAATTGCGCGCGAGGGTTGGAGATCAAAGCGTCGCCTTCGTCCAAGCCGGCGGAGATTTCCGCAAGTTTGTCGTTGACGGCGCCCAGCGATACCGGACGGCGCTCGGGCGATTGGCCGGTCTGCACCCAGGCGAATACATCGTTGCCTTGCTGGACGACGGCCGTGACGGGAACCGTCAGCACGTCGTTGCGGCGGGCCAACAGGATTTCGGTCTCGGCCGTCTGGCCGGGACGCAGATGACTGGCGGATTCGTCGATCCGCACGATCGCGGCGAAGTATTTGATGTGCGATTGCGAATGTTTCATGCGTTCGGGCTGGTTGGCCAGCGTCTCGACAGTGCCGTTGAATTCGTGGTCTTGCACCCGGACGCGAGCTTTGAGGCCCGAGTGCATTTGAAACAGTTGCGATTCGTGCACCAAAGCCTTGACTTGCATCTCCTCGAGATTCGGCAGGCGAAGGATCGTCTGCCGGTCGCGGATTTTCGCTCCCTCTTGGATTTGCGGGCCAATGGTGGAACTGTCGCGGGGGTCGTTGGCATGAATCACCAGGCCGTCCTGAGGAGCCCGCAGCACGCAGAGGGCTTGCTGTGCTTGCAATCGTTCCAATCGCGAAGACTCCAGGGCGAAGGCGGACTGCGCCGCCTTGAGGGTCGCTTTCGCGGCGTCGTACAGGCTTTCCAATTCCTGTATCATCTTGGGCTTGGTGAATTCGTCCAACACCTGGACGCCGCGGCGGGCAACGCCCAACTCCAGCCTGGCGCGCTCGACCCCGTCGATCTCCGCGCTCAGTTGAATCTTGTTGATGAATCCGCGACGGAACAAGCGGCGGGATTGCACCAGCTTGTGCTCGGCCTGGCTCAGGTTGTGTTCGGCCAGCAAAACGGCCAATTCCAATTGTTGCCGGGTTTGCTCGTAGAGCCCCTCGCGATATTCCTGCACGCTGATTTCCGTCGCCGAGACGTTGCGTTCGGCCGCGATTTTAGCCGCTCGCGCTTGTTCGACGAGAATCGTCTGCGCGCTGACTTCCTCGTCGATCAGCGACGAATCGAGCCGAGCCAACTCGTCGCCCTGTTTGACGTGCGTGCCGTCGGGAATCACCCATAACAGCGTGCTGCCGCCCTTGATATGGCACTTCAATTCGACGTTTCGCGCACTTTCGACGCTGCCTTCGACCAGCAGGGTCTTGAGCACGTTGCCCCGCCGCACGCGCACGATTTCGGCGGGGACTTCGTTGGCGTTGCCCCAGCCTCGCCAAACCACGGCCGAAAACGTCGCCGCAATGACGAACAACGCCGCCAGCCCCACTCGCCAACCCCAACGGCATCGCGCGGCATCGCACGGTTTGCTGGATTGGGAAGCCACAGGCTTCGCCTCGGGGCGAATCGGCCTATCGCTGTGCGGCGTTTGAACGGCGCCCATCGGCGAGCCTCGCTTTTTGTGGACAAAATTGGCGGGAATGTTCGACCTATGCGGGGAGAACGACGAAGCTGCGACGTCACGGGGCGTGACGCGATTCGCTCGTCGAATTCCGCCTCCCCGGCAAGTCGACCACTGCATTTGGCGGGTATTTTTCGCAAGCCGCCGCTCGATTGTCCGAGCGATGCGGCATCGAACTTACATCACGGCATTTTTATGCATTCGGCCGCCGCGGTCAACCCAGATTCCAGACCTTGGCAAGTAAATGTGTTGTCGGCAAATGGTTTGTGAAATTCGGATTACCGCGTCCGGCGCCTCGCCGCGCAAGCGTCTCACGACTTGCTTTAGGAATTGAGGGGATTGCGCAACTTGGCTTTTTCGCTGCGCTGGTGCAAGTCGACGGCCCTCCATAGATACCAACTTGCCACCGAGCGATACGGCCGCCAGCGTTCGGCGTGCTCGGTCAGTCGTTTGGCGGCGGGCATCTCGGGCGTTTTATAAGTCAGCATGAAGCCGCGGCGAACGCCCAAATCGCTGACCGGCAATACGTCGGGGCGGCCCAGGCGAAACATCAACAGCATCTCGACCGTCCAAGGGCCGATGCCTCGCACGCTGACCAGCCGTGCGACGATCTCGGCGTCGTCCATCTGCCGCAATTTGGCCATCGGCGGTACGACGCGGGCCAGCGTTTTAGCCGCCAGGTCCTTCACGCTGGCCACTTTGGCCCGCGACATGCCTGCCCGCCGCAGGGCGTCGTCGTCCGTGGCGAGAATCGCCGCCGGCTGCAAGCTGTGCCGGCCGGGATACAGCGCCTTGACGCGCGCGAAGATCGTGGCGGCGGCCTTGCCCGAAAGCTGTTGGTAAACGATCGCCCGCAGCAACGCCTGGAAGGGGCTCTGCATTTTTTCCGGCCGCAGGGTAAAAGGCCCCGCTCGCTCGATCAGGCGCGCCATGCGGCGGTCGCGATCGGCTAAGACCGTGACGGCGACAAGAGGATCGAAGGAAAGGTTCATGGAAGTCGGAGGTTGTTCCCTGTCACCTACGAATGTGCGACGACGGTTTCGCTGACTGCGGCGCCGTCGCGGGCGAGGTCGGCGTCGCCGACCGACAAGTCGGGGCGAATCGTCAACAACTCTTCCTGGCAGCGATAACGCGGCTCGCCTTCGCCCGGCTGCACGCGCTCGTGACTGCCGTCGGGCCTCAGAATACGGGCTTTCACGTTGTCGCGCAAGTAGGCGGGCACGATCTCCTTCAGAATTCGCTGCTTCAACTCGGGCGCCTCGATCGGGAACATGACTTCGACGCGGCGATAGAAGTTGCGCGGCATCCAATCGGAGCTGGCCAGATAGACCTGGGCCTCGTCGTCCGGGCTGAAGACGAACACGCGGCTATGTTCCAAAAAGCGGTCGACGATGCTGCGCACGCGGATGTTCTCCGAAATGCCCGGCATGCCCGGACGCAGGCAGCAGATGCCGCGCAACACCAGGTCGATCGGCACGCCGGCCTGGCTAGCCCGATAAAGGGCCTCGATCACGCGGTAATCGACGAGCGAATTCAGCTTGGCGAAAATTCGCGAAGGCCGCCCTTGGCGAGCCCGCTCGGTCTGCTCCTCGATCAATTCGATCGTGCGGCGGTGCAGATCGGCCGGGGCGACGACCAACTTCCGCCAGCGGTGGCCCTGAGAATACCCGGTTAAAAGATTGAACAAGGCCGATGCATCGGCGGCGATGTTCTCATCGGCCGTGAACAAACCCAAATCGGTGTAGATCAGGGCCGTCGTCGGGTTGTAATTGCCCGTCGACAAGTGAACGTAGCGGCGGACCACGCCGCCCTCTTGTCTCACGACCAGCGAGAGCTTGCAGTGCGTTTTGAGATCGAGAAAGCCGAACACCACGTGTACGCCCGAGCGTTCGAGTTGGCGGGCCCAACTGACGTTGGCCTCTTCGTCGAAACGGGCTTTCAATTCGACGAGTGCGGTCACGTGCTTGCCGTTTTCGGCCGCCTGCATCAAAGCCCGCGTGACGGGCGAATCGCCGCTGGTGCGGTAGAGCGTCTGTTTGATGGCCAGCACGTTCGGGTCCTTCGCGGCTCGACTGACGAAGTCGACCACCGGCTCGAAGGAATCGAACGGATGGTGCAGCAGAATGTCGCCTCGGCGGATGCTGGAGAACGGATCTTCGCCGCCGCGCAGCCGTCTGCCGCGGGGCAGCCGCGGGGTGAACGGCGCGTCGCGCAGGTGTTCGCGGCCCGGCACGCGGAGCAGGTCCATCATGCCGGTCAAATCCAACGGGCCGGGGATGCGGTAAACTTCGCTATACGACTCGGACGAGCCCTCCTCGGCTTCGTGTATCTCTTCGGCCTCGACGATCATTCGCACCAGGTCTTCGTTGCCCGAGGCGGCGACCTCCAACCGCACGGCCTGGCCTCGCTGGCGGGCCTTCAGCCGGTCCTCGATCAGCCGCAGCATGTCGTCCGATTCCTGCTCCAGCAGCTCGATATCGCTGTCGCGCGTGATGCGAAACGTCGTGCTCGACAGCACCTCGAACCCGCCGAACAATTCGGGCAGCCGGGCCGAAACCGCGTCTTCCAGCAGAATGAACTGCAATTCGTCCCCGCCGCCCAGCGGCACCAGCCGCGGCAAAACCTGCGGCAGTTGCACCACGGCGAACAGGTGCTTCGGCCCCAAGCCGCTTTCGCGCTCGAGCATCGCCGCCAGATACAAGCCGCGATTGTGATATCGCGGGCTGGGATGCGCCGGATCGACCGCCATCGGCGTCAGAATCGGAAACGCGCGTTCCAGGAAGAACTTGTCGAGCACCGCCCGTTGGTCGGCATTCAACTGGTCGTGCTTGACCAGCCGAATCTTCTGTTCTGCCAACTGCGGCACGACCGATTCGTTCCAGCAGCGGTACAGGGCGGCGACCAGTTCCTGCGTGCGGGCGGCGATTTTTTGCAATTGCACGATCGGCCGCAGGCCGTCGGGCGAGTAGTCCTCGGGGGCGCCGTCGCCGAAGCCCTGCTCGCGCAGCCCAGCCACCCGGACCATGAAGAACTCGTCCAGGTTCGAGCTGAAGATCGACAGGAACTTCACCCGCTCGAACAGCGGGTTCGTGGCATCGACCGCTTCTTCCAGCACGCGGGCGTTGAACTCCAGCCAGCTCAGCTCGCGGTTGATGAAATGCTCGGCCAGGAAGACTTGTTCGGGCGCCATCGTCACTCAAAAAAAGGCGAAATCGGTATTCGGGCGGCCAAACCTACAGACTTACCAAGATCCGGTCGCCGACGCCAGCAGCCTTATCTCGGCCGCCGCACGCCACTATAATCTTAAATCCCGAACGGGCTGCGAAATACCCGAGAATTCAGCGCGCGAAAACAACGACTCTTCCGATCACCCGGCCTGCGCCGGCCTCCGTTTGATGCCTGCCTCAGAATCCTGGCGAACGCTGTATCCCTTCGAATCGCGAGAAATCCGCGTCGCTGGACTGCGGTATCACTATCTCGACGAAGGCCAGGGAGAGCCGCTGCTGCTGGTCCACGGCAATCCGACTTGGTCGTTTTATTGGCGAGAAATCGTCAAGGCGCTGCGAGGAAGATATCGCTTGATCGCGCCGGACCATATCGGCTGCGGACTGTCGGACAAGCCGCAGCGCTACGAATATCGGTTGGCGCGGCACGTCGACAATTTGCGGCAGTTGATCGCCGATTTGGGGCTGGAGCAGATCACGCTCTTGGCGCACGACTGGGGCGGGGCGATCGGCCTGGGCGCCGCGGTCGCCGAACCCGAGCGTTTCAGCCGCTTCGTGCTGTTCAACACCGCGGCCTTCCGCTCGCACGAGATGCCTTGGAGAATTCGCATCTGCCGCGCGCCGCTCTTGGGGCGGCTGGCGGTGCAAGGCTTGAACGGCTTCGCCCGGGCGGCGACTTGGATGGCCGTCGAGAAACGCGAGCGAATGACCGCCGACGTGAAGGCCGGCCTGCTGGCGCCCTACGATGGCTGGGCGAACCGCATCGCAACCCACCGCTTCGTGCTCGATATTCCGCTGTCGGCCGAGCATCCCAGCTACCAGACGCTGCTGGAAATCGAACAGAAACTCGCGTCGCTCCGCGACCGGCCGATGCTCTTCATTTGGGGCATGCGCGATTGGTGCTTTACGCCCAAGTTTCTCGATCGCTTCCTCGAATTCTTCCCCGACGCGGAGGTCGAGCGGATCGCCGACGCGGGGCATTATGTGATCGAAGACGCCTACGAACGAATCGTGCCGAGGATCGAAACGTTTCTCGCTGCGCATCCGCTCGCCCAGTTGCGAGGGCAGGCCCTCGATGTCTGAGCATTTGCTGTCGATCGGCCAATGCGCAACCTTGGCTTGCTTGCTGGAGGTCACCGCGCCCAAGCCGGGTAACGTGCATCGCGGCGCCGACTTCGACGATTTGACCTATCTCGATTTCGCCGCCGCCGCCGTCGCGATGGGGCCGGCCTTTGACGCGACCGCGGCCGGAGCAAGCCTGGGACAAACCGTGCTGACGGCCGTTCAAGCGATGCGGTCCGCCGTCGACGGCAACACCAGTTTGGGAACGATCCTGCTCTTGGCGCCTTTGGCTCAAGTTCCCCGCCGCGAGCCGCTCGCCGCCGGCGTCGAGCGCGTGCTCGCCGGGCTCTCGACCGAGGATTCGCAACACGTTTATGCCGCGATCCGTCTGGCGGCGCCGGGCGGCTTGGGGCAGGTCGACCAGGCCGATGTCGCCGGCGAAGCGCCCGGCGATTTGCTGCACGCCATGCGCTTGGCCGCCGATCGCGACCTGGTTGCCCGGCAATACGTCAACGGCTTCGAGGAAGTTCTCCAGTTCGTCACGCCGCGGCTGTACGAGGGATTGGCGGCGGGCTGGTCGCTGGCCGACGCGATCGTTCGCGCTCAATTGCAACTCGTGCACGAGTTCCCCGACAGCCTGATCGCTCGCAAATGCGGACTCGACGTCGCCCGGCAGGCCGCGGCCCGCGCCGGCAAAACGCTGGCCGCAGGCGTCCCGGGCGACGAGGACTATTATCGCGCCATCGTCGACTTCGATTTCTGGTTGCGCGCCGACGGGCATCGCCGTAATCCCGGCACGTCGGCCGACCTGATTGCCGCCGGTTTGTTCGCCGCGTTGCGCGACGGCATGATTGAATTGCCGCTGAGGTTTTACTAGTCATGGCTGAATCGTACTGGGTCCGCGTCACCAAAGACTATCTGGTCTTCAGCGCCGCGCATTTCATCACCTTCAATGGCGGCGTCTGCGAGCGGCTGCACGGACACAACTATCGCGTCACGGCCGAAGTCTTCGGGCCGCTCGACGAGAACCACTACGTGGTCGATTTCATTGCTCTGCGCGACGCGTTGCAGGCGATCGTCTTGGAACTCGACCACCACATGCTGCTGCCGGCCAGTCACCCGCAAATTTGCGTGACGGCCGACGACGCAAGCGTCGAGGCCGTGTTCGAAGACCGCCGCTGGGTCTTTCCCCGTTGCGACTGCATTCTGTTGCCGGTGCCGAACACGACGACCGAGTTGTTGGCCCGCTACATCGGCCGGCGGCTGCTGGACGATTTGGAGGCGAAGACCGGCGTGCGGCCCGGCCGCTTGCGGATTACCGTCGACGAGTGCGAAGGGCAGATGGGCGTGTGCGAGTTGACCGGAGAGTAGCGGAACGCTGTCCGGCGTTTACGGCTACGGCGCCCTGGCCGTTTGCACGCCTCAAAATGTGCCTGAGGGAGCGATCGCTAGGGCCTGAGGGAGCGATCGCTAGGGGATGTCGAAATTGAACACGTTTTCTTTGTCGGCGGTAACGTCGACGAACTGTTCGCTGTTGACGTTGAACTCCGGGGGAATTCGTTCTTCCAGCGGCGGACCGGACTCGCCGGGCATTTCCCCCTCTGCGAGCGGTGGGACTTGGCTTGCATCTCCCGCGGAAATCACCACCTTGTACTTGCCGATCGGCATGCCTTTCGATTGTGGAATGGAGTATTCGCCATTGGTAATGACTGCGCCCCCGCCGAATTGGCCTCTTGCATCGGAGGGCATGAATTGGATGGAGCCGTTGTCCAGTGGCGCACCTTTCAAAGTCACCTTTCCGGAAACCGGCTGTCGCCCGGAGGCGCCCGTTTTGGCGCACCCGACCGCGACCAACGCGCAAATCCCGGCCACGCACAACAGCAATCGCATCATGAAAATACCTCGGAAATTCAGGCGAACATCGGAAACGCCAGGAAACGCCTCGCCTACCACTCCGGCGAGGCCATTTCCGCTCCCTGGCTCGTCGCCGCGTATTGCCAGATCATGTAATTGATCGCATCGGTGACGAAATGAGTCGAGCCGTCGCACGTCGCCATTTGCACGCCTCCCGCATGCCGGCTGCGCGAAGCGTACATCGAAGGCTGCGTGGCAGTGGGAATCCCCGTGCAGGGCAGGTCCTGCTCCGGCTGGTTGTTGCAGTAATAAGGCGTATAGATCACGTCGGGCAAGAAACTGTTTGGCGTCAGGTAGGCTTCGAACCCCGAAGCGTCTCCCCACCAAGAAAAGCCGCGCAGGTCGCGGCCGATTCCTTGCAACACTTCGGCGACCAGCATGGTGTTGCTCAAGCCATCCCTGATATCCTGAAAACCGTGGGCGACCGCCGGCACGGTTTTGGAACCGTAGTCTCTGAATGGCGAGCCGCCGAATTTCACCCCGTTCAAATTGGTCTGCTGTCCCAGCCCGGTGTTTCCGTAGTTCACTGCATAATTGTCTGAAGTGATGCCGGCAATGAAGGTGTTCGGGTTAGGGGTGTCGCTGGGACACTGGAAACCCGGGACTCTCTGCGTCACCGCAAACCGATTGAGCGGACTGCTGTAGCGGGCGTTATCGACCGGAAAACCGTATTTGTTGTAGTCCACGTATTGCTGGCGCAAATTGAGTTGCTCGATATACGGCAGCACCGCCACTTTCCAAGTGCCCCAACAGCAGGAGTAAGCGCCGACGGGAAGCGTCTTGTAAATGTCGTGGTAATTGTGCATCGCGATGCCGAGTTGCTTCAAATTGTTCGTACACTGCGCGCGGCGGGCGGCCTCGCGCGCCGCCTGAACGGCAGGCAGCAGCAGTGCGACCAAGATGCCGATAATCGCGATCACGACCAACAATTCGACCAGCGTAAACCCACGGCGCGCCGGCGAACTCGGCCCGAAATTCGAGCATGGCGAAATGCTGAAACGTTTAGAAAACATGAAACCGACTCCGGAGATGGTGTGCTTACCAGAAAAACGGCTATGAAAACCCGCCAATCGGTGATGAAAACGCCTCGCCTGGGCTTGGTTTGCGGCTAACAACCGTAAAGCGCCGGCCTGTTGCGAGGCCGGCAATCGACCGCTTGCAAGAGAATTTGCATTGCGTGACGTGAACCCCCCAAGCCGACTGCGTTACCCTTTCGCCTGTGGGAGAATCGCACGCCTCTCATCACTCCTTCTGCCTCCTGATGGCAATCGGTGTTTTGCCGGAGGATCGAGCGCGCAATGGAGTCCGCTAGTCGCAAACAAGATTGAACGTGCAAATCACGACTGGCGGAAAACCCGCAGGCGCGGAAGTTATAAACCTGGGCCCGCGGGATGTCAACTAAAATAAATTAACTTGATAACTTTACGCCATTGAGCCCGCCCCAATTGCCGCATCAGCCGGCCGCCCCGCGTGCAATTCAAGGCTGTGATGCGTCCCTCGACCAAGGGGCCGGCGTCACCCTCTCGGACGAGGCCATCGCCCTCGATCGCCAGGGGACGGCGTGCGAGGACGGGCGGACTGCGGCAACGCACTGCCCGTCACGGCGCCGACCGTTGGCTGCTTTTTCGTTCCGGGAAGGTCGACTCTTTCCTCAAGTTCCCCCCTCGCCGGCGCCGATACTGACGGCGCTCTAGCTCTTGCGCCACCGATACGCCTTGACGAATCCCGTCTCTTTGCCGCGCAGCCTATCGTGTCCAACAGCAACCCGCTTCGCAAAGCCGCCATCTTGCTGATGAGCCTGCCGGAGGACGACGCCGGCAAGGTGATGGCGCGGCTCAGCCCCAAGCAAGTGGAGGCGGTCTCGATCGAGATCGCCAAGCTGGGGTTGATCAGCACCGAAGAGCAAGAGGCGGCCATCAAGGATTTCGCCGAAGCTTCGCCCGACTCGATCGGCGCCGGCGCCGGCGGGCTCGATCTGGCCAAGAGTCTGGTCGAGAAGGCGTTGGGCAAAAACGCCTCGGCGACGATCGAAAACGTGCGGCAGCAGATCGAGGCCATGCCGTTCGGCTTCCTGCAAAAGGTCGACAGCCAGAACCTGCTGACCTTCATCATGGACGAGCATCCGCAGACGATCGCCTTGATCATCTCGCACTTGCAGGCGTCGCAGGCGGCCAGCATCATCAGCGGCTTGCCCAGCGATCGTCAATTGGCCGTGGTGCGGCGGATCGCCACGATGGGGCAAACCAACCCCGAAGTGATTTATGAGGTGGAAAAAGGGCTCGAGCACCGCATGTCGAGCGTGATGAGCCAGCAGTTCGAGAACGCTGGCGGCGTGGAGAGCGTGGCGGAAATCCTCAACGTCACCGACCGGGCCACCGAGCGCAGCCTGCTGGAGAACCTGGCCCAGGAAGACCCCGACTTGGTCGAAGAAATCCGCCGGCTGATGTTCGTGTTCGAAGACATCGTCAAATTCTCGAACAAGGACGTGCAAACCCTGCTCAAGAACGTGGAAAGCTCGCAGTTGGCCATGGCCCTCAAAGGCGCCAGCGAGGAGCTCAAGCAGAAGATTCTGGGCAACATGTCGGTTCGGGCCTCGGAACTGCTGCGCGAAGAGATGGAGTATCTGGGCCCGGTGCGGCTCTCGGCCGTCGAACAAGTGCAGCAGCAAATCGTCGACGTCGTTCGCCGTTTGGAAGACGCCGGCGAGATTACCGTCAACGCCGGCGAAGAGGTCGAGGAGTTTATCCAGTAGCGGCTCGAAATACTTCCCGCAGACGCGGCGCTAATCGGCGCCGCTTGTGATGCGGGGATTTTTCAAGGGGATAGGGGGATGCGGAGGAGATCGGGGGGGATGAAAAGGAATAGTCTATTAGTGCCTCCTGTCTTCATCCCCTAATCTCCTCCGCATCCCCCTATCCCCTTTCAAAAAGTTAGCCCCTCTTCAGAACGCCCACCCCAGCGCGCCTCTCCTTTCGAGAGGGGCTCGCTTTTGCTAGCATGCGGCGGTCAGGTTGACCACGCTTTTCGCAGCTCAACGTCTAGAATTTGCTTCCGATGGCCGCCGGTACGAACCCAATTGCAGCAAAGTCAACTGCCTCGGCATCAAACGGCGTCGGCGCCGCGCGCCCTGCGGCGACGCCGATGATGCAGCAGTATTTCGACGCCAAGGCGGCCTGCCCCGACGCCGTGCTGCTGTTCCGCATGGGCGATTTTTACGAGACGTTCCACGACGACGCCAAACTCGTCGCCCGCGTGCTCAATCTGGCCCTCACCAGCCGCGACAAGGGCGAAAACCCGATTCCGATGGCCGGCTTTCCGCACCATCAATTGGAAAGCTATCTGGGCAAGCTGATCGCCGCCGGGCATCGCGCGGCGATATGCGAGCAAGTCGAAGACCCGCGGCAGGCTAAGGGGCTGGTGCGCCGCGAGGTGACGCGCGTCGTCACGCCCGGCACCGTGACCGACGACGCGTTGCTCGATCCACACGAGAGCAACTTTCTCGCCGCGCTGGTCTCTGGTCCGCAGATCGGCGTGGCCTGGGTCGATCTCTCGACCGGCCGCTTTCTCGCCGCGCAGTTTCCGCCCGCGCGTCTGGCCGACGAACTGGCGCGAATCGCGCCGGTCGAGTGCTTGTTGGCCGAAGAGGCCGATCAACCTGAAGTGCGTTTCGACGAGCGCGTGGCGCTCACGCGCCGCCCAGGCTGGGTCTTCTCGCACAACGCGGCCCGCGAAGCCTTGGCCAAACACTTCGGCACGCAAACGCTGGAAGGATTCGGCTTCGAAGCCGACGACGTGCAGGCCGTGCGCGCGGCGGGCGCCGTGCTCGAATACTTGACGGAAACCCAAAAGACATCGCTCGGGCATATCGACCGGTTGATCGCCTATCGCGCGGGCCAAACGTTGGAAATCGACGAAGCGACGCGGCGAAGCTTGGAAATCACCAAGACGTTGCGCGAGGGGCGGCGCGAAGGGTCGCTCGTCGACGTGCTCGACCGTACGACGACTGCGATGGGTTCGCGGCTCTTGGGCGACTGGGTGGCCAACCCGCTCACCGATTTGCCGGCCATCAACGAGCGACTCGACGCCGTCGACGAACTTGTGGCCGACATGCGGCTGACCGAAGAGCTGCGCGAACAGCTCAAACGAGTGTACGACGTCGAGCGCTTGCTCGCCCGCGTGACGACCGGCCGGGCCAGCCCTCGCGATCTGAGCTTCTTAGGCCGCACGCTACGAACGCTGCCGGCGCTCAAGGCCAAGCTGACTGCTCGTTCCAGCGAGTTGCTCAATCGGCTGGAGAGCGAGTTGGACTTGTGCCCCGACATTCGCGGGCGGCTCGATACGGCGCTCGAAGACGAGTGCCCGCTCGTCAGCCGCGAAGGGGGCTTTATCCGACCCGGCTTCAGCGCCGAGCTTGACGCCCTGCGCGAGCTGACGACCGGCGGCAAGCAATGGATCGCCAAGTACCAGGCCGAGGAGGCGCAGCGGACCGGCATTGCCAACCTCAAGGTCGGCTTCAACAACGTCTTCGGCTATTACCTGGAGATCACGCACGCGCATCGCGACAAGGCGCCCGAGCATTACATCCGCAAGCAGACGGTGAAAAACGCGGAGCGCTACATCACGCCCGAGTTGAAAGAATACGAAGAGAAAGTGCTCACGGCCGACGAAAAGGCCAAGGACCTGGAGCACGAGTTGATTCTCGAACTGCGCGATCTCGTGGCCGCGGGCGCCCGGCGGCTGCGCGGCACGGCGCAAGCGTTGGCCCAGATCGACGTGCTGGCGTCGCTGGCCGAGTTAGCCCGCGACCGCGGCTACTGCCGGCCGCGGATCGTCGAAACGCCGGAATTGAGGATCGTCGACGGCCGCCATCCGGTGCTCGACCAGCGGCTGGCCGACGGCTCGTTCGTGCCCAACGATACTTCGGCGGGGCCCGAAGAGGGCCTCTTGCTGTTGATCACCGGGCCGAACATGGCGGGCAAGAGCACCTACATCCGGCAGACGGCTTTGATCACGCTCATGGCGCAGATCGGCTCGTTCGTGCCGGCGCGCGAGGCGACGATCGGCGTGGCCGACCGCATCTTCGCCCGCGTTGGCGCCAGCGACGAGCTGGCCCGAGGGCAAAGCACGTTCATGGTCGAAATGACCGAAACCGCCCGAATCCTCAACACGGCCACCGAGCGCAGCCTGGTGATTCTGGACGAGATTGGCCGCGGCACGAGCACTTACGACGGCGTCTCGCTGGCCTGGGCCGTGGTCGAATATCTGCACGACCGCCTCGGCTGCCGCACGCTGTTCGCCACGCACTACCACGAACTGACCGACCTGGCCTCGTCGCTGTCGCGGGTGAAAAACCTGAACGTCGCCGTGCGCGAGTGGCAGGACGACGTGGTGTTTCTGCACAAGATCATCGAAGGCGCCGCCGACAAGAGCTATGGCATCCACGTCGCCCGACTGGCCGGCGTGCCGCGCGAAGTGCTCGAACGGGCCAAGCAGATCCTCTCGCGGCTCGAACAGGACCACCTCGACGAGCGCGGCACGTCGAAGCTGGCCAAGAAGCGAGTTTCGCGGCGGGACGGCGATTTGCAGCTCACGCTGTTCGGCCCTGCCGAGCATCCGCTCCTGGACAAATTCCGGCAACTCGACATCAACGGCCTGACGCCGCTGGCCGCGCTGACGCTCTTGAAAGAGTGGCAAGACGAACTGAGCGCCGAGCGGCAGCCTTAGCGAGCGGGCCTTACTGGACGGAGTTGCCGCTGGCGGGGAGAAGTTCAAGTTCCGTCATGAGCAGCAAATCGAGCAAGCTGCAACAATCGTCAGGCTGAAAGACGCTTACAATTCGTCCCGAAGGAGATTGTGCAATGAAGTCCGGGTGGCGCGCCTCGAACGCGCGGCCGTCCGCCATTCGGATCGTAAATGGCTGGAACGGTCGTTTGTGCAAAGTGGCGCGGAATTGTTCAATGGTCATGTTTTCATTATAGCTTTTTCAAGGAGACGCCGCCATGCCCAAGTACGTGATCGAACGCGAGATGCCCGGCGCCGGCCGGTTGACCCCCGACCAGTTGCGCGTCGCGTCGCAAACTTCCTGCGCCGTGCTCAACAAGCTCGGCCCGCAGATCCAGTGGGTCGAAAGCTACGTGACCGACGACAAGATTTATTGCGTCTACATCGCCCCCAACAAGGAACTAATCGAAGAACACGCCAAGCAAGGCGGCTTTCCGGCCAACAAGATTTCCGAAGTGCGGACGATGATCGATCCGACGACGGCAGAAAGTTGAAGTCGGCTTGCAATGCGGCGTCAAGTTGACGCCGACCGCTCCTGCTTACATTGGCCGTCTTTCGAGGCCACATCGAACAGCATCGCCGCATCTGGCGGCGGTTCAATCTCCGGGGCCATGAAGGCTGCGGGCCCGCGCTGGCAAGAATTGTTCGGCAATCCGGACGGCTTCGTATACAATGCGCGGCAGGCGGAAAACCACGATCCATTGCTTGCGGGCTCGCAGGAGGCGCGGTGTTGAAATCCGTCGCAATTTCGGTTCTGGGCTGCTTGCTGTTGGTTGGCAGCCCGCGGTCCGCGTGGGCCGAAGATACGGCCGACTACGTTCGCGACGTCAAGACGACGCTGAAATCTCGCTGCTATGCCTGCCACGGCGCCTTGAAGCAAGAGGCCGGGCTGCGCGTCGATAGCGTGGCGGGCCTGCTCGCAGGAGGCGACAGCGGCCCGGCTGTCTCGCCCGGCGACCCGGAAGGCAGTTTGCTCGTCGAGCGGATCGCCTCGCACGACGACGCCAAGCTCATGCCCGCTGAAGGGCGACCGCTTGCGGCGGAAGAAATTGCCAAGCTCCGCGCATGGATCGCCGCCGGCGCCGCAGCGCCCAGCGACGATCGTCCCGAGGCCGACCCGCGCGAGCATTGGGCCTTCCGGCGGCCCGTTCGGCCTGCTGTGCCGGCTACGGTCGATCCGGCGTGGGTGCGCAATCCGATCGATGCCTTCATTGCAGCGGAGCACGAGCGGCGCAATTTGACGCCCAGCCCCGAGGCCGATCGGCCGACGCTCTTGCGCCGTGCGTATCTCGATCTGATCGGCTTGCCGCCGACGCGCGACGAGTTGCACCGCTTTTTGGCCGACGACTCGCCCGACGCGTATGAACAAGCGGTCGACCGCTTGTTGGCCAGTCCGCAACATGGCGAACGGTGGGGCCGGCATTGGATGGACGTCTGGCGTTATTCCGATTGGTACGGGCGCCGCACCGTGCCCGACGTGATGAACAGCTATCCGATGATCTGGCGCTGGCGCGACTGGATCGTGCGGTCGCTCAACGAGGACCGCGGATACGACCGGATGGTGCTGGAGATGCTGGCCGCCGATGAAGTAGCGCCGGAGGACGACGAGGCCATCGTGGCCACCGGATACCTGGTGCGCAATTTCTTCAAGTGGAACTACAACCAATGGATGAAGGACAACGTCGAGCACACCGCCAAGGCGTTCTTGGGCCTGACGTTGAACTGCGCCCATTGCCACGACCATAAATACGACCCGATCTCGCAGCAGGAGTACTTTCAATTCCGGGCGTTCTTCGAGCCTTTGGAATTGCGGCAAGATCGTGTGGCCAGGTCGCCCGACCCTGGGCCGTTTCAGAAGTACATCTACGGGAAAGCCTACGGGCCGATCCCCGGCGGCATGATCCGCGTGTTCGACGAAAAGCTCGACGCCGAGACGTTCATGTACTCCGGCGGCGACGAGCGCAACAAGATCGAAGGCCGCCCGCCGGTCGAGCCGAAGGCGCCGGCCGTGCTCGGCGTCGAGCAACCGCCGGTCTCGCTGGTGACGCTGCCGCCCGTGGCGGCGTATCCGGGTTCGAAGCCGTTTATTCAAGCAGAGGAACGGGCCAAGCGTCAGGCGGCGGTTGCCGAGGCCGAGCGCAAGCTCGCTGAAGCGCGGGCTGCATTTGCAGCATCGGCGGCGCCGCTGGAAGCAGAATTGCAGGCGGCCAAAGAGCGGTTGGCGGCGAATGAGGCTGCGGCTGGCGGCGAGAAAACTTCACAAGCGCTGGCGGGCAAGCAATCGCTGTTTCTCGACGCCCGCCAGGGTCGCCGCGCGTTGGCCAACCCAGTCTCGGCGGTCGGCGCGGTTCGCGACGGTTCGACGGTTTCATTTCAGATCAAGCTGTGGGCCGACGGCCACGCCAATTTTCAACTCGGGCTCGATATTTCGACCGGCGCCACCGGCGCCTACGTAGGCTTCGAACAGGGGAAGATTGTGAGCTACAAGCCCGGCACGTTTGACGTGGTTGAGATCGGACGTTACGACCTGGCCGCCGGAGAAAATCACTTTCAGGTCACGGGCATCATCGACGCGGCACGCGACCAACTGGCGATCACGGTCAAACGATTGTCCGACGGCCAGGTGCTGGTCGATTCGGCCTCGGCGGCGCTGCACGGCTGGAATCCGCGAGGCCGCCCGCAGCAAGGCGTCTTTATCGACGCGCGGCCCGGCACGGCGGTCGCCTTCGACGAGATCGTGTTTGCGCATCCCGGCGAATCGCCGGTGCTGCGGGTCGATTTCGAAGAGCCCGATTGCCCGGCGAACCAGGACGTCGTCGGGCGCCAAGGCTGGTTGGCGACCGCTTATTGCGTATCGCCGGCGATTTCGCTGGTCGGCTCTCGTGGGATTTCCGCCGACGCGATGTCGGAAGCCGAGCGGCAACTGACTTTGGCGCAAAACCGTTTCGACGCCGTGCGATTGGCGGTCTCGGCGAGCGAGGCGAATTTGCAGGCGGCGAAGCTGGAATGGGCTTCGCTGGAAGCTCGCATCGCCGCCGGCCATGCTCGCTTTACGCAAGCCGCCGACGCCAAACAGTTGGCGACTGAAGCTTCGCAGGCCGAGCGCGCCGCCGCGCACGCTAAAGCTGCCGCCGAGGAACAAGCGGCGCTGCAAGGCTTTGCGGCCATCGAGGCCAAGGCGGGCACGGACGCGGAGCGGGCAGCGGCCCAAAAGAAGCTTGATGCCGCTCGCCAGGCCGTCGCGGCCGCGACTCAGGCTGCCAGACAAGCTTCGGAAGAATTCGCCTTGCTCTCGCCCGTCTATCCAGCCGAGAGCACCGGCCGGCGGACGGCGTTGGCCATGGCGATCATCGATCGCAACAATCCGCTCACCGCTCGCGTGGCCGTCAACCATCTCTGGATGCGGCATTTTGGCCAGCCGCTCGTGCCCACGGTGTTTGAATTCGGCCGCAACGGCAAACTGCCCTCGCACCCGGAATTGCTCGACTGGCTGGCCGTGGAGTTGATGGACGGCGGCTGGAGGATGAAGCGTTTGCACTGGCTGATCGTGACCAGTAGCGCGTACCGCATGTCGTCCGCCGCCCGGCTGGCCACGGCGAACGGGCAAGCGGACCGCGAAAATCGCTGGCTGTGGCATTTTCCGCGGCGGCAGCTCGAGGCGGAAGCGGTCCGCGACTCGGTGTTGTCTGCCGCGGGCCAGTTGGATCTCGTCTTAGGCGGGCAGGAAATCGAGCACGCTCAGGCTGCTGCGACGCGGCGACGGAGCCTGTATATCAGCCACCACGGCGAAGCCCGCGAGGAATTGCTGGAGATGTTCGATGCCGCCAACCCGGCGGAGTGTTACCGACGCCGGCAAACGGTCGTGCCGCAACAGGCGCTGGCGCTGGTGAACGCCGAATTGACGCTCGAGCCCAGCCGGGTTTTGGCGCGACAATTGTGGAAGGAGGCTGTCGCGCACTCGGCTGACGAGAGCCAGCGCGACGCCGCTTTCGTCGACGCCGCTTTCGAACAGTTGCTCACGCGGCTGCCGAGCGTCGAAGAGCGGCAGGAGGCTCTGAATTTGCTGCGGCGGCAAATGGAAGTTTATCGAGCGACGCCGCCGGGAGGCGGAACGGCCGATCTCGTCGATGCCAGCCGGCCCGCGGCCGATCTCGCGCTGCGGGCCAAAGAGAGCCTGGTCCACGTGCTCTATAGCCATCACGATTTCATCACGGTCCGATAATCATCACGGTCCGCCGAGCTTTGCCCGAGGGAGAATTACGATGTTCAAGCCAAGCCTGCCGCCCTGCGGGCGAATTGCCCGGCGTACGTTTCTGGCCGACGTGGGCTTCGGCGCCACGGGCCTGGCCTTGGGCGCCATGCTCAGCCGCGACCCGCTCGTCCGCGCCGCGGAAGCCGCCGCGGCGCCGCCCAACGGCCGGCCGCATATTGCGCCGAAGGCCAAGAACGTGATTTGGATTTTTCTCTCGGGCGGCTATAGCCATTTGGAAACGTTCGACCCGAAGCCGGCGCTTAACAAGTATGCCGGCAAGACCTACGAGGAAACGCCCTTTCCCAATCCGTTTCTTAGCCCATATTACGAAGAGCGTTCGCGGTCGGTCGTGGGCATGAAGCGGGTGACCTACCCGACCGTCTTTCCGCTGCAAGTCGGCTACCAGAAGCGCGGCGAGTTGGGCATCGAGGTTTCCGATTGGCTGCCACACCTTTCCGAGTGCGTGGACGACATCGCCTTCGTCCGCTCGATGTACACTACCGACAACGACCACGCGGCCGAACAGCAGTTCCATCACGGTCGCCACCGCCTCGACGACAAGCAACCTTCGCTCGGCGCCTGGGTCAGCTATGGGTTGGGGAGTCTGAACGAAAACCTGCCGCAGTTCGCCGTGCTGGGCGACTTTGTCGACCCGCGCGTGCGGGAGAACTTCGCGGGCGATTATCTCGGGCCGCAATACGCGGGCATCCACCTTTCGCTCGATCCCGAAAACCCGTTGCCCTATGGCCGGCGGCCCAAGAACGTGCTGGCCGACGAGCAGCGCAACGAATTCGAAACCATCGGCCGGCTGAATCGCTTAAGCGCGATCGAGTATCCCGAAGACGAACAATTGGCCGCCCGCATACGCAGCTACGAGCTCGCCTTTCGCATGCAGATGGCGGCGCCCGAGGCCTTGCGGTTCAGCGATGAAACGGCAGAGACGTTGCGATTGTACGGCATCGGCGCGCCGGCCACCGAACCCTCGGGGCGCCGGCTGCTGGCGGCCCGGCGGCTGGCAGAGCGCGGCGTGCGGTTCTCGCTGGTCTACTTGTCGAAGTACGGCGCCTGGGACTCTCATACCGAACTGCAAAAGCGGCACTCGAAGCTGTGCGGCGAAATCGACCAGCCGGTGGCCGCGTTGCTCAAGGACCTGAAGCGTCGCGGAATGTGGGACGACACGCTGGTCGTGTTCTGCACCGAGTTCGGTCGCACGCCCGGCATGGAGATTCAAGGCGCGGCCAAGACCGGCCGCGACCACCACCCGCACGGCTTTACCGTCTGGCTGGCCGGGGCCGGCATCAAGCGGGGCGTCATACACGGCGCCACCGATGAACTGGGGTTCCACGTCGCCGGCGACGCCCATTATGTCACTGACATCCACGCCACCGTCTTGCACCTGTTGGGACTCGACCCGCACCGGCTCGACATTCCGGGCCGCAAGCGGCTCGAAGTCGACTACGGGCAGGTGATCACGCAAATCCTGGCGTAGCGACTCGAGCTGCGTCGGATCGTTCCCAAGCGGGAATTGTTTGTTGATGTAAACTATGGAGTTTGATAAATTGTTTTTCGGAGCGAGAGGCGAGGCTCATTTCTCTCACGTTCTAGGAGTCGCCTCATGCCTGTCAAATCGATGATTCTTGGCAAATCTTCCGCGAGTTGGCAAAACATTGCGATGACCGTGATGCTCGGCTTGGTTGCCTGGCTGACCTTTGCTCAAACTCGCGCCTTGCAAGAAGCCCATAAGCTGGTCCG
The DNA here is from genome assembly GCA_035532215.1 of Pirellulales bacterium. GTDB lineage: Bacteria > Planctomycetota > Planctomycetia > Pirellulales > JAICIG01 > JAICIG01. The sequence goes on along the minus strand of DATKRK010000327.1, from coordinate 29,057 downwards.
GGAATCTCAAGCAGCCGCCGATCGCGCCGATCGCATCTGCCGCCAATCGGCCATGATTACGATTTCGGTGCGAGAACTCCGCGACCAGATCCTGAGGCAAATGCCTCAGGAAGTCCAAGACAGCTCGGTCGCAATGAACGAGCATGCTCTCGACGGCGACTAACCGGCGAGTCGAAGTCAAAACCCAAAATCTTCGTCGCCGAGCATTTGCGACATGCGGCGGTCGATGATGGCGTCGGCGTCCTTGGAACGTCGTTCGAGGGCGCCGCGCAGGCGTTCGAGTTGGGCTTCGAGCCGCTTGACTTCCAGTTCGCGCCGCTCCTGCCGCGTCTTGAAGTGCCGCGCGACCACTTCTTGCAGTTTGCCGCGAAGTTCTTCGCGGGCAGGACCTTCGGGCGTTCTGCGATATTGCTCGGCTAATTCGTGACTCTCGCGATCGAGCCGGCGGTCGTTTTGCTCCAACTCGAACATTTCCGGATCGCTTTCGCGCAGACGTAGGTCGTCGGGCGGCATGCCCATCCCCATCATCATGCCCGACATTCCTCCCATGCCCCCGCCCCCCATCATTCCTCCCATGCCGGGCATCGGCCGCATTCCTATCGGCCGCATTCCTGGTCCGCCCATCATGCCTTCCATCATTTCCTTGCGACCGATGGGACCGCGCGGTCGATCGGGCGGTCCTCGGCGTCCTTCGTCGCGCGGCGCCGCTTCGTCGCGACGCCGCTGGCGCTCGCCGGCTTCGCGGTCGGGCTGTCGTTCGCGCTCGCCGGCTTCTGCATCCCCGCGCCGCTCGCGCTCGGCCGCCTCGCGATCTGTTCGCCGCTCGCGCTCGGCGGTCTGTTGCTTGGCCTCGGCTTGGGGATCAGGCTCGTCGGCTTGCGCCGCGAGGCCCAGGGCCAAAATGATCGCCGCCGCCTTCAGTCCGGTTCTTGCACGCCACATCGATTCAACTCCTGATTTTCGTACAACTGTCGTAACAAAACGCCTCGTTGCCCGCAACGAATTGCCGCTTACAGCGAGTCGCCGTCGAACTCGGCTTGCAGCTCGTCCATCTGCTGGCGCACGAAGGCCAGGCGGTCGGCCGGGCGTCGCCACTGCGACTCGATGGTCGCCGCGTGGCGCAGCGTCCAGGCCAACTCCAGGTCCAATTCGTCGTCGTCCCAAGCGGCGGTGACGGCGAAGGCCGCTGGCGCCGCGTCGGGCGGCTCGGGCGCCGCCGCCCTCTGCGGCATGCGGCTTGCCGCGATCCAACCGGCGCCGCAGCAAGCCAACAATGCCGCGGCAGCCGCCAAAACCCGTCTTTTTGCTTGTTTCCGCCGCTGCGCGACCCGCCGCCGCACGCCGCCGATCCATGCCGCCTCGTCGTCGAGCGCCGCGTCGAAATCCGGCTGTGCGGCGTCGAGCAATTGTGCGAGCGCCGTCCAAGCTTCGTCCGACGCGGCCGATTCGTCGCCAAACGCCGAGGCATGCACCAGGTCGTCGCGGTTGCCCCTTGGCTCCAGCGTCATTCGCTTTTCTCCGCAAGCAGTTGCCGCAAGGCCGCCAGGCCGCGGCGATTGTGACTCAAGACGGTATTCAAGGGGCTGCCGAGCAACTGGGCAATTTGCTGGAAATCGAGGTTGCCGTAATACCGCAACAAGAGCGTGCGCCGTTGCGGCTCGCTCAAGGCGTCGAGCGCCGAGGCCAGCAGTTGCCGCGTTTCGGCTCGGGCCATGCGTTCCCAGGGCGGATTCTCTCGCCCCGGACGCTCGGCCAACTCCGTCTGTTCGCCGGCGAGCGGCGTCTCCCGTTTGCGGCGTCGCGCGTGATCGCACGCCAGCCGGTCGGCGATCCGCAGCAAGTAGGCTCGCTCGCAGCCGGCATCGCGATAACGGTCGCGGGCCTGCCACGCGCGACAGAAAACGTCCTGCAGCAGGTCCGCGGCCGCCGCGCGGTTGCGCACGATTCCTGACAGGTAGCCGAGCACCGCTCGCCCGTGCCGGCGAACCCAGACGGTCAATTGCTCGCGTTCGTCGTTGGTGCGGTCGGCGTCGCTCATGGCCTCACCCTAACTAAACGCACTTGGGCGGCGAAATATTGCAGGTGAGCCGCGCCCGGCGGCGTTTTTTCCAGCGGCGAGCCGAATCTCGCCGGCGAGCCGGAGGCGTTAGCCTCCGGGTCACGGTTGCAACAAGCTCGCTGGCGTCACCGGGGGGCTCACGCCCCCCGCTCGCCGTTAGCGCGCCCCGCCGAAGTATCGGCCGTCGAATTTGCCTTTCGGGTCCATCTGCTCTAGCATCGCCTCGTCGGGGCCGCCGCCGAACTGCTTCCAGTACAACTCCTTGAAGGGATTGATCCGCGGGCCTCGGGCGTCTTCGTTCACTAGCAGCGGCTGCACCTCGTCCCACCAACGATCATAGGCCGCGCGCAACTCGGCGATGACCTCGGGGTGCTGGTCGATCACGTTCTTGGTCTCGCCGGGATCGACTTCAAGCTCGTAAAGCTCGCGGTTGTCGACCAGCGTGTAGCGGCTGTTCTGAATCGAACAGTTGGCGTATTTGGCCTCGGCCGTTTTGCCCGGCGCCCAGCGTCCGACGTGCGTCACGAGCGTCCGGTCGGGCCAGTCGGCCTGCGGGTTCTTGAGCAGCGGCAGCAAACTGCGTCCTTCCACCTGGCGTTTCACGTCGTCATTCAGCCTGGCGCCGGCGATTTCGGCCAGCGTCGGAAAGATGTCGATGTGCGCACACAGGGCGTTGCAATCGACGCCGCCCGAAAAGGCCGCCGGCCAGCGCCAGAACGAAGGCACGCGCGTGCCTCCCTGATACGGCGTTCCCTTGGCGCCGCGCATGCCGGCGTTGAACGTCTTCACGCCCGACGTGCCGCCGTTATCGGTCAGAAAGATGACCAGCGTGTTTTCTTCGAGGCCCCACTCCTTCAGCTTTTTGAGCAAGGCGCCGAAATTCGCGTCGAGGTTTTCGACCATGCCGTAGAACTTGGCCGTCTCGTCGGGGACCTGGCCCAGGTAATGTTCGTAATACGGCTTGGGCAGCACGTGCGGGCCGTGCGCGGCGTTGAGGGGCAAATACGTAAAGAACGGCCGCCCGGCGGCGCGCTGGGCGTCCATCCACTTGATCGCTTGGGCGAAGAATAAATCGGTGCAGTAGCCTTCGGTCTTTTCGAACTTGCCATTGTGCAGCAAGGCGGGGTTGATGTTCGTGTTGCCCGGCGCGTCCCCGCAGCTTCCCGAATACGTCTGCCCGATGCCGCCCCCGCCGTGAATGTAGACCTCGTCGAAACCGCGGCGGCCGGGCTGATACTCGGCCTCGTCGCCCAGGTGCCACTTGCCGAAAATGCCCGTGACGTAGCCGGCCGACTTCAGCATCTGGGCCAGGGTGGTCGCTTCGAGCGTCAGGCGCTCGCGTTCGAGAATGGTGTGCGTCACGCCGTTTTCGAATTCGTGCCGGCCGGTCATCAACGCCGAGCGGGTGGGCGCGCAGGTGGGGCTGACGTGGAAATGCGTGAACCGCACGCTCTCGCGCCAGAACGCGTCGGCCGCCGGGGTCTTTACGATCGGGCTGCCGAGACACGCATAATCGCCGTAGCCGACGTCATCCGGCATCACGATGATGATATTGGGCTTGGCGTCGGAACCAGCTACAGCATGAGTGGCGCCGGTTGCGAAAACCAAAGCGAGTGCGGCGAGGAAGACCTGCGAGCAGGGAAAACAGGCTTTCATGGGGGATTCCTCACCGTGCATCAGGCGGTTTAAAGCTCGTCAGGGTAGCCTACGATCGCAAGCATAACTCCTTCCCCGCTCGATCGCCATCATTCGCCTCGGCGGAGCGCGGCGCTGAAGCGGGGACTCGCCGCCCGCAGTCCCGCGCCGAATTGTCAAATGGAGGCGGCCGCTTCGCTATAATGCGCTGCCTGGGCGCGGCCTGCTGATTGGTCCGTCGCCGAGCGCACGTCGTTTTTCGCCGAATTCATCCGTCAGGAGGTCGCGATGCAAAGCGTGATCTGGGCCGCACTGGCTGGAGCGATTTTGTTGGGCGCCGAAGATCAGCGGACGCTCAAAGTGTTGAATGACCGCAAGTCGGTCGAAGAGGGCGGATTTTGGATCTACAACGATTTGCCGCGGGCGGAGCGGCGTTCGTAGTAGGACGGCCTTTTTCCGTAGATTCATCGGGAGGTTCTCGACATGCGACGACGCGACTTTCTCTCCGCTGCTGCGGCGGCAATGACGCCTGGGGTAATTCCCGGCGTACTCGGAATGGCTGGCGAAACGCGCGCCGACGAAAAAACCGGCAAAGCGGGGGCGAAACCGGCTTGCTGCGGGGCCACGTATGCCTCGCCCGCGGAAGCCATGCAATCGCCGCGCGAAACGCTGCTGTATGCCACGGCGCTGTACGTCGGCACGGAAACCAAAAAGCCCGACTATCTGGCGACGATCGACGTCGATCCCGACTCGCCGAGGTACTCCAAGATCGTGCATCGCACGGTCATGCCCCACGTCGGCGACGAACTGCACCACTTCGGCTGGAACGCGTGCAGCAGTTGCCATGGCGACCCCGAGAGGCAGCGACGATATCTCGTGCTGCCCGGCTTGCTCTCCGGCCGGATTCACATCCTCGACGCCGCCACGCCCGCCGCGCCGAAACTTCACAAGGTCATCGAGCCGGAACAGATTGCGGCTCAGACGAACCTGAGCGCTCCGCACACGGTCCACTGCCTGCCTTCGGGCCAGGTCATGCTTTCGATGCTGGGCGACGCTCAAGGGAACGCCCCCGGCGGTTTCTTGCTGCTGGACGAAGAATTCAACATCGCGGGCCGCTGGGAATCGCCGAATTCCGGCGTGAAGTTCAATTACGACTTCTGGTATCAGCCGCGGCACAACGTGATGCTGAGCAGCGAGTGGGCGGCGCCCAATACATTCCGCGGCGGCTTCAAGCTCGACGACGTCAAGGCCGGCAAGTACGGCAGCCAACTGCACTTCTGGGACTGGTCGCAGCACAAGCTCGTGCAGTCGATCGATCTGGGCGCCGAGGGACGGATCCCGCTCGAGGTTCGCTTTCACCACGACCCGGCCAGCGCTCACGGCTTCGTCGGCGCGGCGCTGTCGAGCAGCATGTGGCATTACCATAAGTCGGGAGAGAAGTGGCAAGCCGACAAGATCATTCAGGTCGAACCGATCGAGACGGAAGGCTGGCCGTTCCCCGTACCGGGGCTGATTACCGACCTGGTGCTCTCGCTCGACGACCGCTTCTTGTACTTTTCCAATTGGCTGCACGGCGACTTGCGGCAATACGACGTCAGCAATCCAGCCAAGCCGAAGCTGACGGGCCAACTTTGGCTGGGCGGCGTGATCGGCAAGCCGTCGCAATGGAAGGGGCGCGAGATAACGGGCGGTCCCCAGATGTTGCAACTGAGCCTGGACGGCAAGCGGCTGTATGTGACCAATTCGCTGTACAGTTCGTGGGATAACCAGTTTTATCCGCAACTGGCCAAGCAAGGCTCTTATCTGTTGCAGATCGATTGCGACGTCGATCGCGGCGGCATGCAAATCAACGAGGACTTTTTCGTCGATTTCGGCCAAGAGCCCGGCGGGCCGGCAAGGGCTCACGAGATGCGCTTCCCCGGCGGCGATTCGACCTCGGATATTTGGGTCTAAGGCCCCGCGGCCAGGGCGGCGACTTGGTCGAGGTCGGGACGCCCTCCAAGCATGATCAGGATGTCGCCCGCCTCGAGCCGTGTGCTGGCCGGCGGATTGAACACCATCTCGCCCGACGGCTTCTTGATGGCCACCACGATCAGGCCGTGCTCGCGCCTCAGCAGGCTGGCTTCGAGCGTGGCGCCGACGAGTTCGGAGTCGGCGGCCAGCTTCGTTTCCTCGATGTTCAGTTCCAGGTGTTCGGTCCGCGTCGCCAGTTCGAGAAAATCGACCACCGCCGGACGCAGCACGGCCTGGGCGACGCGCGTGCCGCCGATCACATAGGGAGAAACGACCCGGTTGGCCCCGGCGCGCAACAGCTTCTGCTCCGAGCGTTCGTCTTCGGCGCGTGAAACAATGAACAGCCGGTCGTTGAGCAAGCGAGCGCTCATGGTGATGTACAAGTTGTCGGCGTCGGACCCGACCACGCTAATCAGTGCGCGAGCGCGGCGGATTCCCGCCTGTTCGAGGATTTCATCGCTGGCCGCATCGCCGTGGACCGCGACGCCATGCGGCGACTCGAATCGTTCCAATGCCTCAGCGTGCTTGTCGATCACCACGAAGTGCAGCGCTTGCTCGGAGAACTCGAGGCAGACGAGCCGCCCCATCCGGCCGTAGCCGCAAACGATCAGGTGAGAGTTCATTTCGGCCAAAGTTCGTTCCATGCGACGACTTCCCAGCAGTTCTTGCACCTGGCCGCCGACGACGAAGCCGATCACGCTGGTCGCGGCGTAAAACAAGGTAAACACGCCGCCCAGCAACAACCACATCGTAAAGACTCGGCCTGCGGGCGACAGCGGATGGACTTCTTGAAAGCCGACCGTCGTCAACGTGGTGACCGTCATGTAAAGCGAGTCGAACGCCGACCAGCCTTCGATCAAGTAATAGCCCAGCGTGCCGAGCGAGACCAACAAAACCGGCATCGCCAAGGATAGAAAGAAACGGCGGCTTTGCGCACGGGCGGCTTTCGCAAACTTCCTGCCGGATGTGCGGATTTGAGACATTGTTGAGCGGCTGTGCCAGAATCGCTCAGTTTTCGGCCGCCGGACGAAGCGTTTTCTCAAGCGCCAGAACTGATTGGGCGGCGATGACGAGCTTCTGATTCTTGTCGGCGGCCAGCTCTTGCAGGCGGCGGAAGGCAGCCCGCTCGTCGATGGCCGTGATCTTCATCAGCACGCCTTTGGCCTGCTCGATGATCCGGCGATCGGCCAGCGTTTGCCGCAGATCGGCGGCCTCTTTGCGCAGGGCCTGCAGTTCCTCGAAACGGCGCATGGCCAGCCCGATTGCGGGTTCCAGGGCGGCTTTGCCGATCGGTTTGACCAGGTAGGCCAAAACGTGGTTGGCTTCCGCCCGGCGGATCAGCTCGGGATCGTGATACGCTGAAACCAGGATTACGGGCAAAGGACGTTCGGAGCAAATCTCCTGCGAGGCGTCGATGCCGTCCATGTCCGGCATTTTGATGTCGGTGATGATCAGATCGGGTTTCAGCGAGCGGCAATGCTCGACCAGTTCTTTCCCGCTTTCCGCCACCGAAACGACCTGGTGTCCGAGCGTGGGCAGGATGCGCTCGAACCAGTCTCGCATGTCGGCCTCATCATCGGCTACGGCGATCCGCAACGGCGCGCTCATGGAATCCCTCGAGGCAAGGTGACGACGATCTCCGCTCCGGGGCCGGAATGACCGCCCGCTTCAATCAGGCCGCCGTGGGATTGAATGATCCGTTTTGCAATTGCCATGCCAAGTCCCGTGCCCTTCGTTTTGGTGGTGAAGAAGGGATCGAAAATCCGCTGCTGCTGCTCGGCGCTCAGCCCCGGCCCGTTGTCGCGAAAAGCGATGCGCAGCGCCGGCCGGCCGGCGACTTCGGCCTCTTTGCACTCTACGACAATCCGGCCGTCGGCGGGGACCGCGCTGAGGGCGTTCTCCAGGATATTGCGAAACACCTGCTCGATCGCAAAGGCGTCGACGCAGCAGTTCAGGTCGCTGCAATCGATTTCTTCGGAAAACTCGACGTGCTTGTCAGAGCTTAGCTGTAGAACGTGCGACCAGGTTTCGCACCACAGGGCGCGCAGGTCGCACGCCTCTCGCTTCAAATTGAAGGGGGCGGCGTAACTGCGCACTTCTTCGTAAAGATGGTGCAGACGCTCCTGAGCGTTTTCGATGCGGCGCACGAGATCGAGCGCGGCAGGACGGTCTTCCACCTCGAGAGCCAGCATTTCCAGGCAGGCTTTGCTGCGCTGCAGAGCGTTGCGGCTCTCGTGCGTCAAGCCGGTCATCATCTGGCCGATGGCCGCCAGACGCTCCGCTTGCAGCGACTTTTTCTGCGCTTCATACAGTTCGGTAACGTCGTGCCCGATGGCCAGCACGGCCGATTGGCCGTCGAAATCAGGGAGCAGTTCCGCGTTCCAGACGATGGTACGGTGCAACCCGTTCTTGCAGCGCAGCTTGTCCTTGAATTCGCGTACGGGACCGGTCGAGGATTTGCCGGCGGCCGTATCCTCGATCAATTGCCGCCGAACCTCCCCGTCCTCGAAAACGGCATCGAAGCCGCGGCCCAACACTTCGCTCTCGGAGAAGCCGGTCAGACGCTCGGCAAACGGATTCATGTACAAAATGGCGCCGTCGAGCCGCAAGATGATCGTCAGCGTGGGGGCCGCTTCGACCAGCGCGCGAAAGGCGGCTTCGCTACGAGCTTTGGCCTGAGCCAGTTGGCGCCGCTCGGCGGTCCGCTGCAGGCTCGCTCGCAATGCGGCGGGATTGATCGGCTTGACGATGTAATCGGCCGCGCCGTGGCGCAAGGCCGCGATTGCTCCGTCCAGGTCGGCGTAACCCGTGGCCACAATCACCTCGACGTCGGGAGCGAACCGCTTGAGCCGCGGCAGCAATTCTTCGGCGCTGCCGTCGGGCAGCCGGCGATCGAGGATCGCCAGCACGACGCTCGACCAGTCGCGAGGCGCCAACGCCTCGGCCATCGTGCCCACGGCATCGACGCGGTAGCCGTCCAACTCGAGAATGTCGCAGAGATTGTCGCGCGTGTCTTCGTCGTCCTCCACGACCAACACGGTCGCGCGCGTGAGATCACTCATGCTTCGTCAAGTTTTCCAATGTTTCCAGGAGTGCAGGCACATCGAACGGCTTGTAGCAAGCGGCGTCGGCGCCCTCGGCCAGCGTCTGCTCGACCAGTTGCTCCATCTCGCCGCGGAGCCCCGTGATCAGCACGGTTCTGGCCTGCGGATTCGCCCGCCGCACCAGGCGGAACACGTCGGCGCCGCTGCCCTGGGGCAGCTTCATGTCGATCATCACCACGTCGTGTGCGCGCTGCTTGAGCCGCTCGGCGGCGTCCGGCGGATCGTGTGCCAGGCAGACGCGATACCCTCGCTCGCGGAACAGGTCCCACAGCGACTGGCACAGGTCGTGATCGTCGTCGACGATCAGCACGATCGGCTGGCCGACGGCCTCGCCGACCAGCGCCAACAGCTTTGACAGGTCGACGGGCTTCGGAAGGATTTTCCAGGCGCCTGCGGCCAGCGCCTCGTTCGCCGTGTTGCTGCTGGCGTAGGCCGTGACCACGATAGCCACCGTGCCGGCCTGCACTTGCTTGATGCGGCGATACAGTTCCAACCCGTCCATGCCCGGCATCTTCAGGTCCAAAAGCGCCACGTCGTACGCGTTTTGCTGGACGAGTTCCAACGCGCTGAGACCGTCATAGGCCACGTCGACGCGGTAGCCGAGATCGGTCAAAATATCGGACAGGTTGGCGCAAGTATCGACCTCGTCGTCGACCACCAGCAGTCGCGGCGCTTCTTTGGTCATCGTCTCTCATCTCCTTCACACGTTCGTAAAACGTTCGCAGCCAGGCTCACTTGGCGCCGCCCGCGGACGGCAGGCTCACCGTAAACCGGCTGCCGACGCCCTGCTCGCTGGCGACTTGCAGCCGCCCGCCGTGCTTGTCGATAATCGATCGCGTGATCGCCAGGCCCAGGCCGATGCCGCGGGCCTTGGTCGAATAGAGCGGCTCCATGATTCGCTCCAGGCTTTCCGGAGGGATGCCGACGCCGGTGTCGGCGATCATGACCGCCACCTCGCCGTCCATCGGCTCGGCGGTGATCGTGAGCGAGCCGCCTTTGGGAAGCATGGCGTCGCGCGCGTTACGGATCAAGTTGCTGAACACGATCTGCAATTGCCGCGCGTCGCCCAACATGGGCGGCAGGTCCGCGGGAAAGTCGAGGGCCACGGCGATCTGTTCCGGGAGCGGATTCAACTCCAGGACCTCCTTCATGGTTTCCGGCGCCGAAACCGGCTTTAGTTCGGGAACCGGCAGCCGGGCGAAATCCGAGAGCGCCGCGATGACCCGGTCGGCCAGGCCGATCTGGCGCTCGATCCGTTCCAAGTGCTGCCGCACCTTTTCGGGATTGGGCGTCGGCGTGTGCATGAGATAGTAAATCGAAGTCTGCACGACGTTCAACGGGTTGCGCAGCTCGTGGGCCACGCCGCCGGCGACTTGCCCGATCGTCGCCAGCCGGTCGCTGCGCTGCTGCCGCAAGCGGAATTCGGTCTGGTAGGCGTTCTCGATGATCGCCAAGTCGAGATCGAGGAGCAAGTTGAGCGACTGGCGGGTCGCCAGCAACTCGGCAAAGTCGCCGTTCCAGACGCCGTCCAGCGTTTGCAGCAACCCGCGCCGCAATCGCGAAAGCGCGGCGTTGGTGAACACCTGCGCAAGGCCGATTTCCACGTGCCGAAAGCCGACTCGCCAACGGCGCGAGACATAATCCTGGTCGTAGCGGCCCGAAACCAGATCGTGCAGCCAACCGCGCAGCGTTTGCTTGAGCCGGGCGATTTGCTCGGCGCCTCCGGTGATGACCTTGCGGGCCTCGGGATGGCGATCGATTTCTGCGTAAAAATCGTCGATCAACGCCGCCACGTGCGGTTCGATCAAAACCGAAATGGCGCCCACGCGCCGCGCATCGTCTTCCGTCCAGCCGACATACTGCTGCAGCTCCGAGTAGAGCCGATAGACTTTATCCCAGGGCATAACGTTCGTCTTTCGGGAAGCGTGACCGGTTTCGGGGAGCGTGACCGGGCAAAACTCAATTCTACGATACCCAAACAGCCCGCCAGCCGCGTCGGAAAACGGGCTTGCGAGCCTGATTCAGTCGTTCCGCAGGGCGATCCGTCGCGAGCCGTCCGCACAAGATAATCATACACGCATTTTGGAGATGGAGAAACGCGGCGTTTTCGGGCGCGAGGGGGGCGCGCATCACCGTCTCGACTCGACGTCCATCAAGCGGCCGCGCCAGGCCCTCCCTTTTGGCCAGACGAGAGTCCAGCGCCCCCCAGCGACCCAATGTGCTTTTGACGCAAGAACTTAACGATATTCTCACACGGTTGGTTCTTGACTCGTCTCCAGGCAAGTCCTATGATCGTCAGGCGTGCGACTTACTCGTGATTTGGGTGCGTCGCCGACAAATGAGCGACTCCGGTTTGCACGATGCCAGCACCGAGCGGTCGCTTTGATCGTCTCTCGCCGCCCACGCAGGTCGATTATCGAGTCGACCCCCTTTGTCGCGTGCTTACGGCCTCTCCGACTTGCTGCGGAGTCGTGTTGCGCCGATCCTGCTGACCTTACTGGAGTCACCCGTGATTTCTGCCATCAAAGCGTCCCGGCCGTCGTCGCAACGCCTTCCTGCGGGCGCCAGCAGCATGTCGGTTGCGGAGGCGGCCGAGCGCAGGCTGCAAAACAGCTCCTATCCCTCGCACCGCCAATTGCGGTGCAGTTATCGCCAGGGCGCGCTGACTCTGTTCGGCCGCGTTTCTTCTTATTACATGCGACAGACGGCGCAGGCCCTGGTCGCCCATTTGGAGGGCGTTGAAGAACTCGTCGATCGGATCGAGGTGGTAGTTTTGACGCGCAATCGTTAGGTCGTTTGCTCAGGCGACCGATGAGGGGCGCCGACCGTTCAATCATCTTGGGCTGCAAGGGAGTGTTGAGATGCTCGTGCCTCTTCGAAGCCATTTTGACAGTCGGGTGGCTGGCGGCTGAGCCTAGGCGAAGCCCCAGTTCGCTGGGGCATCGCTTCGCTCTGCCGCCAGCCACCCTCCCTCACCTATCAACTCAGACTTGAAGAGGCATTCGTGCTCAGTCGAAAAGCGGGCCAGCGGCTGATGATCGGGCCGAATATCGAGGTTACGATCTTGGAAATCCAGGGGAATGTCGTCAAACTAGGTTGTGAGGCGCCTGCCAGCGTGCCGATTCATCGTGAAGAGGTCTCGCGGCGCCTGCCAAACCCAGATCACGCTGAAAACGCCCGGCGGCGCCCCGAGTCGCCTTACTTTGTCGAGTGCGCTTAAGCAGAGTCTTATGGACCACGCCTGTTCGCTGTTGCTCGTGGACGACGACGAGGAGTTCTTGGAGATCCTCGTACGGCGGTTTGTGCGCCGCGGAATGCAGACTACTGGCGCGACGAATCCCCAGTCGGCGATGCAAGCCGTGCAGGAACAGAAGTTTGACGTGGCGATCCTCGATCGCTCGTTGCCGGGCGAGGACGGCCTGGAGTTGATGCTGCGTCTGAAGGAATGCCAGCCCGAATTGCGCGTGATACTGCTCAGCGGACACGGAGACAAGCAGGCTGTCACGCAAGCTCGCGACGGCGGCGCCTTCGATTATCTCGTCAAGCCGTGTTCGCTGGCCGATCTGGAAACCGCGGTGCGCAGCGCTTACCAGTCCGTGGTCGGCGTCCTGCCTCAATAAGTCGCCGCGCTCGCCTTTCGACGCGCCGCTAACGACGATCTTGCGGCTTTGTCTGCAAAAAGTGCTCGAAAAACGCGTAGAGCACGGCGTTCGACGCTTCGTTCGGAGCGTGTTCCGGGCGGTTGGTCATGGCCACTCGGTCGGAATAATCCAGCAGCCGATTGACCGCGATCGCCTGATTGAGCGCGGCCCAGCGGGCGGGCGAATCCTCCGAACCGCCGGAAACCAAAAACGGACGCGGCGCCATCAGTGCGTGCAACTCGTGCAAATCACGGCCGGTTGCCCGCAACTGCGGATAAAGGCCCCGCGCCGGGTTGTCGGCCGTAATCAGACCGCGCGGACGCCAGGGCCGAGGGTGATAACCCAGGTACCACGGCTCCCAGTAATTGACGCTGCCGCGCTCGTCGTCGAACACGATTCCCGGATCGGACCAGGCCGCGCAAGCGTACTTGTCAAACAAGCACGACGCGAACATCGCCCATTTGCCGCCGAACGAATGCCCTACGATGCCGATCCGCTTGGCGTCGACCTCCGGCCGGGCCGCCAGCACGTACCAGGCGTTGGCCGCGGCATACGCCAGCATCGACAGCGGCTGCACCTGGGCGTGATCGATGTCGGGATAATACAAGGCGTACGTCTTCGCGGCCGTCGCTTCGGTCGTGCCGATCGAAAGCGTCACGAAGCCGCGGCGCGCGAACTGGAGGGCGAAATCGCGCTGCGGCTGCCCCAGGCCGATCGCCGTTTCCGGCTCGTAGTAGACCGTCACCACGGCCGGCCGCGGCCCGTCGCCGTCGGGAATCAACAGGTAGCCAGTCGTGAGTTCGTTGGGCGTCCAGCGAAAGCGGACGCGAAGTTGCTGAAAGTTCTCGCGGTGCGTCGTTTCGAGCACTTCGACGGTCGGTTCGGTGATTAAGGGCGGCCAGGCCCCCAGCAGCTTTTGCCAGTCGGCCAGGATCTCGGCGCGGCGAGTTTGCCATTCCTCGGCGGTTCGCACGAGCGTTCCGTCATTGCGCACCAAAGGCGAGCGATAATCGCCCAGCTTATTTTGCCACTCCTTGGGCGGCGAAAAGTAGGGTGCGATCAGCCGCCAAGGATCCTTGTCGCCGACATTCGAATCGACGACGCGCACCAGCGGCTCTTGCTTGGGCGGCAGTTCGGCGGCGAAACTCGTTCCGCAATAGGCCCATAAAAACAGCGAGACCAGCGAGATTCGTTCGAGCATCATACGGCTCCGCACGCGGGGGTCGATCAACGGCACGAGCATTGTAAACCGCCGACGGGCGGAAAGCATGCGGGCGCGCCGGGATGCCTACGCCGGCTGTCGCCGGCGTCGACGATTTCGTGTTGCAAGATTTCCGCGGCAAGCAGCACCGTCTTGCGGACTACGCCGAAGCGGAGGCGGTGGCGGTGGCCTTTCTCGGGACCCAGTGTCCGCTGGCGAAGCTCTATGGGCTGTGTCCGCGTCTACCTTTCGGCCGACGTCAACGAGGGTGCGTCGGCGATGCGACGAAGTCGGCGCCCTCGCAGATTTGGGCCAGACAAGCCCCTGGGCAGTTCATCGCGATTATCGAGTGAGATCAGCCAGTCGGCTTCGGCCGCGCCCGGCTTTGGGCGGGTTTCTCCCCGGCGGAGTACAGGTCGATCGAGCGCCACTTCCAGCATCAAGTGTAAATCGCCTGGGAGATCCGCTGTCACCACGGCGTTCGGATCGGCTTCGATCAATGGGACAAGCCGATCGATGGATGCCCAATACCGGTGGAACTCGCGGGCCCGCGGTAAATCGAAAGCCAGCCAATAGCCGCCAGCGACCAGGATTTGCAACGCGAGGCAGGCGCCAAAAACGAGTGGCCTCCGCTGCCCCATGGTTTCGAGTGCGAACCGAAGGCGATTCGCGGTCTTGAGGGCGATCGTCGCGGCCCGCAGGGTCCTCATCAGTTGAAGTGAACGGCGTCCACCAGGAAGTTGCTGTTGTTGCCAATCGGCATGTAGGGGAGCCAGCGGGCGCCATTTTCGAATCGAACTTGGAGCACAGGCGAAGAATCGCGGCGGATTATCCCTACGCGGCCCTTGCGCTGCAAGATGAATCGTCGGGCAAAGTGCCGATTGGGGTGGCTGGCGACTGAGCCTTGGCGAAGCCCCAGGTCGCTGGGACATCGCTTCGCCCTGCCATCAGCCACCCCGCCGTCAACTCAGTCTTGACGAGACACTAACTACGTCGATGAATCGACGATCGTCAGATTCGGGGCGATCTCAGCCAATTGGCGCCCCAGGTAGCTGAGGATCTGAGCGGTGGTGTTCAGCTTCAACACGTGCGAGAAGATTTCGGCGGTTTGCTCGCGCGTCAGATGGGCGGTCAGCTCTTTCATGATCGGGATGAAGGCGGGGCTCATGCTGAAACTGCGCAAGCCCATGCCGAACAGCAGTAGGAACGCCCGCGGCGCCGCAGCCATTTCGCCGCACAAAGTCACCGGTTTTCCGGCGGCGCGGCAGGCAGAAACCGCCTGGTGCAGCACTTCGATCACCGCCGGGCCGAGCGGTTGGCAAAGATGGCTGACTTTGGGGTTATCGCGGTCGGCCGCCATCAGGTACTGCACCAGGTCATTGGAGCCGATCGAGACGAAGTCGGCCTCTTCCAGCAGCGTGTCGAGGGCGACGGCGGCGGCCGGCACCTCGAGCATCAGCCCGATGGGAACCTCGCCGAAAGGCAGCCCTGCGGCGATCAATTGCCTTTCGGCCTTCTTGACCAGCGTGCGGACTTTGCGCATTTCGTCGTAAGTGGTGATCATCGGAAACATCAGCCGCACTTTTTTCTTGCCGCCCCGGCCGGGGGCCGCGGCGCGCAGCACCGCGCGAATCTGCGTGATGAAAAACGACGGATGCTCGAACGAAAGGCGGATCGAACGCCAACCCATGAACGGGTTGGCTTCGTGTTCCACGCCGAGGTAGCGCATTTTCTTGTCGCCGCCCACGTCGAGCGTGCGAAAGGTGACGCGATGCGCGGGGCTGGCGGCGATCACGGCCCGGTAGTTCTTGACCTGCTCCTCCTCGTCGGGCACGTCGGCGTGCGTGAGGAACAGATACTCGGTGCGGTACAATCCCACGCCTCCGGCGCCCATCGCCGCGGCCGTGCGGGCGTCGGCCAGGTTGCTGATATTGGCCAGCAATTCCACCTCTTCGCCGTCGGCCGAGACGGCGGGTTGATTGCGATTTTCGGCCAGATGATCTTTCAAATCGACGAAATCCCGCTGCAAGCGGCGGTAAGCACGCTGCGTTTCGACGTCGGGATTCACGAACACGTGCCCCTCGCGGCCGTCGACCACCACTACGTCGCCCGGCAGCACTTCGTGGAGAATGCCCGCCGCGCCCGACACGGCCGGAATGCCGCGGCTGCGGGCCAGGATCGCGGCATGGCTGGTTCGCCCGCCGGCTTGCGTTACGATGCCCGCCACTTCGCGCCGGCCCAGCGTGACGACGTGCGAAGGCACGAGTTCGTTGGCCACGAGAATCACCGGGGCGTCGTCTGCGGCGGCTGGGGCGGGCGCCGGAGCGCTCGATTCCGTTAGATGCTGGGCAAGCCGCAAGATGACGTCGCGTACGTCGGCCAGCCGTTCCTTCAGATACTCGTCGGTCGTGCGGGCGAACAGCGCAGTGTACTCGTCGAGCAATCGCCGCAGCGCGGCCTGCGCCGACTGCCGCGACTCGACGATCCAGGAGCGGACCTTCGCCGTGAAAGCCGAGTCGCGCAAGATCGACTCGTGGACTTGAAAGATCGCCGCTGCGCGGTCGCCTACCTGAGCCCGGACCTTTTGGTGCAGCAGCCGCAAATCTTCGGCGGTTTTTTCCCGCGCTTGATCGTAGCGGGCCAGTTCGCTGATCGCCTCGGCGTCGTCGAGCGGTTCGGCGTCGGGGCCGACGAAATAGTCTTGAATGCAGTGCGCCTTGCCGATCGCCACGCCGGGCGATACCGCCAAGCCGCGGCGGACGAGCATCGGTCGCGCTCGCTTGGCGCGCGGTTTCGACGCCTCGCGCGAAGCGGTTCGCTCGGATGGCCTCGTCTTGGGCCCTTTGGATTTACTCATGGCGAACCGTCTTGCTGCGGGCCGCCCGGTTCAAGAGGCGGCTTCCGCCGGACAAGGTTGACGTTCGGAAAAGGCTCCTAATTCCAAGGCCAAGTGAGGCCGCGGCGGTCTCTCGCTCAGTTCGAGCGCGGCGGCCGGGACCTGGCTCGTCTCGGGTTCTGCCGCGGGCTCGACCAGAATCGGTCGGTCGAGCGAACCCAGGGCCGGACGAATTCCGAGAATTCGCCGTCCCAGCACGATCGGCTGACCGCTCGTCGCCGGCACGCGGCTCAATAAACCTATCGTGGCGAGTCGAGCGACCGATGACAAGCAGAAGATCGTCAGATAGGCGCCGGGCGTCTTGCCCAGCGCCGCCAGCACGGCGCCGCCAACGAGCGAACCCACTACCGTCGCCAACGCGTGGCCGAAGTTGTAGGTGGTCAACAGGCTGGTGCGTTCGAATTCGGGGATCGACTCGAAGAACAACAGAAACATGGCCAATTCATAGGCCGCCCAGGTGGCGCCGGCCAGGATTTGGACGAACAGCAAGTAGCCGAAATTGTTCGAGAATAGCCACATGCCCGAAACCGGCACGATCCCGATCCCGCCCAGCCACAGCAATTGCTTGGCGCCCACGCGCCGGGCGAAGCGCCCCAAGGCCGGCAAAGACACGACCTTGGCCGCGAAGGAAACGCCGATCAGTACGACGTATTCGGCGTAGGAAAAGTGCAACTGCTTCAGCATGTAAGGCGTGAAGTACGGCCCCGCGATTTGGGCGGCGCCTTGCACCGACAACAAATAGAGCAACAGCGAACCGTCGGCGCCGTTGCGGAGCCGACGGAGGAATTCGCCGATCGGGACCTGGCGATGTTCGGCGCTGGGCGGGATGGGTTCGCTTTGACTGGCGAGGAACGCGGTCGACAGCAAGCGGCAGGCGGCCGCCGTGAGAAACAAGCCGGCAAACACCGAAATCACGCTCTGCCAAGCGGCGCCGGCTTGCAAGGCGAAGCCGCCGGCCACGAAACCGATCATCACGCCCGCCTGGCTGAACTTCGTGCGACGGGCGAAATACGAAGCGCGAACCGAGGTTGGCACGAGCGAGCCGACCCACGTATTCCAGGCCGGACCGGCTGCGAAGCCTGCGCCCCAGTAGACGGAAGCCATCAGGAACACGAGCGGCAAGGAAACCGAGTTCGACCAGGCCGCCGCCGCCAGCGGCAGAAAGCTGAGCGCCTGGCAGAACGTACACAGCACGACCCAGCGCCGGTGCGAACCCAAGCGGCGGATCGCCCAGGGCGAAATGAGTTGCAGGATGCCGCCGGCCAACAGCGGCGCAGTGGTAATCAGCCCGGCGGCCAACTGGCCCAAGCCGGCGGCCAAGACGAAGGCCGGCAAATAGGTCTCGCCGATGCCGACCATCACGCTGAACGAAGCCCCTTCGGCCAAGATCGCTCGCAAATCTCGACGTTGTCGATCGCGAGGCTGCGAATTCGCCGAGCGGCGGCGCGCTCGGCAAGGAGGCGCCTCGATTGCTGTCGCCATGTGTTGCGTTCACTTCTCCGAAGCGAGTCCGGCCCTTGAAGAGACGCCGGGCGAGGCATACATTGCCTGCCTGGTCGTGCTCCGAGCCGCTCGCCGCCTCTGGCGTCCATTCAAGGGATCGCCCGTCGAAAGACCGCCCTGTTCCCAGATCATCGTAAAGCGAGAACGCCCCGAATGAAAGCCATTGCCGTCCGCCCCGGAACGCCCAACAGCGCGCACTTGGCCGAGTTGCCCAAACCCAAGTTGGAGGACATCCCTGGCGGTCGCGGGGTGCTGGTCCGCGTGCTGAAAGTGGGCGTCGACGCGACCGACAAGGAGATCAACGAAGCCAAATACGGGAATGCCCCGCCCGGTTACGACTTCCTGGTGCTCGGTCACGAGTCGTTCGGCGTGGTCGTCGAAGTCGGGCTGAACGTGCGGCACGTCAAGCCGGGCGATTTCGTCACGGCCACGGTCCGCCGGCCCGGCGGCTCGATTTACGACCAGATCGGGACCTCGGATATGACCAGCGAGGAGGTCTACTACGAGCGCGGCATCAACCTGTTGCACGGCTTTCTCACCGAGTATTACGTCGAAGACGCCGAATTTATCGTCAAAATGCCGGTAGGACTGAAGCACTTGCACGTGCTGGCCGAGCCGATGAGCTGCGCGGCCAAGGCCATCCAACAGGCGTTCGAAGTCCAGCGCCGGCTGAAAGTCTGGCGGCCGCGAACGGCCTACGTGCTGGGCGCCGGACAAATCGGGTTGTTGTGTACGTTGGTTCTGCGGCTGCGCGGGCTGCAAGTCTTTACCTTGGCTCGCTCTGCGGCGCCAAACCTGAAGGCCGAGATCGTTTCGGGCTTGGGGGCGCACTATGTCAGCACCGAGGAGCGCTCGCTGAAGGATCTGGCCGCCGAGGTCGGCAAAGCCGATTTGATCGTCGATTGCACCGGCTCCAGCGCGCTGGCCTTCGGCGCCATGCAAGTGCTCGGGCACAATGGCGTGCTGGTTTGGACGAGCATCACCGCCGGCCGGCAGCACATCGAAGTGCCTGCCGACCAGGTCAACCTCGACTGGGTGCTGGGCAACAAATTGCTCTTGGGCTCGGTGAACGCCAACCGCGAACATTTCGAGATGGGGATTAAAGACCTGGCATTGGGCGAAGTGACCTATCCGGGCGTGATCCAGCGAATCCTCACCAATCCCGTTCAGGGACTTGATCGTTTTGCGGAGGCGATTCGGCTGTTGGTCGACGACAAATCGGCATTGAAGGTTTACGTCGAAGTTGCGCCGGAATGAGGGCGCCGCCGCCGCAGGCCAGCGAGCGGCCCTACTGGCAGGCGCACGGATTCGCCGTGTAGCTTGGATACGCTACCGGCGGTGTGGCCACGGGGTAGCTGCCGTAGTAGCCGTAAGGCGGTTGGCCGAACAGGCCGCCTTGCCGGCATCCCTGGCAACACACGGCGGCCAAGAGCCCCGTCAGAATCAGCAGCCATTTCATCGTCGGGCATCCCTTCCCGCGTCGGCAAGCGACAGAATATCGCTCGCCCGCAATTGCCTACAAGCCTCTGAAAAAGTGAAGCGGGCCGAGACGATATGCGTTCCGGCGCCGAGCGTCAAGGGCAGCCTGTGTTTTCCCAACGGCCGGCTTGCCTAATATTCGGCTCCTGCCGCTCAATCATTCGCTTGCGCGATTGCGGCAGCGGCGCCGAAAAAGCAAAGGCATCGCGTCGCCTTGCTGATCTTTAGCGATCTGCGTAAGCTCTCGCATGCCGCCCTCGACGCGGCGAGCCCTCATGGCTTTCCCCATTCGCCGACGCTTGCTTTCACGCGGTCGTTCATGGAACAAGGTCCCTGGCTCACGCTGGCGTTTCTCATCGCCGACTGGCTGCTCCGCATCGGCCTTTCGTTGCGTGTGATTTTGCGGCGGCTGCCCGTGGGCGTTTCTCTGGCCTGGCTGACGGTGATCTTGGTCTTTCCGTATGGCGGGGCGTTCTTTTACCTGCTGTTCGGGGAGTTGCGATTGGGCCGCAAGCGCGAGCGACGCGCCGCGGCGATCCGCCAGGCGCGGCGACCGCAAAGCGAAGCGCTTCACTGCCAAGACCAGATCGATTGGTCGCAGCGCGGCGCAGAGTGCGAGCCGCTAGCGCGGCTGGCCACGGCGCTGCTGGGCAATCCGCCGCTAGCGGGCAACGCGCTGTCGCTCTTGGAAAACGCCGAGGCGGCCTTCCGTGCGCTCATCGACGATGTCGAAAAGGCAGAGCGCAGCGTGTATCTCGAATTCTACATTTGGGAGAACGGCGGCCTGGCCGACGAACTGGCCGACGCCGTGCTGCGCGCGGCCCAGCGGGGAGTCGAGTGCCGCGTGCTGCTCGACGCCGTCGGCAGCCGCCCGTTCTTACGCAGCCGCAAGTTCAAAGAATTGCGCGAAGGCGGCGTCGAGCTCCGCGCGGCGCTGCGGGCCGGCATCATCCGCATGCTCTTCGTCCGCTTCGATCTGCGACTGCACCGCAAAATCGCCGTGATCGACGGCCGCGTCGGCTACGCGGGCAGCATGAACCTGGTCGACCCGCGGTTTTTCAAGCAAACGGCCGGCGTGGGCGAATGGGTCGACGCGATGGCCCGCATCGAGGGGCCGGCGGTGCAGTCGCTTGGCCTGGTAATCGAGGAAGACTGGGAACTCGAGACCGGCGAAAAGCTGGTTCGCAAAAACGTCGACGAACCCGCCGTGCCGCAACGCCAGCAGAACTCGTCGGCGGTGCAGGTTTTGCCCTCGGGTCCGGCGGAGCGCAGCCAGGCGATCGAAAACCTATTGTTGGCGACGATCTATGCGGCGCGGCGCGAGCTGGTGTTGACCACGCCCTACTTCGTGCCCGACGAATTGCTGCTTACGGCCCTGGCCTCGGCGGCCTGGCGCGGCGTCGACGTTATCTTGATCGTGCCTGCACGGGTCGATTCGAAGCTGGTGCGGCTGGCTTCCGCCGCCCAGCGCGGCGACCTGGCGCTGGCCGGCGTGCGAATCAACGAATATCGCGGCGGACTCTTGCACACCAAGAGCGTGACGGCCGACGGCGAGTTGAGCCTGTTCGGCTCGCTGAATCTCGACCCGCGCAGCCAGCACCTGAACTTCGAAATCACGCTGGCCGTCTACGATCGCGAATTCACCGCCGAACTGCGACGATTGCAGTACTCGTATCTCGAACACTGCCTGCCGTTCGATCTGCCGGCCTGGCTGCGGCGTTCGTTTCCGAAGCGCCTGGCCCAGGACGTTGGCCGACTGGTCAGCCCCTTGCTCTAACCCGGATTATTCATCAGCCCACACCAACCCGAAGCGCAAGCGAGGCGGAGCAACGCACTTACCTCGCTGGCGCTTCGGGTTTGTATGGAGCGCTTTGTCAAGTAATAGCTGGGCTGATGAATAATCCGGGCTAAGCGGCGCGGAGCCGCCGTCGCCGGGCGTCATTCGATTACCTGGATCTCGCCCGAGGCCGGAGAAGCCGATGTCTCGTACGACTCAACGGCGGACGAGTTTCCGCGGCTGGGGAGCTTTGCGGACCGGCAACAACTGCGGCGGCAGTTGAGCCGTGCGGATAGGGACGCCCGAAGGCATGACTTTAAATCCCTGATAATGAAGTGCGGGCCTGCCGACGACCGCGAATTGCGGCCGCTTCCCCTTGCTAATCGAAGGCCACCGCGAAACGCGACAAAATGTATCCGGCCAACGTCGCCAAACCAAAGAACGCGTAGAATTCCGAAAGCAAACGTGCGAGGAGTCGCCTTGATCGATCTGACACGGAATGCTCCCTTTCGTTTGTTCTGGTGCTATTTACCTAAGCTGGCAGACGATGCCACTAAACAACTCTAGCTCAAAAAGACGGCGGGCGATGGCGGGGCTCGGCAAGGGAAGAGCTTTGGCCTATGGCCCCCTATTGCTCTTTTCCGTCCAGCCGGCCGTAGCGGGTGAGTTGCGGCCAGAGCTTTGCCACGAGAGCGACGACGGCCAGCGTACCAATGCCGCCGGAGACGACCGAAAACACGGCGCTGCCGAACAATTTGGCGGCCAGTCCCGACTCGAAGCGGCCCAGCTCGTTCGAGGCGCCGATGAACATCCCGTTGATCGCGGAAACGCGGCCTCGCATTTCATCGGGCGTGAGCAATTGCACGAGCGTGTGGCGGATCACGACGCTGACCGTATCGAAGGCCCCGGCGAGAAACAGCATCGCCAGCGAAAGGTAATACCAGCGAGACCAGCCGAACACGATCGTGGCCGCGCCGAAGCCAGCGACGGTCCAGAGCATGGTCGGGCCGGCCCGCTCGATCGGCGGCCGATGGGCCAGGACGAACGAGGTCAGCAAAGCCCCGATGGCCGGCGCGGCCTGCATCCAGCCCAGCCCCGTGGCGCCGACGTGGAGAATGTCTTCGGCGTAGACCGGCAGCATGGCTACGGCGCCGCCCAACAGCACGGCGAACATGTCGAGCGTCATGGCGCCGAGGATCACTTTGTTGCCCCAGACGAATTCCGCCCCGGCGGAAAACGACCGCCAACCGAGCGCTTCGACCGAAGCGACGTGCGGCGGGCTGGCGACCAGCGTGAGCAGGGCGAGAAACACGAGCGCCGATGCGGCGTCGAGCAGATAGACCTCCGTGGCCCGCCCGAGCCAGGCGATCATGAATCCGCCGGCGGCCGGGCCCACCACGGCGGCCAGGTGAAACGCGCCCATGTTCCAGGTGACAGCGGTCGCGAAGTGCCCGCGAGGTACGATCTGCGGCAAGAACGACGACTTGGCTGGCTGCAGAAAGGCCCGCGCCACGCCGCTGGCCAGCAGGCAGACGTACATCCAAAACACCGCTCCCTGGTGCGCTGAAATCCACGACAGCCCCAGCGAACAGCACCCCAGCCCAAGCATCGAGGCCATGATGATCCGCTTGCGGTTGAGCAGATCGGCGACGCGTCCGGCGGGCAAGGTCAGCACGCCGATCGGCAGAAACTGCATCAGCCCGACCAGCCCGAGATCGAACGGTTCGTGGGTGCGCTTGTAAATGTCCCAGCCGACGGCCACCGTCTGCATCTGCATGCCGAAGACCGCCAGGGCATTGCCGATCAGGTACAGCCGAAAATTCGGCAATCGCAACACGGCGTAGGGATCGTGCAGCGGCGCCGCGGGAATGGCGATCTCAGTCTCCGGTTCCGCGGCTTCTTCGAGCGACATGCAGGCATTCTAACGCCTCGGCCTGATCCGCGTTAGTGAGCATTGCACGCAGACCGAGTCCATCGCGCGGGATCAAGCGGCCGCCTGGCGGGCTCGCTACCCGTGCATCGCGTCGACGAGTTTCCGATCGGCCGAGCCGCAATCGGGGCGGGCTGCATGAGAAGCTTCGATCTCCTGCAAGCGGGCGAGCACCAGATTGAGATCCTCGGCGAAATCGGCCCAGAAATCGCCCTCGCGCAGGCGAATCGGCGCCATCGGCTGGCCTTGAGCCGCGCCGCGCATGACTTTGCGAAGCCGAACCAGCGGCGAGGCCAGACGATTGGCTAGGCGAGCCATGTCGAAGGCCATCGCCGGCAACAGCACCAGCGCGATCACCAGCGCCGGCAGCAAGCGAAACCAGTAGCTGCCCACGTAAGGGTCCAACGTGCGGGCGGGATCGGACAGCATGCCGGTCGTGAGCAGCATCATGGCCAGGCACGTCACGCAGGCCAGCCAATAGATCACGGCGCGCGTCAAAAACGCGCCTTGCACGGCGGGATCGACATAGGACGGCCTGCGTTCGGCTTCTCGCATGGCGTGGCGCCTTGGCAAGGGGGGAAACACCTGCCCCTGTTGGTAGTCTATGCCAAACGGCGCCGAGAGCAGGGCCGCACGCCGATTTTTCTCCGGCTTCACGCCAGCGTTTTGGAGGGCCGGCTGCCTTTGCAAGACGATGGAGGTCCGGGCGCCCTCGCCCGGCGCGAGACGATGGAGGGCCGGGCGCCCTCGCCCGGCGCCGGCTAGGGAGGTCCGGGCGCCCTCGCCCGGCGCGAGACGATGGAGGTCCAGGCGCCCTCGCCCGGCGCATCGCCCATTTCGGGCGAGGGCGCCCGGACCTCCATGAAGCCGGTCCATTTCGGGCGAGGGCGCCCGGACCTCCATGAAACCCATTTCGGGCGAGGGCGCCCGGAACTCCATGAAACCCGTTCCGCGCAAGGGCGCCCGGCCCTTCTGTGCATCACGGCGGGCGCCGTTGCTATACCGGATACGATCGTTGCAACCGGTATTGGGGCCGATCGGCCAGAAACTTGGCGGCGCGCTCCTCGCGGGAAAAGGCCGCGGGCAGAAAGGCCAGCGCCTGTTCCAGCCGTTCGTCGGGCTCGGCGCAACTGAAGCGCAAGAACCCGGCGCCTGCTTCGCCAAACGACTCGCCTCCCAGACACGCGACGCCCAAGTCGTCGTCGGCGGCTTCCAGCAGATACATCGCCAAGCCGTGCGAGGTGATTTTCAAGCGGTTGCAGATCGGCGCCACGTTGGGAAACAGATAGAACGTCGCACTTGGTTCGAGACAGCGGAGCCCTTCGATGCGGTTCAAGCCCGCGGCCATCAAGTCCACCTTGCGATAGAACAATCGCATGGTGCGGTCGCGCTCTTCGCGGTCGGACTTGAGCGCCGCCGCGGCGGCCAGTTGGGCCAGCGGCGCCACGCACGACAGCGACGTGTTCAACAGCGTTCCGAATAGCTCCGTCGTGGCCGGACTGCTAACGGCGAAACCGACGCGCCAGCCGCTCATGCTATACGACTTGCTGAACGTATAGGCCGCCACCGCCTGCTCGAACATGCCCGGTTGGGCCAAAATCGAATGGTGCCGGCCGCGCCACACCATCTGGTCGTACGGCTCGTCGCTGAACACGGCGATGTCGCGACCGCGGAGCAGGTCGGCCAGCCGGGCGAGGTCTTCTTCGGCGGCGACTCCGCCCGTCGGATTGTGCGGGCTGTTGAGAAAGATCGCCTTGGGATGCGGATCCTGATTCAAAAAGTGTTCGACGTCGGCCAGATCGGGGCGAAAGTCGTGCGACTGCTTCAGGTCGGCCAGCCAGGCCCGGGCGCCGCGACGCGCAATATTGGGCAAATACGTGGGAAAATGCGGACTAAAGACTAGGACCCCGTCGCCGGGATTCAAAAACGCTTCGCAAAACAGCAGCTCGAAGACTTTCGCGCCTGGACCGACGACCACATTCGCGGCAGTCGCCTGAATGCCATGCTCCGTCTGGACGTAAGCGGCCGCCGCTTCGCGCAGTTCGTTGATGCCGATCGAAGGGCAGTAGTGCGACACATCGTCGCGAATGGCCGCCAGGCCGGCCGCTTTGGCCGAGGCGGTCGAAGGAAACGGGCTATCGCCGATTTCCAGTTCGATGATCTCTTTGCCTTGGGCTTTCAGCCGCTTGGCCACGGCCAACACGTTGAAAGCGGTCTCGACGCGAACGCCGCGGGCGAACTGGCTGTAGGTGATCGGCATGGACTACTTCATCGCAATCGTTCGGGCCAGCGGGCGCAACACGTTTTCAATCACGTAGTTATCGACCATTTCGTGGCAGATTCGCGTCAGGTTCTCCAGCGCCGAGACATACGTCGTGTCGGGCCCCAGGCTGCCGTACTGCCGCCCGGTCAGATAGACGCTGAGCTGCTCTTCGGGGTAATCGCCCGTCCGTACCTGGTAGGCGTTCGTTCGGGTCTCGATGCTCAGCCGGCATTGCGTGCGACAGTCCTCGTCGAGCGCCAGCGTGAGCGAAGGCTCGTAATTGATCACCGTGCCGCCCGGCAGGTCGAGCATCCGCTCCATGGCGGGGCTGACCCCCAGCGCCTCGGCGACCAATTGGTTGTGGTTGCCGCGATACGTAAAGTCGAACCCGAACAAGAGATCGAGCGCCTCGCAGTCCAAAGGGCTGACCGAGAGCATATAAGGCGCCAGTTCCAGAGCCAAGCGATGCTGATCGAGTGCGTCTTCGATTGCTTCAGGATTCACATGCCCCGAACAAACGCGGCGGTTTTCGATGGTCGCCCAGCGGTATTGCCCCCGGTCCTTGTCTTCCTCCAGGACAAAATCCCCTTTTTCGCGGCAGTAGAAGTTGCGCATCGTGGGGTATTTCTTCTGAATCCGTTCGAAGTAATGCAGCACCGTTTCGCGATTGTTCGGCAGCTCCATCTCCGTGCTAAGGTTCATGTTAACGTAGAAATCGTCGCACAAAGCTTGGTAGCCGTTCATCGCTCGAATTGTCCCTTCTGGCCATCGTGTGCCATGTGAGTCCGCCGGCGCCTTGCCGGACTGCGCCTCGCGGCAGCCGCCTTGCGTGCCTCGGAAGCGCGTAGCTTGCAGTATAGAATGCCGCGGCAGATACTGTCAAAAGCTGGACGAATCACTAAATCCATGGGCCGCTTGCTGTTGAAGACGTGGCCCGCAATTTCCTGAATTCCGGCGCGGCGACGCCGGGCCGCTGAAAGGAGTCGACGCGATGGACGAGGACGCCGATCGCCTCGCCGTATTTCCTTCGGCGCTCGGGTGGATGGCCGTGCAAACTCGGGGACCAACGCTGATTCAGCTCTCTTTCGGACTGGCGTCGCCCGAAAAGGCGCTGGCGGCGCTTGAGCAACGGCTCGCCGCAGGCGCGACGATCGGCCAGGAGAGTTCGGAACTGAGCGAGAGACTGCAAGCCTATGCCGTCGGCGCGCGGGACGACTTCCGGGACGTGAAACTCGATCCCGGTTCGCAGACCGAATTTCAACGCCGCGTCGTGCAAAAGTGCCGGCGGATCAGTTACGGCCGCATGCTGACCTATGGCGAATTGGCGCAGGCGGCAGGCTTTCCGCGAGCGGCCCGAGCGGTTGGAAGTGTGATGCGAACCAACCGCACGCCGCTGGTCGTGCCTTGCCACCGGGTCGTGGCGTCGAGCGGCAAGCCGGGCGGCTATTCAGCGGGCGAAGGCGTGCGTATGAAGCTGCGGCTGTTGGAGTTAGAGGGGTTTGGCGCCAGCCCCCCCGACAGAAATGAAATTCGGCCTGGAATTTAGCGCCTGGATGAGGGAAAATACCCTGCGTAGCCGCGTGGGGTGCGTGCTATATTCAGGGCGAGAAGTCTCTGCCGTAAACGTAGACGCGGCATCCTGCCGCGTACGCAAAGCGGCAGGGATGCCGCTTCTACATCGTAAACCCAGCAAGCGCCAATCGAAGAACACTCCGGTTTCGAGCCCCTATGATGTATCCAGGCCAAACGATGGATGCCAACCGCTGGAAACTCGAACGCCGCAGCGACGGTGCAGTGGTCGTGCGCGTTCCGTCGCACAAGCGCGAAGGGCACGGCTTGCCCGATGCGGTGTTCGCCTTTTGCTTCGGCGATCCGCAATTCAGCTATTGGGAACAGCGGCTGCGCGATCAAGAGATTTCGCATCGCTGAAGTTCCCAGATGAGCCCAATTCTCGAACCTCTGGCCGATTTCAAGTCGGCCGATCTGCCTGAACCGCCGTCGTCGTTTTGGAAATTGGCCGGCCCCGGCGCGGTGTTGGTCGGTCTTTCGATCGGTGCGGGCGAGATCATCGTTTGGCCGTTGACGGTCGCCCAGTACGGGGCGGGGATGGTCTGGGCCGCCATGCTCGGCGTGTTCCTGCAGATGTGGGTCAATTTCGAGATCGGCCGCTGGACCATCGCCACCGGCGAGACGGTTTACACGGGTTACGCGCGAGTTTGGCGCGGTTTTGCACCGCTGTTCATCTTGTTCAACGTGCTTGGCTGGCTGGCGCCGGGCTGGGCCATGGCCTCGGGCAGCGCGCTCAAGGCGCTGCTCGTCGGCCCCGACTTCGGCGCGGGAACGTTCTGGGGCTCGCACTCGTGCTGGACAATGATTACCTTCGGCGCCGCCGCGGCGTTGCTGTTCGGCCCGAAGATGATCTACCACTCGGTGGAAAAGACCATTGAAGTGTTGATCGTGATCGTTACGGTCGGCCTGATCCTCGTGGCGGTCGCCGTCGGTACGGCCGACACCTGGAAGGAACTGGGCCGAGGCGCGGTGAACTTCGGCTATCGTGCCGAAGGCGTGTCGGCGCGCGATCTGTTCACCTGGCTCGTGTTCGCCGGCGCAGGCGGCACGTCGAACCTGTTTTACAGCTTTTATCTGCGAGACAAGAACCTGGGCATGGGCGCGCTGATTCCGGATATGCAAAACCCGCTCCGCGGCCGCGCCGAGTCGATTCCCGCCACGGGCTTTCGTTATCCCGAGACGAGCGATAATCGCAGCCGCTTTGCCATCTGGATGCGCTGCGTTCGGAAAGACCAGGCGCTGTTCTTCTGGTTCCTGAACAGCTTCACGCTGTTGTTGTTCATCTTCGGCGCGCTGGCGGTGCTCCGCCCGCAAGGCATCGTGCCCGCCAAGGGCACGTTGATTTGGGACCAGTCACTGATACTCGGCGAAGCTTTCGGCCGCTGGGGCGTGGCGTGGGGCAAGATCGGCCGCACGATCTTTCTGCTGGTCGGCGTGGCGACGCTCTTCAGCACGCAGTTGGCGCTGGTCGACGGCGTGGCGCGATCGATCTCCGATATCGTTTACACGAACGTCAAAGTCGCCCAAAAGCGCCCGCTGAACTGGTGGTACATGCTGATTGCGCTTGGTTGGATGGCTGCAGGCTGCGGGATCACCTTCGCGCTCGATCACTTCCAATCGGAAGAGCAGGAACTCGGCGTGCTGTTGCAGGCGGGCTATATGGGCGGTTTCGCAATGGCCGTCTATGTGCCGTTGACCTTGTACATCAATCTGCGCTACTTGCCGCGCTCGGCTCGGCCTGGGCCGGGATCGATCGTCATGATGCTCGGCGCTTCGGCCGTTTACATGGGCTTCGCCGCAGTCTCCCTCATCGGCGAGTTGCAGAAGCGCTGGGGGTAGCGGGGCGACGTTTCATTTGTGGGGCGGCCTTTCCAGGCCGCCTTCGCCCCATTGGAGTAAGCGCTGACGGCCTGGGAAGGCCGCCCCGCGGGCGATACGTCCTGGCGGCGCATCGACCAACGCGCTGGCTATTTGCTGGCCAGCTTCA
>DATKRK010000326.1:0-13138 GCA_035532215.1 Pirellulales bacterium | reverse complement strand
CCGTGTTGCCAACGCCCGGCGGCGGAATCGCGCCTCGCACGGGCGGGGGCGGGTTCGGCGGCCCGACAGGCAGTTCGCTGGGGGCCGGCAGCGCCGCGGGTGGCGCCAGCACGCCGCGTTGAAGCTGTCGGGAAGCGGGTCTACTCCGGATTATTCATCAGCCCAGCTATTACTTGACAAAGCGCTCCATACAAACCCGAAGCGCCAGCGAGGTAAGTGCTTTGCTCCGCCTCGCTTGCGCTTCGGGTTGGTGTGGGCTGATGAATAATCCGGGCTAAAGCGAACGACCGCGACTGCGCCCACTTTACCTAAAAACTACGCCCACTTTACCCAAAATACGAGAACCCACGCTGGGCGGCCTTGACGAACGTGCGATTTTAACGAAGAATCATACAAGTTCCTCCTCCGGCGCCGCCGATAAGATATTGCGCACGACCTTGATGGACTTGGTAGCGGGTTGGCCATGTTTTCCTTTCGCACACGATGTTCGGCCGTCGTAGCTTGGGTGATGATTCCCCTGGCTGCGTGGGCCGGCATGCCCAGCACGGCCTGCGTGTGCGCCAACGGCCAGATGAAGCTGTTTTGCGGCCATCGGGCGGCCGTAGCCAAAGCTGCCGTCGACGACGAACCGCCTTGCGAATCGGCCTGTTGCGGCGGCTTGGCTGAAACCGATTCGTCTCAGGTCTCGGACTGCTGCGGGGGCGGCGCCTGCTGCCACGGCGGCAAGTCGAACGAAGCAGGGATACATGGCAAGGCGTGTTGCCGTCAGATTTCGACGGCGCCGGGCATCTCTCCGAAGGCGACCGTCGAGGCGAGCGACGAGTCAGCGGCCAGTTTCGCTGTCGTCGAGCGGCTCGGCATGTTTGCCCGCCCTTTGTTCCGTGCATCGGCAGTCGAATTCGACACGGGACCGCCTCTCGACCGCGTCGTTGTGTTTCGGTCGCTCTTGATTTGATTTCTCTTTCTGCTTCGCGCTCGCGCAGCGTCTGATGCTGCGCATTTCTTGTCGTTTTTAGCGCGGGCCAATGTGTCCTGGAGCGGTCTTGCAACCGTCCCGCCGCAGGCCCGGTGATTTGGCGGCGCTTAGCTTTTCCTCCGCGTGCGCGGAGCGCTGAAGCGCGCCTTTTCAAGGCACAAGAAGAAGGCGTCGCGCGATCTCCAAGGCGGAATTCGGCGGCGCTTCTCATAGAAGGAGGTTTGTCATGTTGAAGGTTTTTTCGATGTTGCTCGTCGGCGGCGCCACGGCCGTGGTCGGCGTTGATTCTGCGCAGGCAGGCTGTGGCTGCTCTTCGTCGGCCACGGCGCGAGCACCGGTCGCAGCCGTGCCCGCGACTGCCGCTCGTCCGGGCGTGCAGTCCATCCGGCGCTACTCGGCCGCACCGGGCGCCTATCAAGCGCCGGCGATGCGCCGCTATGGCTCGTATCGTTCCCGCGGGCCGTCCTGGTCGGCCACGCGCAAGGTGCTTGGGCATTAACGGGCGGGCGGGAATCGCCCTGCGGTAATTCGTAGAGACGATCCAGGAGGAATCGCTCGACACGGGTGATTTCGGCGTATCTCCGGCTCGGGCGTGGCGTCCTGGGCCGGGGCCGCCGACAGCAGCCGGTGCGTTCAGGCGAGGTTGACGCGTAAAGTTCGTTTTTTTCGACACCTTGGACATTCAGGAGATTGAACATGTGGAAGCTGCTTTCGATGTTCGTGGCGTTCGGCGGAGCAATTATCGTGGCCGGCGCACAGCCGGCGTTGGCATGCGGCGGCTGCGGCATGTCGCGCGGCGGCTATCGTGGAGGCGGTCGCGCCGTGGCCAGCCGAAAGGTGCTGGGCGGCGGTCCGAACCTCGCACAGGTCAACCCGCAAATCGATCGGCCCAGTTTTGATTCACCGGCGACCGGCATCGCGGCGCAGCCGCGGCCGGGCTTCTCGCCTGCGGTACAGACCGTGGCCGCACGCGCGAAACGACGCGGCGAGACCTCTCCCGCCTCGCCGATGTTCACCTGTCCCATGCACCCGCAAGTGCAATGGACGAAGCCCGCGGACTGCCCGATCTGCGGCATGAAGCTCAAGCTCAAACCGGCCGCAGCCGATGCGGTGAAGCGCAGCGCGGCCCGCGGCGACCATGCAGACATGGACATGCACGACATGAGCGGCATGCCGGGTATGGGCCAAGAAGCGATGAGCGGCATGATGATGTGCCCCGGTTGCACGATGCAGATGGAGGACGGCATGCAGGGCATGGGCGGTGGCAAGCATGCCCCGGCCGCGTCTCGAAAGCCATCTATGCGCGGCATGGGATGCGGATGTTGCAATTGACCCGGCGCGCCTATCGCGCAAACGGCGGCCGCACATGGGTCCGGAGGGTTAGCGCCAATGGCCGGCCCATGTGGCGGCCGCCTTCGCCGCGCCGGTTTTGAGAATACCGAAGAATCGAACAACGAGCTTGATATGAACGAACCAGCAACGGGCGAACAACGACTTTCGCACGACGAACCCGACCCGCTCGACGAGGGCGGCCTGCGCGCCCCGCCGGGGCTGAGCGGCTGGCGAAAGGCGTGGTGGTGGTTCGACTTCATCATCCTGGTCAAGCTGGCCCGGCTGCGGTTCATCGGCATCTTGGCGGTGATTGGCGTCGTCATCACGCAATGGGACATGCTCGTCGCCTATTACGATCGCTGGACGCGGCGGGCCGAAGCGGCGGCGGTCGGGTCGAGCGACGTGGAATGGTTCTGCCCGATGCACCCCACGGTCGTGCGCGACAACGGCAAGGACAAATGCCCGGTCTGCTTCATGCCGCTCTCGAAGCGCAAAAAGGGCCTTGCCGCCGAGGCGGCGCTGCCGCCCGGCGTGGTCAACCGCGTGCAGCTTTCGCCTTACCGCGTGGTGCTGGCCGGCGTCGGCACGACCGAGGTCGATTACTTGCCGCTCGCCAAGCAGATCAGTGCGGTCGGCTTCATCGAATTCAACGAGCGCGAGCAACGCAAGGTCAGCGCCTGGGTCGGCGGGCGGATCGACAAGCTGTACGTCAACGAAACCGGCACGAGCGTCGAAGCAGGCGAAGTGCTGGCCGATTTGTACAGCCCCGATCTTTACAGCGGCATGCGCGAACTGGTGACGGCCGCCCAGAGCGGCTCGCGGCAACTGGCCGCCAGCAGCCGCGAACGGCTGCGGCTGCTGGGGATCAGCAACGATCAGCTCGACGAACTGGCCAAGACCGGTAAGGCCAACACCCACCTCAAAATCCGCTCGCCGATCGCCGGGCACATCATTGAAAAGTACGTCGTCGAAGGGCAATACGTCGAAACGGGCATGCCGCTCTACGACGTGGCCGACCTGTCGACCGTCTGGATTCACGCTCAGGTGTACGAAGACGATTTTCCCTTTTTGCCGCAGCACGACGTGCAGAAGCCGCTGCCGCCGGACAGTCCCGATGCCCTGCCGGTGACGGCGACTAGCGATGCCTTTCCCGACGAGCCGTTTCACGGCGTACTGTCGTTTATCTTTCCGCACGTCGACCAACAGACGCGCACGCTGACGATCCGCTGCGAACTGGCCAACCCCGGCCATAAGCTGAAGCCGGGCACGACCGCCACGGTGACGATCGACGTGCCGCCGCGCGAGTTGGAAATGTTCGTCCACGCCTTCGCCGACGACGCCGAGCGCTTGGCGAAGCTCGACGAGGGGCTGCTGCTGGCCGTGCCCGAAAGCGCCGTCATCGACACGGGCGCGCGGCGCGTCGTCTATCGCCAGACGCAGCCGGGCGTGTTCGAAGGGGTCAAGGTCGCGTTGGGGCCGCGGATGACCGGCCCGGACGGCGCGACGTACTTTCCGGTGCTCGACGGCCTCAAGCCCGGCGAGCGAGTGGTCGCGGCCGGCTCGTTCCTGGTCGATGCGGAAACGCGGCTCAATCCGGCGGCCGGCTCGATCTATTTCGGCGGCAGCGGCGGCTCGCAGAGCGGCTCGACCGTGACCGCGGTGCGGCCCTCGACGCCGGAAGATCCCGATGCCAAGGTCGAGGCTGCGCTGGCCAGCCTGTCTTCGGAAGACCGGGCCTTGGCCGAAGCGCAACAGTACTGCCCGGTCCTCAAGAACAACCGTCTGGGATCGATGGGGCCGCCGGTCAAACTCGACCTGGGCGGCCAAACGGTGTTCGTCTGCTGCGAGGGGTGCAAAGAACAGGCCCTCGACGAGCCGCAAGCGACGGCGACCGAAGCGGCCAAGCTGCGCGGCGGCAAGACGACTTCCGGCGGCGCCGCAACGAAAGCCCCGGCTGCGAAAGCCACGAGCACGCCGCCGCTAGCCCAGAAGGATCCCGATGCCCGCATCAAGGCCGCGCTGGCCAAGCTCTCGCCCAACGACCGCAAGTTGGCCGAGGCGCAACGCTTTTGCGCCGTTCTCGAAGGCAGCCGGCTCGGCGCGATGGGCGCCCCGGTCAAGCTGGTGATCGGCGGCAAAGCGGTCTTTGTCTGCTGCGAGGTTTGCAAGGCAGACGCCCAGGCGGACGGTCAGGCCGTGTTGGACAAGGTCAGGCGCCTCAAAGGCCAAAATGCTCGGACCCAAAAAAAGTAGTTCTGTTTCGCCGTCATTTGTACGGCATTCACCCCTCTGAAGGAAAAGGAGAAGTTTGATGAGACGATCGCTTACCGTGGTTCTAGCCGCTTCGCTCGCCGCACCCGTTGGTTTGGCAGGTCTTTCGCTGGCGTCGGCCGCCGAAAAAGCGAAGGATACGGAAACGAAGATCAGCCAGACGCTCGCCCGCTTACCGGCGGCCGATCGCGAGGCAGCCGAGGCGCAGCGCTACTGCGCGGTTAAGCAGGGCCATCGGCTCGGTTCGATGGGCGCGCCGGCGAAAGTCGTCGTCGCCGGTCAACCCGTCTTCGTGTGTTGCGCCGGGTGCAGCAAGAAAG
The DNA here is from genome assembly GCA_035532215.1 of Pirellulales bacterium. Taxonomy (GTDB): domain Bacteria; phylum Planctomycetota; class Planctomycetia; order Pirellulales; family JAICIG01; genus JAICIG01. Next base: position 8,239 of record DATKRK010000326.1, on the reverse strand, counting down.
CGGCGTCGGATCCTCAGGCCACCTTGGCCTCGGTCAAAAAGCTGAAGAAGATCGCCGCTTCGCTGGCGAAACTGTCGCCCGACGATCGGAAGACGGCCGAGGCTCAAGCTTATTGCGCCGTCGAAACCGAAAACCGGCTGGGAACGATGGGCAAGCCCGTGAAGCTGCTGATTGGCGGCCAGCCCGTGTTTCTCTGCTGTGCGGGCTGCGAGGACGCGGCTAAAGCCGATCCTGAAAAAACGCTGGCCAAAGCCAAGGAGTTGAAGACCGCCAAGTAGCATTTGAGGTTTTGGATTTTTGATTTTGGAATTGGGCGCCGTGCATCGCCAAGGCTGCACCTGCCGCAGCCGTCGGCATGCAGCGCCCCGGTGTTCGGCAACGCCTGATGCCTGACGCCCAACCTGACCCACCCGGAGGCTAACGCCTCCGGCTCGCCTGAAGCCCTAAGCCTGATGCCCCCATGATCGAACGCATCATCGAAGCCTCGATTCGCAACCGGTTTTTGGTGCTGACGCTTGCCGCGGCGCTCACCGCGGCGGGCGTCTACGCCTTGCTTCACACGCCGGTCGACGCGATCCCGGACCTGAGCGAGAACCAGGTGATCGTGTTCACCGACTGGATGGGCCGCAGCCCGCGCGAGATCGAAGACCAGGTGACCTATCCCTTGTCGCTCAATCTCGAAGGGCTGGCCGGGGTCCGGGCCGTGCGCTCGTCGAGCGAATTCAACTTTTCGATGATCACGTTGATCTTCGAGGACGACATCGATTTTTATTTCGCTCGCCAGCGCGTGACCGAAAAAATGGCCGAGGCCAACACCTTCCTGCCGCCGGGGGTCACGCCCTACATGGCGCCCGACGCCACGGCCCTGGGACAGATTTTCTGGTACACGATCGAGACCAGCCCCGAGCACCCGGTCGATCCGGGGCGGCTCTGGGCGCTCAATAAGTTCTACATCGCCCCGCAGCTTAACGCGGTTGCCGGCGTGGCGGACGTAGCGGTGGTCGGCGGCGCGCCGCTGGAGTATCAGATCGACGTGCGGCCCGAAGATTTGCGGGCTTACGGCATCACGCTCGGCGAGTTGTACGAGGCCGTCTCGCAGAGCAACGTGCCGGCCGGCGGCGGCGTCGTGCAGAAAGGGCGTGCGGAGTACATCGTCCGCGGCGTCGGCTGGATCCGCGACAAGACCGACATCGAAAACACCGTCGTCAAGGAAATCAACCGCACGCCGATCTACGTCAAAACCATCGCCACGGTGCAGCTTGGCACGCAGTTCCGCCGCGCCGTCTACGAAAAGGACGGCAACGAGGTCACCGGCGGCGTGGCGTTGATGCGGCACGGCGAAAATCCGCTGGAAGTCACCGAGCGAATCAAGCAAAAGATTCAGGAGATCCAGCCAGGCTTGCCCGCAGGCGTCCACATCGTGCCGGCTTACGACCGCACGCGGCTGATCCACGGCGCGATTCACACGCTCGGCGAAGTGATGTGGCACGAAATGCTGATCGCGTCGGTCGCGATCCTGCTGATCCTCTCGCACGTCCGCAGCGTGCTGGTGATCTGCATCACGCTCCCTTTGGCGGTGCTGTTCTCGTTTTTGACGATGTGGCTCTTGCGCACCCTGGGCGTGATCGACATCCAGGCCAACATCATGTCGCTGGCCGGCATCACCATCTCGATCGGCATCCTCGTCGATCAGGCGATCGTGATGGTCGAAAACGCCACGCACGCGCTGAAAGACCGCTTCGGCGATCGCCAGGTGACGGGCGATATCCGCGAGCTGGTCATTCCTGCCTGCCGCACGGTCGGCCGGCCGATCTTTTTCTCCGTGATGATCATGCTGATCTCGTTCATCCCTGTGTTCATGCTCAGTGGACGGGAAGGCAAGTATTTCCATCCGCTGGCCTTCACCAAGAGCTTCGCCCTGCTGGGCGTGGCGCTGATCTCGATCACGCTCGTGCCGGCCTTGATTCCCACCTTCATCAAGGGGCGGCTGCGGAGCGAAGAAGAGAACTGGATCGTTCGCAGCTTCATCAATATCTACAAGCCGCTGTTGACCTGGGCCTTGCCCCGGCGAAACCTGGTGATGTGGATGTTCGCCGTGCTGTTGATCCTGGCGGCCGGCATGTTTCCGCTGCAAGCGCTCGTCGGGCAAGGCGCCTCCGAAATCGCCTGGCGGCGGACGTTTCTCGGCGTGTTCGCGCTCGTGACCTCGCTGACGGTGCTCTCGATCACCGGCAAACGAAGTTCCGGATTCAAGGAATTCGTCGGAGACTGCGGGCTGTCGGCCGTGGCCTTGCTGTTGATTGCCGCCGCATTGACCATTGCCTACTTTGGCAATTGGCTCGCGTCTACGTTCCACTTCATGGTGGCGATCTGGCCCTTTGGAACGGTCAACCTTGTCACGGCCGTCAAGTGGCTCGTGATCGCATTCGCCTGCGTGCCGCTGTTGGCGATGTTCGTCATGGGGTATTGGACCCAGCGTCTTTTGCTGTGGCGGACCATCACGCTGGCCAGCCTGGTCGCGATCGGCTTGTGGGCCTACCACTTCCCCAAGATCGGCGTGGCCTTCATGCCGGCGCTCGATGAAGGCACGACGCTCGACATGCCGGTCACCGTGCCGCGGGCCAGCGTCACGCAATCAGCCGACGATCTCAAGGCGCGCGACGCCTTGCTGCGAGGTTTTCCCGAAGTCGAATCGGTGATCGGCAAGGCCGGCCGGGCCGACACGCCCACCGACCCGGCGCCGCTCGACATGGTCGAGACGTTCGTCAACTTCCGGCCCAAGGAGCTGTGGCCGAAGCGCGTGTTGAAGTTCGACGACGCGCGGCGCCAAACCGAGGCGGCGCTCGAATTGCTCCAGGAACGCGGATACGTGGCGGGTCGAGAGCCGGAAGGCGAAAGTCCTGCGAAGTCCAAGGTCCAAAGTTCAAAGTCCGAGACGATGAGCGAGGACGACCGCAAGCAGTTGATCGATGACGCCACGCAAAAAGCGCTGGAGCGGTTCGACGAAACGCTGCGCGAACTGGCGTTGCGGCGCTACCAGGAGATCGAAGCCGAGTTGCGCGGCGAATTGACGCGCTGCGCGGTGAGCGAGAACGTGCGGCGGATTGCCGAGTCTCCGGCCGTGGCCCAGGGATCGCGACCGTACGACGACGCCCTGATCGACGATCTCACGGCGAAGTTCGCAGACAAATACGGCCATTGGCTGGCGACGAACCCGGCGTTGGAAGACGTCACGCAATTGAGCCACGACGTGGCGGGCTGGCTCAAGGAGCGCGGCATGATCTCCGACGAAGCACGGGCCTTGGAGCCGAACGGCTCGTGGCTGAGAACGCTCGCGAGCGGCGCGGCCGAGCTGTTGGGCGGAGAGCGCCGCGATTTCGCCAGCGATTTGCTGGCCGCCGTCGAGCGCCGCCGCGACGCAGCGTGGCGCGAGCGGGTGCAGCGCGTCAACTGGGAATTGTTCGACCGAGGCGCCGAGGCGTACTGCTGGTACGCCTTGCAAGAAGTCGTCGCGGCGGCCGAGCGAGCGGGCGCCGTCGCCGAAGCTCAGCACGCGGAGGCGTCGGAAGCATTTGCCGCCGCCGCGCTGGCCGGCCAGTTGGGCAAGCCCGTCGACGGCGCGGCCGCGCAGCCGTTCATCGAGCTGCGAGAAACGCTCGTCGCCGCGTTCAGAAAGCGAATCTTCTTCTGGCCGCGACAGACCGGACCGAAAGGCGATCTGGTCGACGACGAAATGGGCCGCGTGTTGCAAGTGCCCGGCTGGAGCAACATTTTCACGCAGCCGATCATCAACCGCATTGAAATGCTCTCGACCGGCGTGCGCACCGACATCGGCGTGAAGGTCTTCGGTCCCGATCTGGAGACGATCGACCGCGTCTCGAAGCAGGTCGAGCAGGTCCTCAAACCGCTGGCCGGCGCCCGCGACGTGATCGCCGCGCCGTTCATGGGCAAGGGCTACGTGGAAATCGACATCGACCGCGAGCAGGCGGCCCGTTACGGCATTTCGGTCGCGGACATCGAAAACGAAATCGAAGTGGCCCTGGCCGGCAAGGCCATCACCTATACGGTCGAAGACCGCGACCGCTTCCCGGTCCGCGTCCGCTACGCCCGCAGCCAGCGCGAGGAGGAGGAAGACATTCGCCGCTTGCTGGTCAGCGCCGGCGCCATGACGGCCCAAGGCGCGGGCGGCGGCATGGCAGACGGCCCGAACACGAACGCCGCCTCGCGAACGGCCGGTCACGCGGCCAGCCCGATCCACGCCGCGCGCGGCAAGCCGCTGATCCCCTTGAGCGCCCTGGCCGACGTCAGAGTGACGGAAGGCCCGGCGATGATCAAGAGCGAGAACGGCCAGCTCGTGAACTACGTGACGCTCAACGTCCGCGGCCGCGACATCGTCGGTTTCGTCGACGAGGCGCAGCGCGTCGTGGCGGCCAAAGTGAGCTTGCCCGAGGGCGTCCACGTCGAATGGAGCGGCGAGTTCGAGCACCAGGTGCGGGCCGCCCGGACGTTGATGTTCGTGTTTCCCGTCGTGATCGTGCTGATTTTCGTGATCCTGTATCTGACCTACAACGACCTGATGGACGCCGTGCTGATGATGCTGGCCGTGCCCGAGGCCCTGGCCGGCGGCGCCTTCTTCATGTACCTGTTCCCCAAAATCGTCCACGGCTGGGAGGCGCCGCCGATGGATTTCAGCGTCGCCGTGTGGGTCGGCTTCATCGCCTGTTTCGGCATGGCGACCGAGACGGGCATCATCATGTTGGTCTATTTGCGCGAGGCGATCGAGAAACGCGGCGGGCTGGAAAACATCCAGTCGCTGGCCGAACTGCGGCAGGCGGTAATCGAGGGCGCGGTCCACCGCCTGCGGCCCAAGCTGTTGACCGAGGGTGTGGCGATCATCGCCATTTTTCCGATGGTCTTCGCCAAAGGCGTCGGCGGCGAAATCCTGGCGCCGATGGCCCTGCCCGTCTTGGGCGGATTGCTGATCTCGGACGAAGTCGTCGATATCTTCCTGCCCGTGCGATTTTATTGGGTCCGCCGCGGCAGGTGGTTGAAATTGCAAAGCGAAAAGCAACAACCGCAGCGGGCGACGCCCGCGGAACGCCCGTCGGCGCCGGTTGTCGCGTCGACCTAAGGACGGACGCAGGATCGAGACCGAAGTTTGTTTTTCGACAGGAAAGGAGCAAGGATGTTGGCTTTCACGAACCAGACTGGTGGATGCTGCTGGCGAATTATCTGGCGGCCATCGCCTGGGCCGTGTGGGGCTGAGATCAGCCGACAGGCGTCTTTACGCCCAGCTTGCCGGCCAACTCGGCGAGCTGGCCCCAGTTGCCGTCGTCGAGCGGCACGCCATTTTTCGAACGCTCGGCCAACACGCGCCGCTCGGGATCGCCGGGGAGCTGAATCTCGTCGACCCCTTCGACTCGCGGACAACTGCGCATGAAGGCGACCAGTTGCGTCACTTCGGCCGCGAAATGCCCGGCGCCTCCCAAGTGCCCGGGATCGAGCGCCAGCATGAACACGCAGTTGCCGTTTTGATTGATCGGTTTCTCGCGGATCGTAACCCCGCCCGACAGGGCACCAGCGAAGATCTCGACCATCAGTCCCAGCCCAAACCCCTTGTAGGCTTGCGAACCGCCCATCGGCAGAATCGTGCCGGGCGGATTGGCGTAAAGTGCGTTGGGGTCGTTGGTCGGGCGGCCTTCGCTATCCAGCAGCCAGCCATCGGGGCAAAGCTGGCCGGCGATCTTTTTGACGCGGACTTTGCCTTCGGCCGTGGCGCTGGTGCCAAAGTCGAGCACCAGCGGAGCGGCGCCGTTAGGAGCGCCGAGGGCCAGCGGATTGGTACCCAGCCGCGGCGCCTTGCCGCCGACCGGCGCCACGCGCCGCGCATGTCCGTGGGTGTTGACCATAATCATCGAAACCAGCCCGGCGGCCGCCGCCTGTTCGCAGTACTCGCCCAGCCGGCCGATATGCCCGCAGTGATACAGCGTGCCGACGCCGGTTCCGGCCGACTTGGCCTTGGCGATCAGGCGGTCCATCAACCGCCGGGCCTGCGTTTGCCCGAAGCCCCAGCCGCCGTCGGCAACCAGCAGCGTCGGCTCGTCTTTGAGCACGTGGAACTCGGCGCCCGGCACGACCTCGCCCTTGGCGACCGTGTCGAGATAGTAAGGAATCCGCATCACGCCGTGCGAATCGTGCCCGCGCAGATTCGCCCCCACCAGGCTTTCGGCGACGAGCCGGGCTTCGTCGCGACCGACGCCGCCGGCGGCCAGCAGTTCGAAAGCAAAATCAGTCAACGCGGCGGCAGGTAGGGCGGGCATTGGGGCGAAATCTCCTGGGCATGAGTTGGAAGCACGCGCTCGGCGGAAACACCGATTGTGCCAAGCTTTTGCCAGGCTTCAATGGCCTGGGCTGAAAGGCCAATGTGCGGCTTTTGCAGCGAAGACCACGGCGTTTCTGTAGGGAACGCCCTCTGCGGCGTTCCGAGGGAGCGAGTTGGACGGCCGGTTCTCTAGCTCACGGCACGCCACGGAGGGCGTGCCCTACAGCGTCGCAGCCGAATTCCTGCCCCGTCTAAAACACGCCCTTGATGACTTCGCCGCGGCTGAGCACCATCGGCCGGCCGAGCGGGTCGCGCAGTTCGGCGCCCGGCGGAAGGCCGAGACTGTGAAAAATGGTCGCCGACAGATCGTGCGGCTGCACGCGGCCTTCCTTCGGGTAGCCGCCGAGGGCGTCCGAGGCGCCGATCACCTGACCGCCGCGAACTCCGCCGCCGGCCAAGGCGCCCGAAAAGACATAGCCCCAGTGGTCGCGGCCGGCGCCGCCGTTGATCTTCGGCGAGCGGCCGAATTCGCCGACCCACACGACCAGCGTATCGTCGAGCATGCCGCGTTCGGAGAGATCTTCCAGCAGCGCAGAGTACGCCGGATCCATCGTCGGCATCAGCGTGCGTTTGAGGTGATATTCGTTCTTCTGGTGCGTGTCCCAAGCCGGCGACGCCGCGGTGTCTTCCTTGTGCCGGGTCCAATTCACCTGCACCAGCGACACGCCCGCCTCGACCAGCCGGCGGGCCAACAGCACGCTCTGGCCGAACCGCGTTCGCCCGTAGCGGTCGCGAACTGCGTCGGGCTCTTCCTCAAGCTTGAACGCCTTGCGGGCTTGCGGCGCGGAGAGCAAATCGCAGACCTGCTGCCGATACGAGTCGTAGCCGCCGACGGCGCGCGACGCCCGAAACCGTTCATCGACCGCGCCCAACAGCGATTGCCGGCCGGCGAACCGCGGCGACGTGACCTCGGCGGGCAAGCTGAGCCCCGGCACCTGAAAGCCCGCTTCCGACGGATCGCACATCATCAGCCAGGGGTCGGACGGCCGGCCGAGCCAACCGGCGTCCTGGCCGGGCCAAGGAACCATGCCGGTGTTCCAGATGTGCTCGGGCAGCGTGACGGCCGAAGGCTGGCCCGATCGCTCGGGCCGCAGGCGCCTCACGACGGCGCCGAGGCAGGGCCAGTTGTTCGGAAAGCCGGGCTTGGCGTTTTCGGAGTTCATCGGCTGGTGCGGCGTACCAGTGAGCACCCAATAGCCGCTCGAAGAGTGCGCGTTGTCGTTGGTCGACAAGGCCCGCAACACGCAGATTTTGTCGGCGATGCGCGCCGTCTGCGGCATCAATTCGCCGACCTTGAGGCCCGGCACGTTGGTGTCGATCGGCTTGAGGTTCCCGCGGATTTCGGCCGCGGCCTCGGGCTTGGGATCCCATGTTTCGTGCTGCGGCGGCCCGCCGAGCATGAACAGGAAGATGCACGATCGGGCCTTGCCGCCCACAGGACCGCCGCCCGTCGGAGCGGCGGCCTGAGCCTGGCGAGCTTCGAAGAGCGCCGGCAGCCCCAGGCCCAGCGCGCTTAGGCCGCCCACGCGCAGCCATTCTCGCCGACTGATTCCGTCGCACAGCCGCACCGGCCGATCGTAAAACGACAGCATTCCACACTCCAGAGTCCCGAACGCCGAACTGGCCCGCCGGTTCCTATTGTATCGGCAGTCAAGCAAAAACGCACGATTGACTGCCTGATTTCCTGCGGGCGGCCAAGCCGATCGGCAGCCCTCGTCTTAGTTCAAGTTTCGCGGTTTTCGCCAGGCAATTTCGGTCGAATTGAAATCGGCCTCCGTGCCAAAAACGGGTAAACCTGTGGTGAATTCAACTTCCCAGGCAACCTGCGGCAAGGAGGCCGAACGTGCAAGTTACTTC
>DATKRK010000325.1:0-23670 GCA_035532215.1 Pirellulales bacterium | reverse complement strand
CGTCGCCCGGCGACTTACCAGCCAGGGCCTTCCGCCACGTTTTGAACGACGCGGCCGGATCGGCGGCCAGCGCGCTCGTGCCGGCCACGGCGAAGGCATCCCAGCAGGCAATGCCGCCGGCCTCCTGCAGCGTGATCGAATGGATCGTTTCGCCGGGCTTGATGTTGACGGCCTCGGCCGCGAAAGCCAGCTTGGTCCAGGCGCCGCCGGGCGGCAGCCGGCCGAGACGCTCCTGCGGCGCGGCGCCGAGATATTCGCTCTCCGGCGCTTTTTCCTCGCCCCACCATGCGCGACGGGTTCCGCCGCTTGTGCCCAGCACGACGGAAACGGCGCCGGGCGTGTCGTGCGGATCGAGATAGAGCCAGACCTCGAACGTCGCGGCCAACGGCACGACCACCGGCTCGAGCGGAATCTGCACCGCTTCTTCGTGAAAGTGCGAATTGGCCTGCCGCAGCACGCGGCGACCGGACGGCGCGCCGAACTGCGGCCGGTCGAGCCACGCCGAGGCGTTGCGCGAAGTGTTACGCACCGAGGCCCCGAGCGGAAAGAAATCGTCGAACAGCACCTGCACCGTTGGCAGCCGTTCGGCCGCGGGCGGCGTCTCGGCCGGATCGACATACTCGGCCGCCGAGGCCGCGGTTTCGAGCCGCGCGCGGGCTTCGGCCTCCTGCTTCCGCGCCGCTTCCGCCGCCGCCTGCTGGCCGTCGTGCGGCAGCTTGCTGAACGGTGCGGTGTTGTCGATGTTGCCGTCCATGCCGGGGTCGGCGGCGCTGTTGAAGAAGGCGTAGAGCGAATAAAATTCCTTCGTCGTCAACGGGTCGTACTTGTGGTCGTGGCACACGGCGCAGCCGCCGGTCAGGCCCATCCAGGTCTGGACAGTCGTGCTCGCGCGGTCGACCGCGTACCGATAGAGGAATTCCTCGTTGATCGCGCCCCCTTCGCTGGTCGTCACGTTGCAGCGGTTGAAGCCGGTCGCGGTGAGCTGCTCGGAAGTCGCCTCGGGCAGCAGATCGCCGGCCAATTGCCAGACGGTGAATTGGTCGAACGGCAGATTGTCGTTGAACGCCTTCACGACCCAGTCGCGATAGGCCCACATTTGTCGCTCGTTGTCCAAATGCAGCCCGTGCGTATCGGCGTAGCGGGCCACGTCGAGCCAATACCGCGCCTGCTCTTCGCCGAAGGCGGGCGAAGCCAGGTAGCGTTCGACCAGCGCGTCGTAGGCCCGCGGCGATTCGTCGGCCAGAAACTGATCGACCTCGGCGAAGGTCGGCGGCAGGCCGGTCAGCGCGAACGACAAGCGGCGAATCAGCGTTTCCTTGTCGGCTTCGACCTCTGGGTGCAGGCCCTCGGCTTCCAGCCGGGCGAGAATGAAGCGATCGACGCCGTTGCGCGCCCAGGCGGCATCACGCACGGCCGGCTCCGGCGCCTTGACCGGCGGCTCGAAGGCCCAGTGCTTTTGATACGCCGCGCCTTGCTCGATCCAGCGGCGCAGGGTTTCTTTTTGTTCGGCCGTGAGCGTCTTTTTCGTCTCCGGCGGCGGCATCAATTCGTCGGGGTCGGCCGAGTTGACTCGCTTCCACAGTTCGCTCTGGACGAGATCGCCCGGCTTGACAGCGAACTTGCCGTCGCGTTCGGCCAGGGAGCCCTCGGCTACGTCGAGCCGCAAGTCGGCTTGCCGCTGTTTGGCGTCTAAGCCATGACAGGCGAAGCAGTTTTCCGACAGAATCGGGCGGATATCGCGATTGAACGACAGCTCGCCCGCGGCAGCGAGAGGGCAGAGGGCGAGCGTGCAAGTAGCCAGCACCAGGACGCGCAATGCGGCGCGATGTTTCAGCCTAGAGCGAGGTGCTGCCTGCACCACGGAGCTTGCGATGCTAGGCTCCGGCGCCAAACCTTTTAAATAGCCCAGGCATTTATGCCTGGGAACTCGTTCATCGCGAGCGTCCCTTTTTTCTCGATCGGCGCCTCTCAGGCCGCCGCCGGCGGCCTGAGAGGCGCCGATCAGGGCAGGGGAGGAGGCGGCTTGCGGATCCCAGGCATAAATGCCTGGGCTACGTAAAACAAGGCAACCGAGCGCAATCGGCGATTTCATAACACTCTTCGAGCATCTGAAGGCGGGAACAATCAAAACCGGCGCGCCCCTACGCTTGCCGGGCCGTCCGGGGATCCTCTAGAGTACACGATGCCGTGGGGGATTGGCAAATTTCTGTAGGCGAGCAAGCCGCTGTCGCTTTTTGCTGGAGCCAAAAGACGTTCTTTCGCTTCAGCAAAAGCCGACGCTGCTACTCAAACAGCATCCCCGCATAGCCCACGACGCGGCGCCGGTCGCCGGTGGCGTCGGCGCTGGTGGAGTAGGCGACGCGCTCGGCGCGATGAAGCTGGCCGAGCCGACGCAGCGTTTCGAGCACGATCACGGCGGGCAGAAGGCCGCACATGCTGATGTGCTGCCCGGCGACGGTTTCGTAGAGCCGCTCGGGATCGAGCGTTTCCAGCGCGGCGAGCGCGATTTCGTCGAGCCGGCGGTTCTCTTCGTCGCTGGCGAAGTGGTTCATGTCGCTGGAGACGAGCAACAGCGGCGGCTTGCGTTCGCCCCGCAGACATTCCGCCAAGCCAGCGGCGAATTGCCGGCAGCGAGCCAGGCTGCCGCCGCCGATCGCGATGCCCACGACCCGCGCCTCGGGCGCCAGCCGGTGCAGAAACGGCAGTTCGACTTCGATGGCGTGCTCTTCGGCGTGCGCGGCCGCGTCCAACTGCAAGCCGGGGATGGCGCGAGCGAGCCGCTGGGCCAGTTCCGGATCGGCCGCCAGAGTGCCGCCGGGCAGCGACCAGGCCCGATGCGGCGCCACGGCCCATTCGACGCCGTGCGGCGTGTGCTTGGGGCCGAGCACGATCACCGTTTCGGGGATCTCGATCCGCCGCAGCGTTTCGGCGGCGACGCGGCCCGAATATCGCAGCCCGGCGTGCGGCGCCATCGCCGCGCGCCACGGGCCGGCGGCGCAGGCCGGGCCCGACAGTAACTCGTCGAGCAAGGCATCGAGCGCGGCCCGGTCGGCGGGGTAGAACTTGCCGGCCATCGCGGCCGGACGAATCGTGGCGCCGGCTCGCGGCCGCGGGGCGTGCGAAACGAAAACTTCGGCCGCGTTGGCGACGGCGGCCAGGCTGAACACCGAGGCCGCTTCGGGTTCGGCGAACGCAACTTGCTCGGCGGCCCGACGCAGCAAATCGCCCGCGGCCAGATCGGCGGCGAAGGCCAGCGAGCTCTTCGCCGCTTCGAGGATCAACAGCGCGCGGCGCCGCGGATCGAAGCCGCGCAGGTCGGGCGTCGCCAGGGCGCCGTGCATCGCCGGATCGTACAGCACCACGAGTTCGAGCCGGGCGCCGGCGAGCCATTCGGCGCCGACTCCGCCGGCCAGCAGCGACGGGGCCAGCAGCGACCGGGCCAGTTCTTCGACGATTCGAAACAGCGTCGCTTGCAGCGGCATGCCTTGCCGCAGCGAGACCTTGCTGGCCTGCAGCCAGACGGCGCCTTCGGCGTTGCGCAGCACGGCGGCCAGCCCGCTCACGTTGCCGTCGAACATCCCAAACGCATAGAAGCTGGGCGTGGCGCCGGCGACGGTCGCTTGCAGGTTGCTCAGGGCGAAATCGGCCAGCGCGGCGACGTCGGCGGGCGCGATCGGCAAGGCATGCCGCTCGGCGTCGGGGAATTCGACGACTTCCGCCAAGCGTCCGCCGATGGCCCGGCCTTCGAAAGTCGAAAGCGCGACGTCGTCTTCTTTCCAGGCCGTCGGCGGCAAGCCCGCTTTCATGCAGACGTGTTGCAGGAACGCCTCGGCGTCGAGCTTGTGTTCGACGGCCACCACCGGCAGCAGCAAGCCCCGAGCCTCGCCGCGCGCGATTTGCAGGCCGTGCTTGCCGACGACGACCGCGTCGCGCTTGGCGGCGCCTTGAGCCAGCACGGGCCGGGCTTCTTCGAGCAGCGAGACTTCGATTTCCAGGTGGGCCAGTTCCGTGGGCGAAATCGGCGGGAACCGCGGATCGTCGTTCGCCGCGCGCATGGCGGCGTGAGCGATGGCCTGCGGCAGCGGCACGCCTTGGCCGTGCGTGCCGCAGCAGCTTCGCAAGCGGCCTTCGCGCTTGAGCGTGACGAACGCCCCGCCGACGATCAGCGCGGAAAACGGCGCCAACTCTTCGCCCGCCGCGTGCGGTTCGCCGCGCGCGGCCGCGGCCACCACGCGGCCGGCGGCGCGCAACACGGCCTGTTCGTGCTCCGGGGAAAGTTCGGAACTGGGGACGCTTGGGGTGGAAACGTTCATCGGCAAAGTCGGTGTGGCGGGTTGAGGTTGGTTCGGTTGGACGACAGGCAGCGAAGCGTGAAGCGTGCGCGGCGCAAACTCGGCGATGCGGACCGGCTGCCGCCGCGAGCCCCAATGGCCGGGCGAGGCGTCGAAGCGGCCGGCGATCGGCGTTCGGCAGTGGCCGCAACGGTCGCCGGCCAGGCCGTAAGCGCCGATCTCGTAACCATCGCGTTCGATCAACAATCCGCCGCATTGCGGGCAGAACGTGCTCTGATCCCGCGGCGCGTGGACGTTGCCCACGTAAACATAGTTCAAGCCGAGCGAGCGGGCGACGTCGCGGGCGGCCAGCAGCGTTTCGGCCGGCGTGCGGCCGCGGTCGGTCATGCGAAAATCGGGATGAAAGGCCGTGAAGTGCAGCGGCACGTCCGCGCCGAGTTCGTCGACGATCCATTGGCACATCTGGCGGATTTCGTCGAGCGAGTCGTTCGCTTGCGGGATCACCAAATTCGTGATTTCGAACCAGACGTCGGTCTCGCGCTTCAGCCAGCGCAGCGTATCGAGCACCGGCGCCAGGTGCGAGAGCGTCACGTGCCGGTAGAAGTCTTCGGTGAAGCCCTTGAGGTCGACGTTGGCGGCGTCGATGAATTCGAAAAACGGCCCGCGAGCCGCGGGGCTGATGTAGCCGGCCGTGACGGCGACCGTCTTCACGCCCGCCGCGCGGCAGGCCCGTGCGGCGTCGATGGCGTACTCGGCCCACACGACCGGGTCGTTGTAGGTGAAGGCCACGCTGCGGCAGCCCAGCCGCTGGGCGGCCGCGGCGATGGCCTCGGGCGTCGCCTCCTCGCTGAGCTGTTCGATCTCGCGCGATTTCGAGATCGACCAGTTCTGGCAGAACTTGCAGCCCAGGTTGCAGCCCGCCGTGCCGAATGACAGCACGCTCGTGCCGGGGAAGAAATGATTGAGCGGTTTCTTTTCGATCGGGTCGATGCAGAAGCCCGTGCTGCGGCCGTAGGTGCCGAGCACCATTTTGCCCTCGCGGTTTTCGCGCACGAAGCAGAAGCCTCGATCGCCCGGCCGCAGCACGCAGGCCCGAGGGCACAGTTCGCAGATCACGCGATCCGGCTGTTCTTCATCGGCGCGCCACCAACCGCCGGGCTTGGCGCCGTCGGGATACAAGGCTTCATCGGGCGGCAGTTCAACGATGCGCGACATGGCTTCCGGCGCGTCGGAGCGACGCGGCTTCAAGGTCTCGGACAAGTTTAGTGCAAGGCGGAAACGCGAAGGAAGGGATTCGATCAGACGCGACTTCTGACCGGGCTACACAACATCGCCGCCGGAGCAATCGAACGCGAGTCAGGGGGGAATTGCTGCGCCGTCCGATACGTGGCGCGGTTGGCGCCCCTCGTAATAGTATAGTCCGCCCGTCAAGCCGGGGCCTTTTTTCACGTAGAAGCGGCATCCTTGCCGCTTTGGCACGCGGCAGGATGCCGCGTCTACTGCGACGCTCGCGGCTTTGACGTGGTCAGCAGACTCGCCGAATCAATTAGAAGGATGATTCCGCGTCCGGCGGCGTTTCCGCCGCGGGCTCTTCAGTCGCCGGGGCTGCGAGCGGAACGGGCAGGGCGATCTGGCGAGCCACGGCGCCGTCGCCCGGCCGCGGCGCCGGCTTGGCGCGGCCGGCGCGCAGGCGCCCGCCGAGCTCTTCGCTGAGATAACCAAGTTGCAGCTCCGTGCCGCGGCCGTCGCCGTTGTCGTCGATCAGCGCGTGCTCGGTCGCCAGCAACTCGCCCGCGGCGTAGTCTTGCGCCGTGTCGCGGGCGGCGCCGAGATAGGCGTCGAGCAGCGTGGCCCGGCCATCGCTGTCGACGTCGAATTCGGCCAGGGCCGGCGGCTCGGCGAGCAGCTTGACTAGCTTGTGCGGGAAGATGGTTTCGTTGACCTCGAAATCGGCTTCGGTGGCGACAATCACGATGCGGCCCGGCGCCGAGAGCGGCTTGATGAAATACCCGCTGGCTGGCGTAGTGATAAAGAACGCCTGCTCCTGGCAACGCGTTCCGGCGAACAACTTGCCGAATTCGACCTGGTTCATGTCGGGCCCGGGCAGATTCAGCCAACTCGAACGCCCGTCGAAATGAACGTGCCCGAAGACGAACACCCACAGCGCGTCGTCCGGCTGAATTTGCCGTGCCAGTTCCGCCGCCGCCGCGGCCAGGGCTTCGCTCGTCGCCGGGCCGCGGTTCGACTTCAAGGCCGGCCCGTCGTCGTCGTTCGTTTCGCCGCTGAACAGCACGGCGATCCGTTCGGCGGCGAAACCGTGCCGCGCCGCCAAGGCTGCGTAGAGCGTCTCGATCGTCTCGGCGAACAGTTGGCGATGCTCGGCGTCGCCCGGCAAACCACAGACGATCAAAGCCCGGCGAACCTGGGCCGGGTCGGCGCCGGGCGTTTGTGCGGGCGCGGGTTCGGCCAACGGCGAGGCGGGCGCCTGCTCGGAAGCGCCATCGCCCGGCGAGACTTGGGCGAGCAATGGGCGAACGTAGAGCAAGGCTGCGGCGAGGGCAACGAAACTGACCTTTTGTCGATTCATTGGGCTTCTTTCGCGGGCAACAACTCCGGCGGAATCGGCGAGACGACGGAGAAATTCGGACCTTGTGCGTCGCGCATGGCGGGGAACCGGTCGGCGTGCCAGACGGTCTGGCCGCGATGCCGGCCTTCCAACTCGCCGGACGTGCGCCGCACGAACGCGTATTGCCATTTGGCCGCGTCGCCTTGCTTGGTCGCTTCGATCAACAGCAGCGATTCGGGATCGGCGCCCATCACGAAGGCGAACACGGCGCCATCGATCACCTCGCCGCCGGTCGTTTCATAGCGATACAGGGGCCGCGGCAAAAGCCGCAGTTCCTCGCGATCGCTGTCGTCGGCCCGCCAGCCGAGCATCGTCGAGCCGAATTGCTCGGCGAGCGATTTCATCTGCCGCAGTCGCTGGGGCTTGTTGCTCTCGGGCGGCGGAGCAGCGGGGATGCCGGCGAGCTCGACTTCCGTTCGCTGCGGATGCCAGACGACCGCGCCGCCGTACCGCGCGACAATCGGCACGCGGGCGAGGACCGAAAAGTCGCGGGGCAATTGGCCGTCCCAAGGATAGAAGCAGGCCACCGCCAGCGGCCGGCCCTCGTGAATGTAAAGCACCGTGGCGCCGTCCTCGCTGCCGCGGGCGTTGTTCGCCCAGCGCATCACGACTCGCGGCCGAGCGGCGACAGTCGTCTCGGCATCGGCGAAGATTTGCACGTCGTCGAGCGCCGCATCGATCAGCTCGCGCAGCGACGAAGGCTCTTTGTTCGGTTGATCCTCGGCGGCCAAATGCGTCTCGGTCCAGGCCAGAAATGCGCAGACGATGGCAATCGCCAGACTTGCGAGACGTCGAAGGTACAATGCGGTCATCTGCGATCCTCCGTTCTCGAAGGCGGATCGACTTCGGCGACCAGCCGCTCGGCTTGCCATTGGGCGACGAGCCGGCAATCGGGCGACCAGGCTGCGGCCGAGACCGAATTCTTGTCGAGACGCAGCCGTGCCAGCGGCTTGCCGAGCGATACGCTGAAGGTCAGCGATTCTCCGTCCCAGGCCGCCAACAGCAGCGAGTCGTCGTCCAGCCAATCCAAGGCGCCGATCGGATCGCCGAAGCCGTGCAATTCGAGCGGCGCGTCGTCGCCGGGCGACCAGAGGGCCAGCGCGGCGTCTTCGCCGTCGGACCAGCGGCCAAAGGCAACCGCCAGGCGGTCGCCGCGCGGCGACCAGCGTACGCAACTGACCGGCGCCGCCTGCCGGGCCAACTTCGCAACTTCGTTCGCTTGCGCCCAATCCCAGACGTGTACGCCGCCGTCGGCGCCGCCGGCCGCGACGCGCTGGCCGTCGGGAGCGAAGGCCACGGAGACGATCGGCGATTCGCCGTCTTTCAGCGACGTCAAAAGTCCGCCCGTTTCGCTGTCCCAAATGCGAACCGCGCAATCGTCGTGGCCGGTGGCGAACGTGCGGCCGTCGGGCGAGAACGACGCGCAGGCGATCTGGTGGGCCGTCAGGTCAAGCCGCCAACCGCTCTCGACGTGGACCAGCGTCGTCTTGCGACCGGTGCGGGCTTCCAGTTGATACTTGCCGTTGTGCGAGGCCGCCGCCGCCCACAGCGGCGACGGCGCGTGCGCCACGGACCTGCGGCGAGGCGCAAGCGGGTCGATTTCACGCGGCGTCGTCTTTCGCGGCATCTGCGAACTGGCGGCGGGCGCCGTTTGCGGCGTCGGTTTCGCCGCCACAAGGGCCGCCGTCGCCGCGGGCGAACTGTTTGCCAGGGCTGGCCGCGGCGCGGCGCCGAAAAACGTCGGCCGCAAGGGCAGCACGACCGCCGCCGCGGCAAGCACCAGCGCCTTGGCCGGCCGCGAAGCGGACTTCGCCGCGCCGCCGCCCATGATTTGCGTCAATCGCCGGCGGAGCAGCGGCGCTTCGCCCAGCCCGCACGCCGCCGGGGGCAACGGCGCCAGCGGCGGCTCGTACAGAAAATCGACGGTCGCCAACAGCGCCTCGGCATACAGCCGGCGCGTGCCGGTTTGATGCTCGAGCGCCCAGGCGTCGCCGCACTCTTCCTCGGCGGCTTCGATTTCGCCCCGCGCCAGCCAAACCAACGGGTGCCACCAATAAAGCGTCTGCGCGGCGAGTTCCAGCAGCCGCACCCAGCCGTCGCCGCGGGCGTAATGGGCCAACTCGTGCAACAGCAGCGCATCGCACGATTCGTCGTCCAAGCGGCGAGCCAACGGGCCGGGAAAGACCAGCCGCGCGCCGCATGCGAAGCCGGGCGATCCGAGCCCCCAAAGCATCGGCGAAACGACGTTCTCGACCACCACGAGCCGCGGCGCCGATTTGATCCCCGCACGCCGCGCCAGCCGGTCGAGCCGCGCCTGCAACGACGCATCGCCCCGGCCGGCCAGCTTCAAGAAGGCGTAAAACCGCCAGGCGCGGCGCGCCATCCAGACAGCCATCGCCGTGCTGCCCAAGAGCCAAAGCGCCGCGGCAAAGCGAATCAACCCGGCCGCCGTAAGCAGGCGGCGATTGCCGGCGACAACGTCACTCGCCGCTGACTCGCTCGCGATCGGCGCGGTCGAACGTTCGCTTGCGGCGGGCGCCGCTGCGGCCGATTGCGATCGCAGTTCGCCCGCCGTTGCACTCTCTTGGGAAGATCTCAACGCGAGCGAATGTTCGAGTTCGCGGGCTGCCGGGCGAGACGCGGAAGGTTCGTCCGCGTCCAACGCCGTAATCGTTGCGACGGCGTCGGAAAGCCAGCCGCTCGGCCGGCCGAGCCAAGCGTCGAGCGGAAGCTGAATCACGCCCGGCGTGAGCAGTTTGCCGAGCACGACGATCCACAGCAAGTGGGCCAACGCCGGCCGGCGCAGCCATCTTCCACAGCCGACCGCGGCGACCGCGAACAACGCCGCCCACAACGCATTGGCCAGACCGATCGCGACGAGCGATGTCATAAGCCATGTCATGCTGCACCTCCCGCCGGGCCGCGCCGCGACGGCGCGGCAAGCTCGGCGGCCAGTTCCGAAGGATTGCGGATCTTTCGTGGAATTACTTTTTCTTTCCCGATTTCGGACCTTGCTGTTCCAATTCATCGAGCAGGCTGCGCAGCGAGCGGCGCTCGTCGGCGGACAGCCGCCCGGCTTTGACCAGGTGCGTCAAGAGCGGCTGGATCGAACCGTCGCACAGCCGGTCGGCCGCTTGCTGCAGCCGGCGTCCGATCAGCGCTTCGCGATCGATGGTCGCTTCGAACATGTGAGGCCAAAGCCCGCGATTGCGGCGCACACACTGTTTGGCTTCCAAACGTTCGAGGAGTTTTTGCGTCGTGGCGTGCTGCGAGGCGGAATACCCGCTATAGAGTCGTTCGGTGATTTCGCGAACGGTCGCCGAACCGCGTTCCCAGAGCACTTCCAGGATCGCCAGTTCGGCATCGGTGACGTCTTGCGGCGAACGGGGCATATTGAAAAGGTCGGCCGGTGAAGGTTGCAGTCCGCTATGGTAAAGACATTGTGTCTGGAATGCAAGCGATTTCCTTCTCCGAAGTCGTTCGACCGTCGTGTCTGGCCAAAGCGATACGCGCACTGACGAGCTTGAGCGCCGCACGTCAGTAAAACCAATACCAGCGGACGAACAAGGCGGAGTAAATCGCGAGAAAGGTCGCGCTGAGGCCCAGCAGGACGCCCGCCAGGGCGCCG
The DNA here is from genome assembly GCA_035532215.1 of Pirellulales bacterium. Lineage (GTDB taxonomy): Bacteria > Planctomycetota > Planctomycetia > Pirellulales > JAICIG01 > JAICIG01. The sequence goes on along the minus strand of DATKRK010000325.1, from coordinate 13,124 downwards.
GGCAGACGGGCCAGTAAATGCCCCATGACGAAATACGCCGGAAAGACGGAGCTGGCATACCGCGCCTCGGCGGCCATGCAGGCGCGATCGGCTTGCAGCACGTAGGGAATCAGCAACAGCGCGGCGCTGAGGGCCGTTTCGCGGTTCGACAGCCAACCTTTCGCGCGGCCCGCGACGACCAGCGCCGCCGTACCAAGAAAATAAATCGGGTTGGCGAACATCAGGTTGAACGCCGGGTTGTCGCGCGGTGGAAAGTTCCCCCAGTAGCAGGGCGAGGCCGGATCGTAGACCGAGCGGATCGGCCGGAAGCTCAGCAGGGCCGCAATGCCGTCCCAACTAAAAAGGCTCGTTTGCCGCGTACTCCAGTGCTGCTGCGTCTGGATGAAAGCCCAGGGCTCGCCGAACTCCACCGCTTGATATGCCACCCAGGCGGCCAAGCCCCAACATGCCAGAGGAAGCCAGACGGCGCTGCGCAAAGTGAAGGCGGTTCGCGTGCGCGACGTTTCCCATAAGTGCATGGCCAAGGGAGCGAGCAGTGCCACGCCGACCGCGCGACACGCCGTCGCGGCACCGACGACAAAGACGATCCAAACCGTGCGCCACCGCCGTTCGATGCCCCACATCGCCATGAGCAACAACAGCACGAACAACGACTCCGAGTAACCCATGCGAAAGAAATAGGTCGTGGGCAGCAGTCCGAAACAGACGGGGATATAGTCCCTCGCCTCGTCCGACATTTCGGGAAAGCGAAGTCGCGCATAGCGCACCAGCAAGACAAACGCGGCGGCGAGCGAACCGTGCGATACGAGCAGGAGGGAATATCGCAATTGAAGTCCGCTGATCCACGACAGCGCCGCAGAGACGCCGGGATAGGCTGGGTAGAATGCCACGTTCGATCTCTCGTGCGCGTCGAAAGAGTAGCCCTCCGTCGCTATCCCCCTGTACCACCGGCCGTCCCAGGCGAACAGCGCGTCGACGAAGTCCCCTGTTCCGCTGGTTGGAGCCTCCTTGCACGGCGCCACGAAACTGAAACCGAAGAGGGCGCCCAGCAGTACGACCAGGCTGGTCACGTAATAATACGTGAAGCCGGCTTGGAGATCCTTCAGCATGACGGCCGCCGCGCTATCAGAAGCTGTCCCTCGCGGATCGCCGGCCAAGGGGCGCCGAGAAGTCGCGGCGGGCAGCGTCTGAGCATGCCCTCCGCGATGCGGCGGACGGGCGCGCTGGTTGAATGACGCTCGAAGATTCCCGCGATATAGGCGAGATTGAAGACCTTCGGCGCCCGGCGCCAGTCGAGGACTTCGAACCCGGCCCGCTCGACCATCGCGGTGAGCGTCTCGCGGTTGAAGTACCAGAGATGGTCGACGTGGAAGTGCGGCCAGTGAGCGCCCATCAGGCGCGCCAACAACGAGCCGATGTCGGGCGTCGTCAGGGCCAAGCTGCCGCCCGGACGCAACCAGCCGAAGAATCTTCGCAGTGCTTCGTCGGGCCTGCGCAAGTGCTCGATGACGTCGATGCACGTGACAAGATCGAAACGCACTTTGCCAGGCTCGAATTCCTCAATCGCGCACGTACGGGTCGCGTCCGGCGCGACCCGGTCCGCCTCGGCTCGCGCCCACGGATTAGGCTCGATGCCGCGTGCGTCCCAACCGCGGCGAATCGCAGCCGCCAGCAAATCTCCCAAACCGCTGCCGACATCAAGGAGGCCTCCGACGGCGAGGCACCGCTCGGCAATTGCCAGGACGCGATCGGAAGTCGCGGCGCGGACGTGGCGATATCGCTTATCGGCGCTGGCATCGTATCCGAACGTCTGGAAATAACGGGCACTGTAAATCTCCGCGAGTTCCGCTGCCGAGGGCGCCGGATCGACCCACGCGAGGCCGCACGATTTGCACTTTCGCAGGCGCGGGACTTTCTCGCGGTAAACCAATGTTGACTCTCTACACTCGCAGCAAATACAAGGTTGCCCAGTTGAGGTTGGCCCCTTCCGAGAAGTCGCGCAGCGGGTAATTCTTGGCTCTGCTGCATTCGCCGTGTGGCCGCGCTTCCGCTGGGCCTCCGCTTCCAGGAGAATTTTCATAGCGAGTCGCGAATATGACGGGAATCTGGGTCTTTGAGCGCAACCGCTTGGCCGGTGCTAGCTACCTGTCCACAGCCTGAAGCGCCTTTGGTCGGACTCGCCGGCCGCGCGGCAGGCGAGCCACGATGAAAAACGAGACCACTGCAGCCGATAGGCCGGCTGCTGCGCGCCAGCCGACGCCTGCGGCGGGTGAAACGTGCTTACCTCGCGCGCCCGCAAGGGCCTTGACGCTTCGCGCCACAAAGTCAAGGTGATCAAAGCCTCCCCTCAACTGCGTTGCCGAGCCTGTGTCCCTGTCGGCCACGATCGTCCCAGGCGGCGGATCGAATGCGAAGTCTTCGCTCTTTACGTCGTTGATCGAGTAACGATCGACTAGGAAACGGCTTTTAAGCGGAACCGCCGGGAGCTCGCGAACGATCTCGTAGGGGAGCCAAAGACCAGGGATCACCTCTCGATAGTCGCTCAAGACGCATATCGCGACGGGCTTTAGTGGTTGGCCGGCGTAGCGTTCGCGGCGCACCAGCGTGCGGCGCCGCGCGTCGAACCAAAGCCTGTGTACGCCAGGCACGGAGAGAACATCGCACTCGAGCCCATCAATTGTTGAACGGGCCTCCTCGAGCACCGCGTCCTTGCTTGCAAGGACTTCGTGGGTGAACCAGGGCGCGTCGAAGAACTTCGGCGGCGCCGTCGCATCATCGGGCGGCCACCAGCCAAGACCCTCGAAAAGCGGGTAACGCCTGATCTTGTCGGTGAGGGCAGCAACGCTCGAGAAGCGGTGCGTCACCTCGTAGGTTCGCCGGAACGGATAGTACGACTTAACCGCGCCTGGCTCGAAATAGTGCCGCGAGTCATTTGTATCTCGTAACAAGATGTTGTCTGTGTAGTGCGATATCGAAACTAAGCGGCGAGGACCGGCCGCGATCGCGTCAATGACGACGTAATTCTTCGGATCGTTGGCGAGGTTGAAGAGTCTTGCCTTCACTCTCAGGCTTCGCATCTTGGAGCGTGCGCTGGCCACAGCAATCCTCAGGTCGTCAAGTCGCGATTCGTTGGTCGCCCCCTCGCGTGGCGCCGCCGAGCAGAAAGCCAAACAGATCGAGACAAAGACACTCTCCACCTTCGCAACTCCAGTGTTGTCTCGTCGCCAGCATGTACGTTACGCGTCAAACAGAGTCGGCCTACTCGGCCGGCCTATGTCGTTTTCAAATCGCGCAATCGCCTCGTCCGCCAGAGCAAGATGACAAGAATGGCGGCTAGTGCGGCGATGCCGCCGATGACCGCGTATTGCCGCGCGAACGACGGCCGTAGATCGGTTGGTTCTTTCCCGAGCGCCGAGCTCAGTTGGCCCTGCCGAATCGCCTTGTCAAGGTCGGCCTTGTCGGCGGGCTGAATGTATCCGACCACCTCCTTCGCGTGCGGCCAAACTCGGCGCTCGCGCGGCTTTCCTTCGGCGTCGACAGTGGGGATTCTGGCATCGGTAACCTTTGCGCCAGGCTCCGGGTTGAACTCGAAATCGGCCTCGTGCGACCCACGGTTCACCTCAAGGGTGACAAGCGTGATTTCGCTGCGAATCACTGGCTTTCCGCGATATCTAGCCGAGAAATTGGGGCCGCCGAGGCTATCCCGCACGATCGTTTTCGGGAAATAGAGGCCGTCAGCGACCTCGACGAAATCTTCGTGCCGTGCCTCCGTCCGCCTCTCGCCCTCAACCCAAACGTCTTGCCTGCGGATGGCGTAGCCCAGGTTGGGGTCGAGCCAGAGTTTCAGGAAGCGCTCGGCCTCGACCACGACGCAGGCGGCCCCGTCGATCTCTTCGCGCTTGCCCAGGATGACGAAGGGCGCCACGTCGAAGGCGTCAGGCAAGTGAAATCGCTTCCAGAGCGGCGAATCGTCTGCGAGCCCAGGGTCGCGCACCCCGTGGCCGATTAGATCAAGATAAAACATCCCCACGAGGTACATATTCTTGACCTCGGGCAGGCTGATCTGGTAAACCCGCCGAGTTTTGCCTACTTGGGGCGGCGCTAACCGGTAAATCATCTCTCCATCGAACATGTGCCACTGGTCAATTCTATCGAGTGGAAGGGCATCGAACTCGGGTGCAATCAACTCGAACGGATAGTCCTTGCTCTCCAACGGCATCGGCTTGTAGTCCTTCAGGAATGCGGAGGGGGATTCGGGAAGCTTCTTCCCCTCTCGCTTGAGCTTCTCTCGCGCGTTTTTAATCGCCAGCTCGTACCGCCGCGTCTCGCTGACAAATTTCCGGCTCAGCTTTTTTCCGCTGACCGTCTCGACGGCATGCTGTTTGCCCATCGAGAGGATGTGGAGCTTCTCGTAGATCTCTTTCCGGTCAGCAATCTCGGTTCCCACGACGTCATATTCGACGTGGACGGATTTGATCACGGCGGCTTTCACCGACCAAGCTTGTCGGATGTCGTCGAGGGTCGGAAGGGCATCGGCGGCGACGGCGGGCTGCTGGCCGGACGTCATCGCTATAAAAGCTGCGCAGGCGACAACCCTCGAAACATTGCGACGCTTCTCTTGAGGTGACATGATCATTTCTCCGTTAGAACGACGCATTCCGGCTGCCGCAGCAGCTTACGCCCCCAACCCTCTCGAAGTGAACCGCGCGCGGCAAGGCGCACCGTGTCGCCAAAGCGCGGAGATAAAAGCGCCCGAGCAGGCGCCGATGACCAGCGGCAGCCACCAACGCGAGCCGGTCGACTTTTCCGGAACGTATAGAACGTACCCAGTCCAGTCGTTGGCGAAGTCGTCGAGGCGCGCAGACTTTAAGATCGCGGTGCTGCCGTCCAAATAACCGACGCGGTCGCCCTCTACGCGGTACACGACGCAGTAATGGCCGCCACTGTCGCCTCTCCCTCGCACCAGTTCCTGGTGAGCAATGAAGGGGACTGGGAGGTGGCCGAGCGCATCGGGCGTCGCACGGGCCACGACGGCCCGCAGACCGTGCGATGCAGCCGCCTCCTTGAGTTGGGCCAACGTTGTCTCGCTGCCGTCTGCCGATAGTCCCTCCCGAAGGCGGCTGTAATCGGGCCGAATACCATGACAAGAGAGCATGACATAGAGCGAGTTCACGCCGCACAGTTGCGGAATCCTCCAGATTCGTTTGGCCCCGCTATTATCGACGTCGGCGGCTGGCTTGTCGCCATTGGCACCGCAGACAACGGCGCCAGCGAACGTAAGTGCGGCAAGGAGCAGCAGTGACGATGCCTGAGACACGCTAGCTCCCGCTGCAGCCCGACATGATTTGGCAAACATCGCCTTGCCCGCAGGAGTTCTGCACCATGCACGACGCGTAGCAATACTGCTTGTCCTCCAACGCGTAATAGTCGCCAGCAGATTGTGAAAGACAATCGGTCTGGCCGCCGCAGGAGATTCCGACCCCGTTGTCATTGCAAATTGCGTCGCCGCAATTGATCTCTGTCTCGGCGGTGCCGAAGCAACTCAGGCCGCCGGAAATCTCGGCTGCCTCGACCTCGTCCACCGGGGCGACACCGTAAAGTGGACGCTCGCCCAGCAAGTAGACCGCCCCCACGCCCGCGACGAGTGCAAACGAACAAAATGACAACAACGTTCGCATTATCAATCTCCTATAAACGATCCGGGTTGAGACGGTCTCCGGCGTTCAGCACGTTGAGGCAACGAACGGCGTGAGACACAGGACAGTACAGTTTTTTCGCCCACTCGCGATCGTCGATTTGCTGCATAAGCCTGTTGTAAAGCCAGCTACCCGCTCGTCGGTAAACAGACGTCGGCGGAGCAAGCTCCGGAGGCAACAAAACGAGCCATTCCAAATGATGCCCCGTCGCCACGACATGCCACATTGGGTCTTCGGGGAGGCTCACGGCGAATTGTGAGACTTGTTTGGCCGCTTCCTGCGACCATCGATAGCTCCAAGATCCGTCTTCGGCTTGACTGCTGCACAGCCGCTGGACGGCCAGAGCCAATGTCTCGCTCACTCGACCCCGAGCCGCCTCGGTCAAGATCGGGCGCTCCCGATCCGCGCGGTACAGCACCGTCAGACTGATGAGTCGATGAATCCCAAGGCAAGCGGATGCCGTTTCGGGTCTCGCGATCAACTCATTGGCGAGGTCGTCGAACGAAAACGATTGCGCGAACTTGTTCGTCCAGTTTGTTTGCGCGGGGGGCAGCAGCAGCGACAGTGCCACCGCGTCCCAGTAAAGCTCGCCATCAAGTGAAAAGTTTGCCAAGAGGTCATCGAGCACGAGGCGCAGCTCGCCGCTCTCCCCGCCCGGCAGCGAAAGTGGGGTTGCCAAATCGGCGCCGCTCGCTGCCAGAACGGCCAATGCCTGCCCCGGGTGCGCTTCAGCGCCCACTTCAACGTGCGCGAGCGTCTTGTGCACGAGGGGAAACCGTGCCCCGTATCTCGTCTTACAGAGCGCGCGAAATCCGCCGAAATGCCGAGCGCTCAAGTCCGAGTCGAGCGCGAGCTCCGTCAAGCCGACCTCACCGCCGCACGCGGGAGAGGAGACGCACGCAGTGGGACCGTAAACAGCGACGGCGTGCAAAAGCAGCGAGAACGTGTCGTCTGACCCAACTCGCAACGAGTCGTTTAACGCAGCCAGCCCTTTGGCATCAAGCGGCAGCACTCCTGTCACAGACGGATGGAGCACTCGGCTTGCAAAGTTCCGATCACGATCGACGCTGTTTGTCGTTAGGACATCAGCAGCCGTTGCGGAGACGCCAACGCCAGATGCGAAAGATTGACCTGAAGAATCGCGTTGCGGAGTGTGGAAAATCGCCGTGAAGGCGAGTCCAGCCGCTATCAACAACAAGGTCGCGACGACCGCCTTTGGTCGGGAAACGACAGACAAGCCAACAACGACTCGCCTGAGCGGCTGAGCGCCGCACATCGCGACCGCCAGCCCTCGCGCGCGACGCACATAGCTGTCCGACACGAGCCGCATGAAACTGCCTCCGCAGTGGACTGCCAACACTTCCAGGGCGGCAGACCGTCAACCGTCAGTCGTTGAATTGCTCACGCACCGCCGGAACCGCACCATGGCCAGCACAGCCGAGAGTCTAACTCGCGAATACTTACAGTCAATCCCCAGCGGCGAATTCTTTTTTCCGAGGTCGAACTTTGCCCGCGACTTGCCACTTCGGGCGAGTCGTGATAATTTAGTCATGCTGTTGTTTTGGGCAGCCGCGAATCTCGGAGGCAGTCATGTTTTGCGATGATGCCCGTCGCCGGGGCGTACATCCGCGGTTGGTCACTCACGCATCAGTTGCTGCGCTGTGCTCTGCAAGGCGCGGGGTGACACTGCTGGAAATGTTGGTGGTTATTTCCATCATCGGCATGCTGATGTCGCTGTTGCTGCCGGCCGTGCAGCAGGCGCGCGAGGCGGGGCGGAGGACGCAGTGTCAAAACAATCTGAAGCAACAATCGCTGGCGGTGCTGAATCTCGAATCGGCCACCGGCCGGCTGCCGACGGGCGGCTGGGGAGCTTGGTGGATTGGCGATCCGGACCGCGGCTCGGGGCAAGCGCAACCGGGCGGATGGATTTACTGCGTGTTGCCCTATCTCGAACGGCGCGACTTGAGCCAGTTGGGGCACGGACAACCGCTGGCGGAAAAGAAGAAGTCGCTGGCCCAGTTGGTCCCCAACGCGGTGAACTTATTCAATTGCCCGACGCGGCGCCGCGCCGAAGCGTATCCGATACCGTCTTACGCCGCCAATCCGCTCGAATCGGCGCCGATCAGCGCGGCGGCGCGGAGCGACTATGCCGCCAACGCCGGCGATCAGTCGCGCTGCGAAGTGTACCTGTGGGGCGGCCCGCACACGCTGGCCGACGGCGACGACCCGAAATTCAAATGGCCCGACGTTTCCGACCATACGGGCGTCTGCTTCTTGCGCAGCCAAATCCAGCCGGGCCAGATTTTCGACGGGCTGAGCCAAACCTACCTGCTCGGCGAGAAGCACGTGAGCGGCGCCAATTATACGACCGGCGGCGATCACGGCGACGACTGGAGCATGTATACCGGCTACCAAGACGACATCTGCCGTTGCGGCTATCGGCCGCCCGCGCCCGACTTCGTCGCGGTGAACGACACGTGCCGTTTCGGCAGCGCTCATCCGGGCGTCTGGAACGTCGCTTTTTGCGACGGTCGCGTGCGCGCCATGAGTTTCGACATCGAACCGAGAATCCATCGACTACTGGCCAACCGCGCCGACCAAAAGTTGATCGACGAGTCGACGTTGGCGCCATGAGCTGCTCTACCGCCTCACGCCTCACGCCAGCCCCAGCTTCCGCCGCCAGCACCATTCGACCGTCAACAAGCCGAGCAGCAACCCGAGCACCCAGGCGTTGCTCCACAGCGGCACGCGGCGGACGATCGGCGGGCCGACGTCGACCGGCGCGTCGCGCAGCAGCGCGGCCAGTTCGTCGGCCGAACGCAGCACCTGGCCGCCCGAGGCTGTGGCCAGCCGGGCGAGCAACTCGTGGTTCGGAAACGGGTTTTGCTGCTCGAACGGGTCGTGCAATACTTGGATGTCGAGCGAGGTGCTGTCGATCTGAGTATAGTCTTCGTAGGCCGTCAACTCGACGCGCAGCGACTGGCTCGAAGTTCCGCCCGCCAGGGCTTCGGCCAGCGGCAGTTCGATCGAGTGATTCATGGCCTTCTGGCCGCCGCCCAAAGGCAGCTCGAATTCTTCGCCCCAGACGATGAACGGATCTTCTTCGCCGCTGGTCCGCGGCAGGCCGCTGGGCCACCGCAACGGCGAGGCATCGCTCTCGACTTCGCTGGCCGACAGGTGCGGCTCGACCATCGCCACCACGCGGTAGTTCTTGGTCGGCGCCGAAGTTTCGTCGTAGGTGGCCGCCGAGATCGCGATCGTTTCGCCGGGGCGATAGAAACGCTTGTCGGCCGAGGCCATCAGCCGGCGCCGGCCGATGGCCGAGTTTTCGGTGAGCCAGTAGACCAGATTGCGGCAGAACTTGGCGTAATAGCGGTTGTCGCCCTGGCCCCATTTCTGCGTCAAATCGCCGGCATACGGCGACGTGATCGCAAAGGCCAGCGCGGCCGTTCGCCCGCGGCCATAGCGGCCCGCCACGATCGCCGGCAGCTCGCCTTCGTCCGTACTCCCTCTCCCTTTGGGAGAGGGCCGGGGCGAGGGCCCCTTCACTCCTTCTTCAGTGCCGGTCGTGCTGGCCAAAGCCCCAAACACCGGCGCGCCTTGTCGCACGGCCGCGCGCAGACCCGGCGCCGAGGCCGTGGCCAGCACGGTCGTCAGGTTCGGCCGGGCCGCGGCCCAACGATTGAGGCCGGCGACCGCCGGAATCGCGCCGACGGCCTGCCGGTTCTGCTTGGCGTCGGCCAGCAGACTCCAGATGGCGTGCGGCGCCGCGGGCAGTTCCGGCGCAAGCTGCACCTCGTCGCCGGCCGACCAATCGTCGCCGCCCGGTTGCATTTCGACCGGCAGCATCGCCGCGACAGGAGTGTCCTGCCAACCGCCCGAGGCAAAGCTGTTTTCGCCGCCGATCATGCACAAGCCGCCGCCGCGCTGGCCGATCCACGGTTCCAGCCAGGCCATTTGTTCGTCGCTGAGCAGATCGGCCGAGACGTCGCTCAGCACGAGCGCATCGAAGGCCGACAGTTCGGCGACCGTCGCGGGAAACGCATGCACGCCGTCGATCTGCCCTTGTTCGGCCACGCGCACCAGCCGGCCGAGCCCGCCCTGCCGGCAGAGCACGACGCATTCGATGTCTTCGTCTTCGACCAGCGCCTGCTTGAACTCGGAGAACGGCCCGCGGATTTGATAGCGCTGGCCAAAGTAGGCGGTCGCCAGGGGTTGCCGGCTGCCCTCGATGTACAGTACGCGCAGCTTGGTGCGGTCGATTGCCATTTCGGTTTCGACCTGGTTGTTGGAATCGGAGATTTCGCCGTCGAGCGGCGGGATCGCCACGCGCAGCTTGCGGGTCGACAGTTCGGTGCGAAACGTCAGGCTGACCGATTGAAAGCCCGACTGCAAAGTGATCGGCAGCGGCGGCGCCAGTTCGCGATTCTGCCGGCCGTCGGCGCCGACCTCCAGCAGTTGCACCTTGGCCCGGCGGCCGTCGAAGCCGAAGCTGCGCAGAAAGACCTGCACCTCGACCTCGGTGAACTTGCGGGCTCGCTGCGGCGCGACGACGGCGGCCACGGCCACGTCGCCCCCTTTGGTGACGTCGCCGATCGGCGCGACGTGGATCGGCGTCTTGAGCCGCGCGAACTCGGCGGCGAGCTGCTCGAGCCCGTCTTCGTCGCGAGCCCGGCCGTCGGAAAACACGACGATGCCCAAAGGCGGCGTGCGGCCGAAACGGCTGGAAATCTGCCGCAGCGCCGACAACAGCCGCGTATCGCCGTCGGTCGGCCGTAGGACGGACCTCTGGTCCGTTGTCCGGCCCATGACGGACTGGAAGTCCGTCCTACGCGCGTCGTTGGCGGCCGGCCCGAGCTGCGGCAAATGCTCGATGGCCGCCAGTTGCTGGCCGAAGCGGAACGGCTTGGGAAGCACGGGCGACTCCGGCGCCAGGCGCCTTGCATTCGCGATCAAATCGAGCGACTCGTCCCAGCGCGATACAGGGCTACCCATCTGCATGCTGGCCGAAGCGTCGATCAGGTAGAACATTTCCGGCCGTTCGACCGGGCCGGGCGACTCGTCGACCCGCACCGGATTGAAAAGCACCGCCGCAAGCACCGCCAGAATCGCACCGCGCAAGAGCCACAAGCTCCAGCGCCGCGAGACGGCGTTCGACGGACCCAGGAACTTGCCCAGCAGCCAGGCGCCAAGCGGAAGCCCGACGACCAGGCCGAGCGCGACACGGGCGGGAAGCTGAGGCAGGATTTCGGCGGCGAAGAGCATGTGTGGCGATAGGTTACAGGCGACGGGTTACAAGTTTGGGTGGCATGCCTTCGTCGGCGATAGCCGGCGTAGGCATGCGGGCGCGGTCGATATCATTTGGAATCCGCCGGCTTGGTTGATTTCTTGGAAACGGCGTCTTGATTGGGATCGTCGGGTTTAGGATCCTCGCCAGGATTGGGATCTTTGCCAGGGATGGTGCGGGCGTAGGCCGTTGTGTAAAGCGCCGTGACCACGCCGCCCTGCGGCTCTTGGTGAGCCTCGACCCTCCAGACCTCGCTGCCGGCGTACTTCAGCCAGAGCTCGCGATTGGAAAATCGAACCGGCGCATAGTGCCAGGCGAACCCGTCGGCGCCGCGGCGGCATTCGAGGAGCAAGATCAGTTCCGGATCGGTGCCCAAGTTCCAGACGTAAGCGAACAAGGCCCCGTCGCGGACGTCGCCCTGCTCGTCGCCGTAGCGGAACAAAGGCTGCGGCAACAGCCGCAATTCCCAAGGCGATCGGAACTGCATGTGGCCCGTGAACTCGCGCGAAATCTTCCGCATTTGCGTCAGACGAGCCGCGGCGCTCGCCGGCGGCTTGGCCGCGTGGGAGAGCAATTCGAGTTTGAGTCCTGCTTCGGGCGCCCAGCGGCGGTGCGTTTGCAAATCGGCCGGGGCAATCGGCGAGTCGGCGAGCAGATGAAACTCGTCGAACACGTTTCGCCGCCCGTTGCCGGCCGGACCGGAGAGCATGCAGCCGATGATTTCGGGCCGCCCTGCATAGGTCCAAACGAACACCTCGCCCGACCAGACGCCTTCGTTGTTCCAGCGCATGATCGGATGATCGACGAACTCGAGCGGCTGGCTGTGCTCGGCGTCACGGTAGAAGGCGTGCATTTCCGCTTCGGCGCGATAGACCTTGCCGAGGTAGTCGGCCTGCGGCTGTTTGCCGTCCGCCGGCTCCTCGGCTTGGGCCGCCAACGGCGCCAACAGGCACGCCGTCCATAACTGTCTTCGCACGTTCATCCGTTGCTCCGGATATTACTCTGCCGCATTGATTGCCGCCTCGGCGGTTCGTTTCTCGGCCGCCAGCACTTGATAATAACGGTCGACCAAATCCTGGTACTGCGGCGGAATCGGCTCGTCGCCGGCGGCGGTCAGGTCGCCGAGCATCAACTCCTGCATCCGCGCCCGCAACGAGGTCGTCAGCCGCGAGAGCAAGCGGTGATAGGCGATCGGCGCCGAGTAACGCCCGCCGATAAGCGTCCAGTTCCAGCGTCGGCTCGCGGCGTCGAGGCTCCAGCCGTTATTGCGCAGCTCGTCGATGAATGCCTTGCGCAAGTCTTCGTCGATTCCGGCGCCTTCGAGCCGTTCGACCAGTTCGTCGGCGTCGACGTGCCAGCCGGTGATCTTCGACTCCGCATCGAGTTCGTCCAGCCGTTCGTCGAGCCCGGCCAGCGCTTCTTCGAGCTTGGCCAGTTCGTCGACGCGCGGCGAGACGATCGCGCGGCGCAAGGCGCCCAATCGTTCGGCCGCGGCTTCGGCCCGCTCGGCGCCATCGTCGGCCGCGGCCCGGGCGTCGGCCCACTTCTCGTTGCGGACCTGCTCGGGCAAGTCGCCCAGCCGCTCGGCCAGCCCCTTGAGATCGAGCGACTTCATCAAGGCGTCGACCTGAGCGGCCGCTTGCTGATCTTCCGGGCTGTCGGCGCGGGCGGCGGCCGCAAGCACGTCGGCCAGCGTCTCGGCCTGGTCGGCGATCTGCTGCGCCGCCGCCATACGTGCGCCTTCGTTATCGCCGCCGGCGTCTCCTTGCCCAACGCCCCCTTTCGGTCGTTTCTCGTCGGGACGCGGCTGCCCGCCGGGGCCGGCATCGCCTTCGGCGTTGGCCAAGCGGTCTTTGAAGTCCTGCTGTTGCTGGGCCAGATCGGCGGCCATTTGCTGCGCGGCCGCAATCCGATCGGCCTGCTCCTTGGCGGCCAGCGCGGCGACCTGTGCGGCCAGTTCGCGGAATTTTGCATTAGCGTCGCCGGCCGCTGCGCGGGCTTCGTTGGTCTTGCCTTGGTCGAGCGCTTCAGAGGCCGCCTCGGCCGCTTTGGCGGCTTCGGCCATCCGCTGTTTCGACAAGTCGGTGGCGTTCTTCAGCTTTTCGAGGGCCTTTTCCACTTCGCGCGCTTCGAGCGCCGCG
>DATKRK010000324.1:0-36446 GCA_035532215.1 Pirellulales bacterium | reverse complement strand
CATCCCGTCCGGCGCGGCGATTACTACGCCGAACTGGCGCGCTTGCTGCACGCGCCGCCGCCGCGATTCGCCGCACCGCCGCCGGGCGATCCGCGAGCGGCCCGAGCCGCGGCCGACAAGCGGATCAGCAACGCGAGCATGTTGGCCGAATTGCGCATATCGCTATGCTACCCTTCTTTTCGCGAAGGGCTGGCCGCGATCGTCGCAAGTGCACCGAGCTAGCGCCACTTCAAAGCCATTTCGACCGTCGGGTGGCTGGCGGCAGAGCCTTGGCGAAGCCCCAGAACGCTGGGGCATCGCTGCGCTCTGCCGCCAGCCACCCTCACCTATCAACTCAGACTTGAAGACGCACTAGCGCGCTGGCTCGGTTCTTGTCGGCCGGGAGCATGGATCCTAGAATCGGGGCGTCTGTAAATCTGGGCGTCTGGGCTGAATTGCTCAGTCGGCGGCCGAAGCGAAGTCTCTTGGGGAAGGATCGGACCATGCTGGAGCGGAAGCCCGTCTTCCCTCATGTGATCGAGATCAATTATCAGGCCGGAGAACGTCTGGGCTGCAACGTCTACCTGGTTTACGACGGTGCCGACTGGCTGCTGATCGATATCGGCTTCGAGGAAACGGTCGAAGAGATCGTCGAGATGATTCGGCAACTCGATTTCCCGTTGTCGAACTGCAAGACGCTGATCGCGACGCACGCCGACGTCGACCACATTCAAGGCTTGGCCAAGGCCAAGCAACTGCTGAAGACGACGGTTACTGGCCACCCCCTGGCGGCGGAACCGTTGGCTTCCGGCGATCGGCTCAAGACGTTCGCCGAAATAACAGCGCAGAACATCCACCTGGAGATGCCGCCGGTCAAAATCGACCAGTTCGTCGACGACGGCGATACGATCTCGCTCGGCGGCCTGAAGTTGGATGTCTGGCACACGCCGGGGCACACCGACAGCCAGCTTTCGTTTCGGCTGGGAAAGCTGCTCTTCAGCGGCGATAACATCTATCGCGACGGCTGCGTGGGGGCCATCGACGCCCATCACGGCAGCGATATCCAGGCGTTCGTCCGCTCGCTCGAGCGGATTCGCGCCAGCGACGTCGAATGGCTGTTGCCCAGCCATGGTCCGATCTTTCGCAAAGATGACGCCTTGCTCGACCGCACCATCGCGCGGTTGCGGGGCTATCTGCACATGGCCGACTTCGGCACCTGCGCCATCGATTGGCCGCTGATGGACGAGTGGGACCAGGAATTGGCCGAAGGCCGCCTGCCGCAGTAGTTCTGCGACATATAGCGGCTATACGGGATATTCCCTCAATGCCCTGCGGGCGGCCTGCCGATGCTGTAATTATCGAGCCCTGCGCGGCAGGAGTCGGTGCGGCGCATCATGACTCGCCGTTCGATTTCTGCCCGCTAAGCGCTCGACAACGACCCAAATTCTGCCCGCGTCGTCCCGCTGCGCTTCGCACGGGACGTTAACCGACCGCACCCGTACCACGCCTACGTTCCGTGAGGGGGGAATCTCATGATCCGCCAGATCCCGATGGCCGTTTTCTGCGCCGCCGCGCTATGGGCGATCGCGCCCGCCGAGCAGGTGGAAGCCCAACAGGCCTTCAATCGCCAGTGGGGGCACAGCTACAACACGCAAGATTGGCAGCGGTTCTACCACTACCCATACGTCTATTATCCGCAAAATTTTTGGAGCGCGGACTATTACCGCAGCTCCGAAAGCCTGTATTACCGGTATCCCCAAGAAATGCGAATTCCGGTCTACAACCGAGCCTGGCAGAACTATTACCCCCAGAATCGGCGCTACCACTACGGACACCACTTCATTCTGGATACGTTCTAGCGGTTAGCAGAGCGGATTGGCCGGCGATCCAGTTCGGGACTTGGCCTCCCGCCTTCCGCGCAGGCAGTTCGCTTCCCACATTCGCGATGCTTTGCCGCTCGAGGACGACGGCAAAGCATCGCTGTTTTTTTCGAGTAATGCACCGCCAGCCAGGCGCCCGATTTAGAACGACGACGACGCGGCCCCATTAGCGCGAGTAATAACTCTAACGAGGGGATTGCTCAGGCTGGGTTGCGTGGTTGTTTTTGAGCGACTGCGCAGTATATATCAATTATAGAGAATTTGAGGGCGGTCGATTCTTCGGGAGCGGGCTTGTTTGTGGTCCGTAATTTGCTCCCAGAGGGGGGCAGCGGGCTTGCTAGCGATCGTGTGGCGAGCGATGGCGTCGCCTCCGGCGCCACGCCAATTCGCTCTTTTTCCAGGAACGTGCGAGTAATAGCCGATGCGAGCCAAACAACTTGGCAAAACCCTGAACACCCGAGAACTCAACGCGCTGATCCTGCCGTTGCGGTATCTCGATAATTACAAGAACCTGCTCTACCTCCTGTGCGACTACCTCACTTTAGGGGTGGTCCTTGGCGGGACGATCGCCTTCTGCCAGCTTCGCGGCGATTGGGGGCTTTCTTGGCTCTGGAACATCCCGGTCGTCGGTTTGGCGGTGCTCTTGGTGGGAGCGGTGCAGCACCGTTTCGCCGGCCTGGCCCATGAGGGGGCGCATTACATCCTGCTGAAGAACCGCTTCTGGAACGAGCTGGTTTCCGACGTGCTCTGCATGTTCCCGCTCTTCTCGACGACGGCCCAATATCGGCTGATCCACCTCGGGCATCACGAATTCACCAACGATTGGCAGCGCGATCCTGAACTGCTCAACATGGGCAAGACCCGCATGATGGATCGCTTTCCGATGGACCGGGGCGAGTTCGTCTCGCAGTTTTTCGCCCGCATTTTCTGGCCGCCCACGTTGCTGCGGTATATGTGGGATAACATCTATATCACGACGCTGGGCAACAGCATCAATCCGTACCAGAAGCGACTCAACAAGAACGCGGCCGGCCGCTTGGGGCCGTTTCGCATGACCAGCTTGTTGGGCCTGGCCTATCTGGGCGTGATGGTGGCCGTGATGGGTTCGCTGAGCTGGTTCGGCAACTGGCCGCAACTGTTTGCAGCGCCCGTTCTTCTGATGATTGGCGCCGTCGCCGGAATCGCCCTGCTGCCCGACGACTGGTTCTTCCAGTCCGACATGCGGCCCGTTTATTCGAGCAAGTTCACCAGCGCCATGCGCTTGGGCTGGATCACCGGGCTGGAGTGCATCCTGGCCTGGGCTCGGCACGCCACCGGCGTCGAGTGGGGCGTCTATTTCTGGCTGTTGTGGGTGTTGCCGCTGTTCACCAGCTTTCCTTACTACATGCTGCTGCGCGACCTGTATCAGCACGCCAACGCCGACGACGGCAAGCTGACCAACAGTCGCGTCATCTTCTGCAATCCGATCGTGCGCTGGGCGATGTTCATCTACGGGCAAGACATCCACCTGACGCACCACCTGTATCCGGCCGTGCCGCACTACCACCTTCGCAAGCTGCACCGCCTGCTGGCGGAAAACAATCAGGAATACGCCGAGCACGTCGTGGAGTGCCACGGCACGCTCTGGAATCGCAGCGGACGCCTCACGGCGCTCGACTGCATGAAAGTGCCGACTTGCGAGCCCGGGCCTCAAGACGAGTCGCAATCGACGCCGGCCCACAAACCGCGGCCTTTGGCCGAAACCGCACGCGGCTGATTTCGCTCAGGCGATCGCGCCGCGGCGGACGAATTCGTAGAGCGCGTGGCTGGCCTTTTCCAACTCGTCGATCGACAGCCATTCGTCGGCCGTATGGGCCTGATCGATCGAGCCAGGACCGAACACGACCGACGGAATGCCGGCGGCGGAAATCCGGGAAGCGTTGGTGCCGTACGGCACGCCGACTTTCTCGCCGCGACCGTACAGCTCGCGGACCACGCTCGACAGGCGATCGGCCAAGGCGCCGTTGTGATCGTCGGACAAGGTCGAGCCCTTCAAGTACGGCTCTTCGTGCTCCACTTCGAAATCGACGCCCGGAAACTGGCGTACGAATTCGACGACCTGGGGAAAGACTTCCATCGCGATTTCGCCGGGCAGCAGCCGGCGATCGATTTCGATCGTACACTCGTCGGGTACGGTATTCACGCTCAGGCCGCCGCGAATCGTGCCGACGCTGAGCGTCGCCTGCCCGCAGAGACGGTGCTTGGGCACGCTGTCGCCGACTTGTTTGGCATAAGCCTCGAGCGCCATCAGCACGCGGGCCATTTTATAGACGGCGTTGTCGCCCAAATGCGGCTGCGAGCTGTGCGCGGCGCGACCGTGCGTCTTGCAGTGCCAGCGCACCGCGCCTTTGTGAGCGATGACGACCTGCAGGCTGGTCGGCTCGGCGACGATCGCTGCATCGGGCCGCCGCGGCGCGATCGAACGGGCGCCCGGCGCCCACAACTTCGCCAAATCCTGCGCGCCGCTGTAACCGTGCTCTTCGTTGACCGTGCAGGCCATCAACACGGTCGGCATCCCCTTGGGCCGCTCTTCGGCCAACCGCGAGAAAGCGCCGAGCATCGCCGTCATGCCCCCCTTGATGTCGCAGGAACCGCGGCCGTAAAGCCGGCCGTCGCGGACCGTGGGAGTCCAGGGCGGGATCGTCATGCCGTCGACCGGCACCGTATCTTGGTGAGCTTCAAGCAGCAGTAACCCGCCCCCCTCGGACGTCGGCACGTCGCCATCGAGCCGCGCGATGATGTTCTCGCGCTGGGGCTCGATCATTTGCCGCTGCCACGGCAACCCCAGCCGATCGAACAGCTTTTCGAGGTATTCCGTCACGCGGTATTCGAAAAACTCGGGGCCGGCTAGATCGCGGCCCATCGGGTTCACGCTGGGAAGGGCGACTAAGTCGCTCAAAGTTTGCACTAAGTCGAGCGCCATGGCAGAGGCGAGTCCTTGCTTAATGAGCGGGAGCGGGGCGGGAGATCGCGGCGCAGGCGCCGAGGGCTTGACGCGGCAACAGTCGCGAAGCCAACAATATCCTCGCTCAGCGATTCAAACGCAATTGGAATGGACCGACAGTGACGCCAAAATCTGCGGCCTTCCGCCGGCTGTGATGGAATCTTGCCGAAGCAGCAAGTTCGATCCCCCGGAAGCGTTATTGAAGCCCAAGCAGACTCTGACAAGAATGTGAGTGCGGGAGGCAACTCCTGCAACGCCCTTCGTAGGTACCTGCCCCGCCTGCGAAGGGTTTTTTATGCGCCGTGACGGCCTGGCGGTCGTTAAAAGGGAGACTTGCGGGTAGTGTCCGAATCTCGAAAAGAGATTAGGTGAGTTTGGCACGGCGGTTCATTGCGCCGGAAAGACGATGTTGCGTGGCTGCGGATCGAGATAGTAAATCTGGTAGCTCTCTAGGGCATCCATGAGTTTCTTGACCCTGGGCCAATTGCCCTCGAACCGCTCCCAGCCATCTCGTTCGTTTTGCTGCAACACGTCTTCAGGAAAATCCGGCGGCCGGTCGATCCTGACTTTGGCGAAATCGATGATGTAGGGCGGCCGCTGCATGAAATCCATCTCTACAACCATCAGTTTATCGTTGCAGTTGAGCATCGCGGGAATCGAGAAGCCTTCAATGCTTTGGGTCACTCCGTACTCCGCCAGTCTCAAGTACGAATCCCGTTCATTGCAGTATCCGTGGAGATAGTCGAAAGCCTTGATGGCGGTATCGTGCTTTGTCGCCCAAACCGCGCCGTCTGTTCCGTCCCCCAAAAAACGCGTGCTATTTACGTCGCCACCGGTTAAGCTAAGATACCGGCGAACTTGGTCCTCAAGGCGTTGGCTTTTCATGGGAATCCATCACGAATACGGCTATTCTGCGGACGTGGAAGGCTTTTTCGTCATCCGCGGCAACCGAGTTCGCTTGGCAAAAACGAACGGCCGCACATTTGTGCTCGCTGAACCGTGCGAATTGCCGCCAGGCTCCGAAGGCGATCTGCTGACGATCGTGGACGGGAAGGCTAATTCCCGGCGGGTCTTGATTCCAGAGGGGGTTTGCCAAGGGCAAACCATCGTCAAGTACGTTGTTGCGGCGCCGTTCTAGGCCGAATTTAGCACGTATTTCTAATCTGCACGCTGAGATTCGGGCGCGAGTCCCGCCTTTCGCCGCGCACGTCGAATGACGCCTTTGAGCCAATATTCAAATTCCTCAAAGCTTTCCCTGCTCAACTCGTCTGGCCAGGTCAGAACGGCCGGCCCCTCATCGAGCTTCGTTTGAGCTTTTGCGCAATTGGCTGCGCGAAGTTCATCGCCAATTTCTGGCTCTTCCGGTTTGAAATACGGGTTGTGAGGAGGGAGGCCAGGGGGCAGCGCAGTATGCGGTGCCCCCTCGTAATCACGGTCAACTGCTAGGTGTTCCATTTGGATGCCTGTTTCGACTCCCTCGACAAACGCCCACTTTTTATCGTGGGAGACGCCGACCACTCGCCGCGACCTTTCAAATCGAACCGGGCTGCTGGAGAGGCACCTAACGTAGGATCCTGACGTTACCGGCCTGGTCGAAGGAGGCGGTGGCAAGGGCTCTGGCGGCTCCTCAGGCACTATAGCCCCAGAGTCGTCAGTTAGTCCAGCATATTTGAAGCTGGAAACAAAGTCTTCTGCGATGCGATTTACGGCGTTGTGATTAAATCGTCCATCCAGGATCAACTCGTGCTTAAGCGATTCCAGAGAGGGCATTCCAGTTTCTCGGTACTTGTCGAAAAGCTCCCTGTAAATACCAGGCGCTAGAGCTGCTTCCTTCAGCGCCACGATGCGCCTGCGGTCGGTTTCCGGCAAGCAGATGATTGAAACTGCGCGAGCAGTAGGTACAAGCCGGCCGTTCCTCGATTCGACAAGCCCGAATCGCTTGAGCGCCCCAAGAGCCGCCGTTGCTGGGCCGCTACGGCTCTTATAACCCATGTGCTTGAGGGCTGCGTCAACCGGGGATCCGGCTGTTTTGTCGGCGTCGTAAATCGCCTTTGTCTTTACAACGGCCTCCGCCAGTGAAATTGATGGCCCGCGAGGGCTGCGCGGTATGGTCGTATCGTTGTCGTCTTCATCGAATTTGGACATTTCAGATCCTCCCGTTCATCGATCCGCAGAGCAGCAGCGAGCCAAATATACGAAGCCGGCAAGAGATAATCAAGATAAAAATAATCTCGATTGCCAGTCAAAAAGTTTATTGACTATCTCTTTTAAGTCACTACAATCGTGGCATCCGGAGAAAATGGAGGTTCGCCATGCTTAGAAGAGTCCATAGCATCGCCCCAGGTGGTTGCCGTAGGGTGATGCGTCGAAGGCCCTGGTGAGGGGCGAGTCAATCGAGCGGACTGCTAGTAACGGGCTGCTCGATCGGCGAGGCGACCAACTTTGACGAGTCGGTTTTTTGAAACGCCCCCCTCAGTCGCTGGTAACGGCTGAGGGGGCTAAATCACATCCCGGCGCGTAGGCCCGGGAGTGCGACTCTGCACCCTTATTCTAGTCTTCCCGCCGCAAATTGAAAGCGCGTGTTTCTCAATGGCTAATGTTCTCCGAAAAGAGCGGCAGATGCGGGCTTTGGAGATTTTGACCAATGGCGCCAGCATTCGCGCCGTCGAGCGGATTACAGGCCATCCATCGCGACACCATTTGCCGGCTTGTCGTGCGGTTCGGCGATGCGTGCCGAGTGTTTCTTGATCGGCAAATGCACGACTTGGAGCCCGATAAAAGCAAGAGTTGCGCGTCGGCTTGACCGCCTTCTGGCGAGCCGATAGGATGCTGGGCGAACTCGACCGCAAGCTCGGGTTTTCTTTTGGCGCCGGCTTGTGAAAGCCTTCACAATCTCTGCGTCTGTTTTACTGCAAGGCGTTTTCCAGCAGAGCTTTATGCAAATCGAAACTCTTCCGATTTTGCTGTTTATTCTCTGCTCCACCGGGCTGGCGGTGGGCTTGCTGGTCGTCTCGCGCATGTTCGGGCCGCATCGCGCCGGCGCCGTCAAACAAATGCCGTACGAAAGCGGCATGGACCCGATCCACGACACGCGCCGCCGCTTCGACGTGCGGTTTTACCTGGTCGCGATCGCTTTTCTGGTGTTCGATGTCGAAGTCTTGTTCCTTTATCCGTGGGCGGTCGCCAGCCGAAATGCCGCAGGCATCGACGCCGCCGTCTCGGCCGGGCTGGTTTCAGGCCGCGGCTTGGTGTTTGCCGAAGCAATGGCGTTCATTGCTCTGTTCGCCGCGGGGTTCGTCTACGCTTGGCGCAAGGGGATATTTCGATGGCGCTAGAACTGCCTGAAAACGTGGTCGTCGGCAAGCTCGACGAATTGGCCAGTTGGTGCCGCAAGAACAGCCTGTGGCCGATGCCTTTCGCCACGGCTTGTTGCGGCATTGAACTGATGGCCACCGGCGCCAGCCGGCACGACCTGGCTCGCTTCGGCGCCGAGGTGTTCCGCTTCAGCCCGCGGCAGTGCGACTTGATGATCGTCGCCGGCCGCGTGGTGATGAAAATGATGCCCGTGCTGCAGCGCATCTGGCAACAAATGCTCGAGCCGAAGTGGTGCATTTCGATGGGGGCCTGCGCCTCGACGGGCGGCGTGTTCGACACTTACAGCGTGGTGCAAGGCATCGATCGTTTCCTTCCGGTCGACATGTACGTGCCCGGCTGTCCGCCGCGGCCCGAGCAGTTGATCCAGGCGATCATCGACCTGCAAGACAAGATCCAACGTGAAGGCACGGTCGGCGGCCAGGAGTTCGAACTTCCCTCGCGGCAAGGGCCGAAACGGGCTTTGATCGAGTTGCCGGTCATCTCGGCGCCGCAACTGGGCCATTCGCGCTGAGACCGAGGCGAACGATGCCGTGCCCGATTAAGAATGAGATGTGCGTTCTCCGTGGGGCGGCCTCCCAGGCCGTCTATGGCCGGCGGCCCGAAAGGCCGCCCCACGTCTCGTTGGCGAATCGCGTGCGGAGCAAGCTGCGGCGGAATGAAACAAGAAAGCTCGTTCATGATTTTTCCTGAGACGCTCGAACAATTGACCTCGGCCGTGCCGGAAGCTCGCTCGAGCGAGTTTCGCGGGCAGACGCGCGTCGTCGTGCCTCGCGAGCGGCTATTCGACGCGCTGGCGTGGCTGAAAAACGAGCGGAAGTTCGACCTGCTGGTCGACATCACCTGCGTCGACTACTTGAACTACCGCGACGCGGTCGACCGCTTCGGTCTGGTCTATCTGCTGGCCTCGACGACGACGAACGAGCGGATCGCGATTCGCGTGTTTCTCAACGAGCCCGACTTGACCGTGCCTTCGGCCGTGCCGCTCTGGGAAGGCGCCAATTGGATGGAGCGCGAAGTCTGGGACATGTTCGGGATCGTCTTCGCCGGCCATCCCGATCATCGCCGCATTCTGTTGCCCGAAGGCTTCGAGGCCCATCCGCTCCGCAAGGACTACCCGCTGCAGGGCCGCGGCGAGCGGCATAATCTCCCGGTCTTGACGCGAAACCGGAGCTAAGCCGATGCCTCTCACGCCCGCCGAGATTCATACGCACGATATTTCCCACGACGAATCGCAGGACTTCCTGTGGACGTTGAACTTCGGCCCGCAGCACCCGGCCACGCACACCACGCTGCGGATCGTGCTCAAGCTCGACGGCGAGCGGGTCGTCGAGGCGATGCCCGACATCGGCTATCTGCACTCGGGCTTCGAAAAGCTCGGCGAAAGCCTGGACTACAACCAGTACGTGACGGTCACCGACCGGATGAACTACATCTCGCCGATGGCCAACAACGTGGCCTGGCACGGCGCGGTGGAAAAGCTGCTGGGGCTGGAACTGACGCCGCGATGCAAGTACATCCGCGTGATCGTCGCCGAACTGGCCAGGATCAGCGATCACCTGCTGTGCAACGGCGCCGTGGGGCTCGATACGGGCGCGTTTACGTACTTTCTCTACGCCTTCAATCGCCGCGAGGATATCTACGACATTTTCGAGACGGTCTGCGGCGCCCGCTTCACCAACAGCTACACGCGCGTCGGCGGGCTGATGTACGACGCCACGCCGATGTTCATCGAACGCGTCCGCACTTTCTGCCGCACGTTCCCCAAAACGCTCGACGACATGGAGCGGCTGCTGAATCGCAACCGCATCTTCGTCGACCGCACCAAGGGGGTCGGCGTGCTCAGCAAGGAAGAGGCGACCAATCGCAGCGCGACCGGCCCGATCGCCCGGGCCAGCGGCGTGACCCGCGATCTGCGCAAGGACGAACCGTATCTGGCCTACGCCGATTTCGATTTCAAGGTTCCTTGCACCACGGCCGGCGACTGCTACGCCCGCTATCTCGTGCGGATGGCCGAGATGTGGGAAAGCCTGAAGATCGTGACGCAAGCCATCGAAAACCTGCCGCCCGGGCCGGTCGACGTCGGCATCGACCAGCGCACGGCCCTGCCCGCCAAGCGGCAGGTTTACTCGACGATCGAAGGCTTGATCTCGCACTTCGAATTGTCGATGAGCAATCGCGGTTTCGAAACGCCGCACGAAGAGTCGTACTTCGCCATCGAGGCCCCCAACGGCGAACTGGGTTTTTACGTCGTCGGCGACGGCAGCGACGTCGCCTACCGGGCCCGCTGCCGGCCGCCGTCGTACATCCACTTCGCGTTGTTTCCCTATTTGATCAAGGGACACACGCTCTCCGACATCGTGGCCGTGCTGGGAAGTTTGAACATCATTGCAGCCGAGTTGGACCGCTAACACGATGGCCGCCGCCGAACGAATCCTGACCGACGAAATGATCGAGGCGATCAAAGCCTACTTTCCGCGTTATCCCACGCGGCAGGCCGTGACGCTGCCCGCCTTGCACATCGTCAACGAGCGTTTGCGCCACGTGCCGTTGCAGGCGGTCGTCGAAATCGCCGAATTGTTGGAGCTGGCGCCGGCCGTGGTGCAAGACACGCTCAGCTTCTACGGCTTTTTCAAACAGGATGGGCCGCACGGCGAGCATCGAGCCTGGGTCTGCCGCTCGATCTCGTGCGCCTTGCGCGGCGGCGAGGAAGTGCTCGACCACATGTGCGAGAAGCTGAACATCCACGCCGGCGGTACGACGGCCGACGGCAAGCTGACGCTGGAATTCGGCGAGTGCCTGGGCGCTTGCGATTTCGCCCCTTGCATGCTGGTCGACAAGACGCTCTACAAAGACCTCACGCCGGCCAAGGCCGACGAGTTTTTGCGGGGTTTGACGATTATGGCAGAACCGAGGTGACCATCAACGCCGGGCACATGTCATTTCAGCGGCTTTCCCCCAGCCAGCTTAATCGGAGCGAACGATGACCATTCATTGGCAGGATTTTATCGAAGAGCGCAAGGATGTCATGCTGGGCAAACCAGTGCTCAAAGGCACGCGGCTCACAGTGCAACACCTGCTGGAAGAGCTAGGCGCCGGCATGAGTTTCGACGATCTGCTCGATAATTATCCGACACTCAAGCCTGAGCACATTCGCGCCGCCTTGCAGTACGCCGCAGCCGTCGTGGGCATGGACCAGAGCATCTACGAATGACCCGGCCGCCGATGAAGTATCTAGCCGATGAAAACGTCGCATCGCGAATCGTGGCTTGGTTGCGCAATCGGGGCGATGATGTACGGTACGCGGCGGAAGAACGTCCAGGCGAACACGACAGCAAGTGGCTGCACGAAGCAGAAGCGGAGGAGAGATTAATCCTTACGTCGGACAAAGACTTCGGCGACATGGTCTTCTGCGACCGGCTTAACTCGCACGGCGTTGTTTTGTTGCGGCTGAAGGATCTGAGCGTCGATGAGCGCCTTCTCCGTCTGGAGCAATGCTGGTCGGTCGTAGAAGCGAATCCGATCGGTTGCTTCATTGTGGTCACGCCGCATCGGGTGCGCGTGCGGCGAATCGTTCCTTAACGCATCACCCCATCGTCCGCAACGCGGCTTGCATCCTCGGTGTTTTTCAGCCAAACTTGGCGGGCGTACCGCGAGCTGGAATCGCGGCGGAACGCCACGGAATTGCCGCCTGCAGAAATGAACGCGTTTTAAAAATCGAGCTTTAACTTGCCTGACTTCGAACCGGTCCTGCTGGCCAACATCGACAAGCCCGACAGCCACACGCTGCGCGCGTACGAGGCCACGGGCGGTTACCTGGCGCTGCGCAAAGTGCTCAAGGAAATGACGCCGGCGCAGTTGATCGAAGTCGTCAAGTCGAGCAATCTGCGCGGCCGCGGCGGCGCCGGCTTTCCCACCGGTTTGAAGTGGACCTTCCTGCCGAAGGACCACCCCGGTCCGATCTACATGTGCATCAACGCCGACGAGAGCGAGCCCGGCACGTTCAATAACCGGATTCTGATGGAACAGGATCCGCATCAGGTGATCGAAGGCATCATCCTGAGCAGTTTCGCCACCCGGGCGACGACGGCCTACGTCTATCTGCGCTACGAATACCCGCTGTCGCTGGAGCGGATGCAGGGCGCGATCGACGAGTGTTACGCCGCCGGGGTGCTGGGCAAAAACATCCAAGGCAGCGAGTTCTCGCTGGATATTTACCTGCACCGCGGCGCCGCGGCTTATATCTGCGGCGAAGAGACCGGGCTGATCGAAAGCCTGGAAGGCAAGCGAGCCTGGCCGCGGATCAAGCCGCCCTTTCCGGCGGTCGAAGGCGTGTTTCATAAACCGACCGTCGTCAACAACATCGAGACGGTGGCCTGCGTCACGCACATCGTCAACCGCGGCGCCGATTGGTTCAAATCGATCGGCGTGCCGGCCGACCCGAACAATCCTCGCGACCCGGGCAGCTACGGGCCCAAGCTTTACTGCCTGAGCGGCCACGTCAACAAGCCGGGCTGCTACGAAGCGCCGCTGGGCATCACCTGTCGCGAGCTAGTCGACCATTATGGCGGCGGCGTCTGGAAAGGGCGCAAGGCCAAGGCCGCCATTCCCGGCGGCATCAGCATGGGCCTGCTGACCGAGGCCGAGTTCGACACCAAGCTTGATTTCGCGGGTCCGGGCAAGGTCGGCTGCCTGGGCCTCGGCACGGCGGCGGTGGTCGTGCTCGACGAAACGGTGAGCATGGTCGACTTCCTGCACAACTCTTGCCGCTTTTTTGCCCACGAAAGCTGCGGCCAGTGTACGCCCTGCCGCGAGGGGACGCGCTGGTCGGTCGAGATGCTCAACCGCATCAAGGCGGGCAAAGGGCGGCTCAAGGATCTGGAACTGCTGCTGGAAATCAGCGACTCGATCGGCATCATTCCCGGCACGACGATTTGCGGCCTGGCCGACGGCGCGGCCTGGCCGATCAAGAACGCCATCCGCAAATTCCGCGGCGAGTTCGAAGAGTACATCAAGCGCACGAACCCGAGCGGGTATGACTCGGTCGAGGCGGCGCCCTCGCTCAACTATCGCACGAACGGAAGCAAGGTCGAGCCGGTGCAGCCTTCGTGGTGGCCCTCGGCGCATTCGCATCATTAGCAAGCAGGAGTTTTTTAAAGCGAAGATCCGTGGAGAACGCCGGTAGGCGAGGTTCGGTACTGTAGGGAACGCCCTCCGTGGCGTTCCGCGACCCGCGGGTAGACGCCGACGTAAACGCGCTTCACGGAACGCCACGGAGGGCGTTCCCTACAGCTCTGAGATATTTCTAGGGGTCGGAAGCTGAAAACGAGCACGGCATGGCCAAGGTAATCGTCGACGGACAAGAAGTGGAGATGGGCGACTCGGAGCGCCTCAACGGCATCCAGGCGGCCAAGCGCGCCGGCGTGGAAATCCCGCACTATTGCTGGCACCCCGGACTGCCGGTGGTGGCGAGCTGCCGCATGTGCCTCGTCGAGACCGGCTCGCTCAACGCCGAGACCGGCCAGATCTCGATGTTCCCCAAGCTCGTGCCTGCCTGCCAGACGCCGGCCAAAGACGGCACGGTGTTCGTCACCAACAGCGAGAAGGTGAAGCAGGCCCACGCCCAGGTCGAAGAAGATCTGCTGCTCAGGCATCCGGTCGATTGCCCGATCTGCGATAAGGCCGGCGAGTGCAGCTTGCAGGATTATCACTTCGAGTACGGCCAGAAAGAGCGCCGCGCCGACATCCTGCCCTTCACCAGCCGGCGCCGCGACATGGGCGACACGGTCACGCTGTTCGTCGATCGCTGCGTGATGTGTACGCGCTGCGTGCGGCTCTGCCGCGACATCGCGGGCACGAGCGAACTAATGGTCGTCAACCGCGGAGCGCACGAAGAGATCGACGTCTTCCCCGGCTATCCGCTGGCCAACAAGCTGTCGGGCAACGTGGTCGATCTTTGCCCGGTCGGCGCCTTGGGCGACAAGGACTTTTTGTACCAGCAGCGCGTCTGGTTCATGAAGAAGCACTCGGGCGTCTGCACGGGCTGCTCGACCGGCTGCTCGATCTCGATCGAAGAGAACCAGGACCACGTGTACCGGCTGAAGCCGCGCGAAAACCCGTTCGTCAACCAGTGGTGGATCTGCGACGAAGGGCGTTACGGCTTTCATTACATCCACGACGACGCCCGCGAGATCGGCCCGCGGCGCAAAGAAGACGAGATTCACGCGGCTGTGCAGTGGTCGACGTTGCCGGCGGAATTGCACGAAAAACTCTCTTCCGTCGGGCGGCTGGCGGCCGTGTTGTCGCCGCACTTGACGGTCGAAGAAGCATATTTGCTGAGTAAATACGTCCGCAGCCTCGATCCCCAGGCGGTGCTGGCCTTGGGACCGGTTCCGGTCGTCGGCGAGGACGAGCATTTCAAGAGCGGCTTTACGATCCGCGCCGAGAAGTGCCCCAATCGCCGCGGCATCGAAGCGGTCATCCGGCACTTCAGCGACGAGAGCCTCGACTTCGAGCAATTTCTCGCGCGGCTCGACGCGGGCGAGATTCGCGGCGCGTGGGTCACCGGCGGCTACCAAGAACCGATGTTCGACGAAGCCGCGGCCGAACGGTTTGCCGGGCTCGATCTGCTCGTCGTGCAGGACTTGTTTGCGTCGCCCTTGTGGAACAAGGCCGATTATCAATTGCCCGGCGCCTCGTTCGCCGAGCGCGACGGCTCGTACGTGAACGTGGCCGACCGGCTGCAATCGGTCAAATGGGCCATCCGCCCGCCGGCCGGCGCCTGGGCCGAAGGACAGTTGTATTGGCGGCTATTAAAGCGTCCCGGGCTGTACAACGCCCGGCAGGCGCTCAGCGAGTTGGCGGCCGAAGCGCCCTATTTCGCGGTGGCCGGCGGCGAGATTCCGCCGACCGGAGTCGATTTGAAGTTGAACCAATTGGCGGCGACATAGCCCATGGAGGGCCGGGCGCCCCCGCCCGGCTTGAAACGGGCGCCCCCGCCCGACTTGAAAAAAGTGAAATCGAGCGTGAGTCAGCCGGGCGAGGGCGCCCGGCCCTCCATAAAGTAGCAGTGCGACATTGAAACGCCGGGCGAGCCCGGCCCCACGAATTTTCCAACACAGCCTATGACCGAAGTCCAAATCTCCGCCGTCGAAGCGCTGGTCAAGATCGCGCTGTTGCTGTTCGGCCTGATGACCGCGGCGGCCTACCTGGTGCTGTTGGAGCGCTGGATTGCGGCCTGGGTGCAGGACCGCCTCGGGCCCAACCGCGTCGGCGTGCCGCTCACCAAGATCAAGGCCTTCGGCTTGGGCCAGCCGTTGGCCGACGGGCTGAAGTTCATCTTCAAGGAAGAGATCACGCCCAAACACGTCGATAAGTTCCTCTACACGCTGGCGCCGATTTCGATACTTGCCGCCGCACTGGCCATCTTCGCCGTGATTCCCTTCGGCAGCGTGTTGCCGGCCGACGTGGGCATTCCCGGCGTCAAGCACCAGATCGACCTGGTCGTGGCGCCGGGTTTCGACGTCGGGCTGATCTACGTTTTCGCCCTGAGCAGTATCGCCGTCTACGGCGTGATCCTCGGCGGCTGGGCCAGCAACAACAAGTACAGCTTTCTGGGCGGGCTGCGATCGAGCGCCCAGTTGATCGCCTACGAGCTGCCGCTGGGGCTCGGCTTGTTGGGCGTGGTGCTCTATAACGGCTCGCTGCAACTGGAAACGATCATCAACGCTCAGGCGGCCAGCGGCGTCTGGAACATCTTTTTGCAGCCGCTCGGCTTCGTGGTGTTTCTGGTGGCGGCCTTCGCCGAAAGCGCCCGCTTGCCGTTCGACCTGCCCGAGTGCGAGCAGGAATTGATCGGCGGCTACCACACCGAATATGCCGGCATGCGGCTGTTGATGTATCTGATCGCCGAATTCCTGCACATGGTCACGGTTTCATTCCTGATCGTGATCTTGTTTTTCGGCGGCTGGCACTTCTGGGGACTGACCGGCGCCGACGCCAACGTGACCTGGGCCACGGCGATCTTGCGCGTGCTGGTGCTGATGGCCAAGGTGCTGGGCGTGATTCTGTTCTTCATGATGGCCCGCTGGAGCTGGCCGCGGTTCCGCTTCGACCAGTTGATGACGCTGGCCTGGAAAGTGATGCTGCCGATGGGCCTGGTCAACGTGGTGGCCGTGGCCGTGCTGGCCGAATATGGAAGTTCGGTCCCCATGTGGATCGGCGTCTTGGGCATGTGGGCCGTGGCGGTCGGCGCCTGGATCGTGGCCGGCATCGCTGCGCCGTTGGCCACCGACAATCGGCCTCACGCGGGTTTCGAAGTGCAACAAGCGAGCAGTGTATGAAAGCCGACGACCCGAACGTCAACTGGATCGAAGAGCCCTCGCTCGGCCTGGCCGGCAAGATGTATCTGCCGCTGTTCGTGGAAGGCTTGACCACCACCACCCGGCATTTGTTCGGCCCCAAGGTGACGGTCAGCTTTCCCGAGGCCCGGCCGAAGAGCGGCAATCCGCTGATCTATCGCGGCGTACACCGCTTGAACAAGGACGAGCAGGGCCGAGTGAAGTGCGTGGCCTGCTTCCTCTGCGCCACGGCCTGCCCGGCGCATTGCATCGACATCATCGGCGCCGAGAGCCCTTGGCCCGATCGCGAAAAATATCCCGAGAGCTTCGTGATCGACGAGCTGCGCTGTATCTTCTGCGGGATGTGCGAAGAGGCCTGCCCGGTCGACGCCATCGAACTGACGAGCCTGCTCGACCTGACCGGCCGCAGCCGCGAGGAAATGATTTTCGACAAGGAAAAACTGTTGAGCGTGTACGACCAGACCAAAGACGCCGAGCCGATGAAGTCGGCCGAACTGGGAGGCACGGTATGACCGCCTTGCAGGCGATCGTCGCCGCCGCGGTGTTGCTGGGCGCCGGGCTGTGGCTGCTGCTGCCGCGCGGCGGCGTGCAAGCCCGCCGCATCGGCGCGCTGTTGGCCGCCGTCGCTTTGGGCCTGTTCGCGTTCGCGGTGGTGCGGTTCGATTCGCAGCACAAGATCAGCGAAGCCGTATTTCTCCTGCTCGCGGCGACGACGATCGTTTCGGCGCTGGGCGCGGTGACGTTGCGCAGCCCGGTCTACTGCGCCATCTGGTTCGCCTTGACGCTGTTGGGCACGGCCGGCTTGTTCCTGTATCAAGGCGCGCAGTTTCTGGGCGTGGCCACGGTCGTGGTCTATGCCGGCGCGATCCTCGTAACGTTCTTGTTCGTGCTGATGCTGGCCCAACCGAAGGGGCTCACCCCTTACGACCGCGTGAGTTGGGAGGGGATGCTCTCGGCCGCGACCGGCGCCGTGCTGGTCGGTTTGCTGAGCGCAATCATCTTCGCCCCCGTGCCTGCCGGTCGCGCAGATGACGAACTCTCGGGCATTTCGGTCGACCGCATCGCGGCGGCCGACCGCGAGGCGGAAATTCTCAGCCCGCAGCACATGGCGCATCTGGGAGGGCAGCTCTTCAGCCGGCATTTGATCGCGGTCGAAGTGGCGGGCACGCTGCTGTTGGCGGCGCTGGTCGGCGCGGTGGCCATCGCCGCCCAAGGCAAGCGAACCGCCGGATACGAGGAGGGCCGCCAAGTTGGATGAAGTCCAGTTATTACACCGTTTCTTGCTGGTCGGCGCGCTGTTGTTTGCGATCGGCCTGGTCGGCTTTCTCAGCCGCCGGAACATGATCGTGATGTTCCTGGCCGCCGAAATGATGCTGCAAGGCGTCTCGGTCAGCCTGGTCGGCTGGGGCCGCTTTCACAACGACTGGGGCGGCCAGATCCTGGTGATCTTCATTCTGGCCGTGGCGGCCTGCGAGGCCGGCATCGCCCTGGCGTTGGTGTTGATGTTGTTCCATCGCAGCGGCAGGCTCGACGTGGCGGTCTGGCAGTCGATCCGCGAGTCGAACCAGCCCAAATTCGTCGATCAGCAACTGCCCGAAGAGCCGCTGACCATCGAGCATTGGCCCGTGCTGCCGCACGCCGGCGTCCAGCCCGAGTTGCCTGCCGAGGAGATGATTCACCGCAGCCATGTTTAGTACCGAAACGTTCATGGTGCTCGTCCCCGCGCTGCCTCTGGCTGCGGCGCTCTTTGTCGGGCTGTTCGGATTCAAGCTGCTCAAAGAGCGCAGCCACATCCCGGTGATCGCCGCGTTGGCGACGTCGTTCTTGCTCAGCCTGTTTTTGTTCGGCGCGGTGCAGAGCGAGACGAGCCAAAAGCGAGCTGGCGCCTCGGTCGGCGTCGAAAAACTGGTGCGGCTCTGGACCTGGGCCGATTTGAACGACGCCTATCGATTGGGCGAGGGCGAACAAGCCGCCCAGCGGCCGTTCTCCATCGACGTCACGCTGCGGGCCGATCCGCTGACGGCGATCATGCTCTCGATGGTCACGCTCATTTCGTTGCTGGTCGCCGTCTACTCCGTCGGCTACATGCACGGCGACCCGGGCTATCCGCGGTTCTTCGCCTACGTGTCGCTGTTCGTGTTTTCGATGACGATGCTGGTTTCGGTCAGCAACTTCGTGCTGCTGTTCGTGTTCTGGGAAGCGGTCGGGTTGTGCAGCTACTTGCTGATCGGTTACTGGTACGAAAAGCCCGAGGCGGCGGCGGCCGGCAAGAAGGCGTTCCTGGTCAATCGCATCGGCGACTTCGGCTTCGCGCTCGGCATGTTTTTGATCTGGACCACCTACGGCACGCTCGACTTTCACGACGTCGGGCCCGGCGGCGAACTCGTTTCCGCTACGTCGCCGGATGAAGGCGGCCAGGTTGCCGTGCAAGGCGTGCTGGGCCAATCGCGGCTCGAAGACCCGGCAAAGGGCTACGTCGGCGGCGGCGTGGCGCTGGCGATTTGCCTGTGCCTGGTGGCCGGCGCCTGCGGCAAGAGCGCGCAGTTTCCGCTGCACGTTTGGTTGCCCGACGCGATGGAAGGCCCCACGCCCGTCAGCGCGTTGATCCACGCCGCCACGATGGTCACGGCCGGCGTCTATATGTGTACGCGCTGCACGCCGCTGTTCGCCGCCTCGCCCGAGGCGCAGGCCGTGCTGGCGGTGGTCGGCGGCTTCACGGCGCTGCTGGCCGCGCTGATCGCCTTGACGCAAAACGATCTCAAGCGGGTGATGGCCTACTCGACCATCAGCCAACTCGGCTACATGTTCCTGGGCGTCGGCACGGGGCTGTTGGCCGGCATCGGCGCCGGCATGTTCCATCTGTTTACGCACGCGTTTTTCAAGGCGCTGTTGTTCCTGGCCTCGGGCAGCGTGATGCACGCCATGGGCGGCATCATCGACATGCGCCGCTTCGGCGGCTTGCGGCGAATCATGCCCTGGACGCACTTGACGTTCCTGGCCGGCTGTCTCGCTTTGTGCGGCGTGTTTCCTTTCGCCGGCTTTTACAGCAAAGACGCCATCCTGGCGGCGGCCCACGACCGCGGCCACGACGATCTCGTGCTGTTGGCCGGAACGTCGCTGCAGTTTTCGCTGTACACGGTGCTGTACTATGCCGGCATGTTCACGGCCTTTCTGACCGCGGTCTACACCTTCCGCGCTTACTTCATGACCTTCCACGGCGAAACGCGGATTCCGCCCGAAGCCGGCCATCACGCCCACGAATCGCCGCGGTCGATGGTCGTGCCGCTGGCGATCTTGGCCGTGTTCGCACTCGGCGTGGGCATGGTTGTGACCTACTACACGGACATCTTCGCTAACTTCCTGCACCATACGCCGTCGTTAGCCTTCAGCGGTCTGGCCGCCGAATCGCATGGCGAGGGAGGCCATCTCCAAGTCGAAGCGCTGAGCACCGTCCTGGCTCTCGCCGGGATTGGCGCCGCAGCCTATCTATTCCTGGGCGAGCGGCGCCAAGTCGAAGAACTCAGTCTGTGGATGCGGGCCGTCCGGCTTTACCGGCTCTCGTTCTATCAGCTTTCTTACAACAAGTTCTTCATCGATCAGATTTACAACGCCTTGATCGTGGCGCCGTTGCGGTTGCTCGCCAACATTTCGAATTGGTTCGACGAGAAGGCGATCGACGGCCTGGTGAACCTCGTTGGCCGCGTGCCGCCCGCCTTCGGCGCCATGTTGCGGCCGCTGCAAAACGGCCTCGTGCAATTTTATGCCCTGGCCATGATGCTCGGTCTCGTCGTTTTGATCGGCACGCTATTGATGTGGCCCGCGTCGTAATCACCAACCACTAACCCCCAGCCATCCCCGCATGCCGACCTTGTTGCTCTTGACCGTCTTCCTGCCTCTGGCGGGAGCGGCATTGATCTGGATCCTGGCCGAAGCCGGTCAGTCGCTGGCCCGGCGGATTGCGCTGGCCGTGAGCCTGGTCACGCTGGCGATGGCAGGCTGGCTGGTGTTCAAGTTCCCGGCCGAAGGCAGCGAAGTGTTCGAAGCCGCCTGGCTGGCCAAGGCCTCGGGCATCGACGTCAGTTTCAGCCTGGGCTTGGATGGCCTGAGCGTCTGGTTCTTCGGCCTGAGCGCGCTGTTGACGCTGACCTCGATCCTGGTCAGTTGGGAAGCGATCTCCGACCGGGCGCCGGCCTTCTATTCGCTGCTCTTGCTGTTGGAGTGCGGCATGCTCGGCGTGTTCGCCGCCCGCGACCTGATCCTGTTCTATATCTTTTTCGAGTTCACGCTGATCCCGTTGTTCTTTCTGATCGGCATCTGGGGCAGCGAAGACCGGCGCTATGCGGCGATCAAGTTCTTTCTGTTCACGCTGGCCGGCAGCATGCTCACCTTCCTGGGACTGCTGGCGATCGTGATCTGGGATTCGTATCAGTCGCCCGAAGGGACGCTGACCTTTTCCATCCCCACGCTGGTCGAGCACCTGCAGGCGCATCCGCTCGATCCGTCGATTCAGATGTGGATTTTCCTGGCCCTGTTCGCCGGCTTCGCCATCAAAGTGCCGCTGTTTCCGCTGCACACCTGGCTGCCTTTGGCGCATACCCAGGCGCCGACGGCCGGCAGCGTATTGCTGGCCGGCATCTTGTTGAAGATCGGCACGTACGGTTTCGTGCGGTTCAGCATTCCGCTGTTGCCCGACGCCACGGCGGCCTGCCTGCCCTGGCTGCTGTGGCTGTCGGTGATCGGCATCGTTTACGGCGCCTTGCTGGCTTTGGCGCAGAGCAACATCAAGAAGCTGATCGCCTATTCCAGCGTCAGCCACTTGGGCTTTTGCATGCTCGGGCTGTTCGCCTTGAACAAGCCGGGCTTGTATGGCGGCGTGTTGCAGTCGGTCAACCACGGGCTGTCGACCGGCGGACTGTTCGCCATCGTGGGCATGATCTACGATCGCTACCACACCCGCGAAATCGCCGATCTCGGCGGGCTGGCCAAACGGCTGCCGCTGCTCTCGACGTTCATGGTGCTGTTCACGCTGTCGAGCATCGGGCTGCCGGGCATGAACGGCTTCGCTGGCGAATTTTTGGTGCTGGCCGGCATGTTCCAGCGCGGTTACGCCGAAGCGTCGCCGGCCTATGCCGCGCAGTGGCTGGCGATCGCCATCGTGGCCGTCTCGGGCGTGGTGCTCGGGGCGTGGTACATGTTGTGGCTGGTGGAGCGAGTGTTCTTCCACAAGCTGCGAGAGCCGCACCATCAGGACCACGGTACGCCGATTCGCGATATGTCGCTGCGCGAAGTGCTGGCCCTGGCGCCGTTGTTGGTCTTCGTGTTCTGGATCGGCCTGGCGCCGCAGCATTTCTTGCAGCCGATGAGCCGCGACCTGGACCAGGTTTTGAACATCACCGCCGAACCATTAGCCAAGCGGTACGGCCCGCCGCTCGAGCGGCCGGTAGCAAGGCGAGCGGGAGGCGTCAGCCTCCCGGTGCTGTCCACAGCGGCGCGCCCTGAACCAAGTCCGGCAAAGACCGCGGGGCTGACGCCCCCCGCTCGCCAAACGAGCGGAACGCTAAGGTCCTCGGCTCGCCAAGTCACATTCAGCCCCAATGGGGATTCAACGCGTGTCGACTGAACTGGTTTACGATCTGATTCCCGAATTCACGCTGATCCTCGCGGCGACGTTGATCTACGTCGCCGGCGCGTTCTTTCCTCAGCGGCGGAGCTGGGCCTGGATCGCGCTGGGGGCCTTGGCGTTGGCGGGCGGCGCCTTGTTCGCGCAGGGCATGTCCCCCGGCGCTAGCGAAGTCGCCGGCGCCGCTTGGAAAGGCCCGCTCAGCGTCGACGCCGCGGGCCACATCGACGTGCTCGGCCAATATATCCGCTGGCTGTCGCTGGTCGTCGGGGCGGCGCTCGTGCTGTCGGCCGCGAAGACCGAAAAAAGCGTGCAGCAGCCCGAATTCATCGGCACGTTGCTGTTGGCGATCAGCGGGGCGATGCTCATTGGCTCGGCGGGCGACCTGGTGTTGGTCTTCCTGGGCGTGGAACTGATTTCGATTCCGACTTACGTGTTGCTGTACCTCGGACGGCAGGACGCTGCGTCGCCCGAGGCGGCGGTGAAGTATTTCTTTTTGAGCATCCTTTCTTCCGCGCTCACGCTGTACGGCTTTAGCTTTCTCTACGGCGTGGGGCGTTCGACCGACTTGGCGGCCATTCAGTCGGCGTTGGCCGCCGAGGCGGCGAACCCCACGGGTTTGCGAATGCTGGCCGCAGTGGCCATGGTGCTGATCTTCGCCGGGCTGGGCTTCAAGGTGGCTGCGGCGCCGTTCCACTTTTACGCGCCCGACGTTTACCAGGGCACGACCCCCGGCAACGCTGGCGTGCTGGCCGTGCTGCCGAAGATCGCCGGCTTCGTCGCCTTGGTGCGGATCACCGCTATCGCCATGCCGGGCTTGGAGACTTTCGGCTGGCGGATCGCGCTGGTGTTGGCCGTGCTGACGATGACCGTCGGCAACGTGATCGCCTTGTGGCAAGACAACATTCGCCGGCTGCTGGCCTATTCGTCGATCGCGCATGCCGGCTACATGCTGATCGGCTTGGCGGTCGGCTTGGCGACGGTCGAGTCCGTTGGCGACGCCGCGAAACTCGACGGCATCGGCGCCTTGCTGTTCTATCTGACCGTGTACGCCCTGGCCACGACCGGCGTGTTTGCCGCGCTGACCTTTCTGGGCGGCGAAGGCAAGCAGATCGACGGCGTCGACGAACTTGCCGGCCTCGGCCGCACCCACCCATTGATCGCGTTTTCGATCGCGATCTTCATGTTCAGCCTTGCCGGGCTGCCCCCCTTGGCGGGATTTTGGGGGAAGCTCTCGCTGTTCTATACCGCGCTCGACGTCGGCCGCGGCCCCGAGGGCATCTCGCCGCTGCGGGCCTGGTTCCTGTTCCTGGCGGTGGCCGGCGCGCTGAACGCCGCGATCGCCGCGGCCTATTATCTGCGGGTCGTTTCGGCCATGTACTTTCGCCCGTCGCTGGCCACCGCTCGGGGCGAGGGCGGACTCGGCGCGGCGATCGCCGCCGGCGGTTGTGCGATGCTGGTGGTCTTGATCGGGGCCTTTCCCGGTCCGCTGACGGCGAAGTCGGGCGACGCCAGCCAGGCGGCGCGCGCCCAAGCCGCGGCCGCCGCGGTCGGTTCGGCTCCAGCGGACTCGACGGTACACGCCGCCCATGCCTCCCTCGCGCGCTAGTGCGAACGAACTCGCCCGGCTGCTCGAAGCTGTCGCCACGCCGCTCTACGTCGTCAACGACGAACGCAAGATCATCTTTTGCAACCGGGCCTGCTGCGATTGGACCGGTCTCGCCGCAGAGCAACTGCTGAGCCAGGAATGCCGTTATCACTCCAGCCCGGACACTACCGGCGCGGCCGCGATTGCAGCCGCGCTCTGCCCGCCGCCCGAGGCGTTCCTCGGCCGCCGCACGTCGGCCGGCATTACGCTACCTAAGCGCGAAGGCGAACCGGCCGAGGCGGCCGTCCAGTGGCGAGCCGAATTCGTGCCGCTCGGTTCCGAAGCCCCGGCCGTCCGCGGCGTCTTGACGCTGGTTTCCATGACGACCGCCGCCGATACGGGCGAAGCGACCGCCGAGATGACTTCGGCCGAACTGCACTCGCGCATTCAGCAGCAGCGCCGGCGTCTGGCGGCGCGATATCACATCGATCGCTTGTGGGGCGACAGCCCGGCCATGCGACAGGTTCGCGCTCAGGTCGTGTTGGCGGCGGCCGGCAAAGGCAGCGTTGCGGTCATCGGCCCGGAAGGCAGCGGCCGGGAGCACGTGGTTCGCGCCATCCATTATGCCGCCGGCCCGGTCAAGGCGGCGACGCTCGTTCCCTTGGCCTGTCCGTTGCTCGATTCGGATTTGCTGCAAGCCGCGCTGCGCACGCTGGCCCGCGGCAAGTCGTCGGACGCAGTTCAGTCGCCGGCGCTATTGCTGAACGACGTCGATCTGCTGCCGGCGCCGGCGCAAATCGAATTGGCCCGCGCCATGGCGCGCTTCCCTGCCGCGTTTCGCGTGTTCTCGACGGCGCGCGAACCGCTCGCCGATCTGGCGACGCGACAAACGTTCCGCGGCGACCTGGCTTGCCTGCTGAGCACCCTGACGATTCGTCTGCCCGCGTTGGTCGAACGGCCTGAAGACTTGCCGCTGGCGGCGCAATGGTTTTTGGAGCAAGCCAACTCGCGCAGCGCGAAGCAAGTTTCCGGTTTTTCGCCCGAGGCGCTCGATCGCATGGCGGACTATGGCTGGCCGGGCGATCTGACCGAGTTGGAGGCGATGGTCGGCGAGGTACACGCCGGCTGCAAAGGCCCTGAAATCGACCCCGGCGATTTGCCGCCGCGGATCGCTTGGGCCGCCGACGCCGCGGCGCATCCTCGCAAGCTGCTGGAGGCCATCGATCTGGAGCAGTTCCTGGCGAAGATCGAACGCGAGCTGATCGAGCGGGCCATCGAGCAGGCTCGCGGCAACAAGACCAAGGCCGCGCAGATGCTGGGCATGACGCGTCCGCGGTTCTATCGGCGGCTGGTGCAGTTGGGCATGGCCGCAGACGGCGAAGAAACGCTGGAGCCATAGGGCTTTGTCAGGGCTTGGTTATTAGGTTGGGGCGGGGATGATCAGCGATAGACGAAGCTCGTTTGCCACCAGCGAAAGCTGGTGGCAGACAGGATAGGAAAACTGCGTAACGGCGGAACGCGAGTTGCAACCAATTCACTTTTGGCCGGATGAAAGTGGAGTTCGAACGCGCCCTTCTCTATTTCCTATCCGTGTTCGATCCGTGTTTCATCCGTGGCTAAAGTCCGTCGGGCATCGCTAATCTGAGCACAATTGTCAACTTTTTTAATCTCTAAACGGTTGCAACAAAGCACGGGAGCCGTTCGACGATGCAACAGCGCCACTCGGCTCCGTTGATCTTTTGCGAGCGCAGCGGCCGCTGGGCCGCGGCGTGGCGGTTGGCTTGGAACCGGCGGCAGCGCGGCGCCGGCTCGCGGCTGGAAATCCGCCCGCTGGAAACTCGCAGCCCGAGCGAATGCCTGGAAGCAATTCAAGCGGTTTCGACCGCCTTCGTGGTGGTGGAGTTGACGGCCGCGGATTGCGATCGCACGCTCGACTTGCTGTTTGAAATCTCGACGCGGCGCCACAGTGCGGCGGCGGCCGTGGCGGCCGAGCGATCGATGATGGCTTATGAATGGCTGGCCCGCGAGTCCGGGGCGGTTCATTTCCTGACTTCGCCCCGAGAACTGCAGCCGCTGAACGGCCTGATCGAGCAATTCGCCTTGCGCATCCCGCAAGAGGAACTCGATTTCGAGCAGAGCGTCTGGGCGAGTTTGCCCTGGGGCAAGCATTGAGCGCACCGCCGCTGGCGGTTTTTCGCAGGGAATCGCCGCCTTCAGCCCATGCCCTTAGCGAGCGGTCGCGTTTACAATGACGAATGAGAACACAGCTTTTGCGACGAAGGAGATCGAGTGATGAGCGCATCGGAAGTCAACGCCGCCGCCGTCTTGGCAGCGCTAGCCGATTTCAAAGATCCGGAAACCGGCCGCAGCGTCGTGAAGCAAGAACAAGTTCGCGACGTCGAAGTCGCCGACAACCGGCTTTCGCTCACGCTCGCGCTCTCGACGCATTCGGCGCCGTTGTGGAAAGACACGCAGGCCGAATGCGCGGAACTGCTCCGCAAGAAGTTTCCGTCGCTCGAGGCGGTTTACGTCAAGCTGGCGATTCACGAGCGGCCGCCGCAAAAGCTCGGCGAGATCGGCTTGACCGCCAAGAGCGTGATCGCCGTCGGTTCCGGCAAGGGAGGCGTCGGCAAAAGCACGATGGCCGCCAGCATCGCATACGGTCTGAAACGCTCGGGATGTCACGTCGGCCTGATGGACGCCGACGTCTACGGACCGAGCATTCCGCACTTGCTCGGCGTCAACCAGCGGCCCGAGATCGTCGACAAGAAGATCAAGCCGATCGAACTGGACGGGATGAAAGTCATCTCGATGGGCTTCCTGGTGCCGCCGGGCGAAGCCGTCGTGTGGCGCGGCCCGATGCTGCACGGGGCGATCACGCAGTTCTTGCGCGACACGGCCTGGGGCGATCTCGACTATCTGATCATCGACATGCCGCCGGGCACGGGCGACATCGCGCTGACGCTCTCGCAACTGTTGCCGCTCTCTGGCGCCGTGATCGTTTGCACGCCGCAAGACGTGGCGCTGCTCGACGCGGTGAAGGCCATCGCCATGTTCCGCAAGGTGAACATCCCGGTCTTGGGCATGATCGAGAACATGAGCTACTTTCTTTGCCCCGACACCGGCAATCGCTACGACATTTTCGGCAGCGGCGGCGCGAAGCAGCGCGCCGAGGAACTCGAGATTCCGTTTTTGGGCGCAGTGCCGATCAACATCCAAATCCGCGTCAATGGCGACGAAGGCCGCATCGCCGGCAACTTCGATCCGGCGGCCGGCGCCGAATACTTCGAGGCCATTTGCCATCGCCTGGCGAGCAACTTGGCCGCAAGCCACCGCGCCGCGCCCCCCATGCCGACGCTGCCGGTGCTGTAACGCCGCGCCGGCCCGGCGTGGCGCAAAAAATTGAGCGGCGCATAAATAGAGCTGCCCGTCGCGATCGCGACGGGCGGCTCTTTCTCGTTGTTGCTCGAAGATAGCGCCGGGCGAGGCCGGCGGCCAGTCCGCCGCTTGAGTCGCTCAATGCGACGAGTCGCGACGAGCTGCTAAGCCGTCGGGCGGCCTACTTCTTCTTGGCCGTCTTCTTCTTGGCCGACTTTTTGACAGCCTTCTTGGCAGCCTTCTTAGCAGCTTTCTTCTTGGCCACGCTACGTCCTCCGTTAAAAAAACCTGGCGAGCTCGTTTCGACGCTTCGACGAAGACGGCAAGCTCAGCGAACTGATGGCTCTTTCGTTTTCGTCTGACGCGATTCGAGGCTCGCCGTTAACAAGAAACCGACATCCTATCGTCTGCTCGATTGCGATCGAAGAAGCTCGTTCATTCGCTCGCGCTTTCGAGCATTCACTCTTGTTCAAGTGAACCTCTGGCTAGTTACTGTACGAATTCTTCGAATTTGTGCAACACGAATTTGCGCATGCGCGCAAATTTTTCGATCGCGATGCGCGTCGTCGCGCGCATCAGAAGAACGAAATCAACGTGCCGTCGTCGAGTCGACCGCTCGGCTGCGCGCGTCGGCGCTCGACGCCAAAGCGCACGACGCGCTCCGGCGCGCAGCGCCGCAGGCGCAGCCAACGCGCCCATGATGCGCGCGATGGCGCAAGCTCCGCCGCGCTCCATGCGCTCAGCAGTTCGCTCCAAGCGCGCGGCCCATGTCGCCGCTTCACGTGAATCGAATCGAAGCCGTACCACTCGGCGCGCGGCTCGAGCAAGCAGCAGTTTCGCTCGCGCGCCAAGCGCGCGATGCGCTCGTCGAGTTCGACGGCGCGCTCGACGATTTCGGCGAGCGTCAATCGACACGCGGGGAAAAACACGCTGCGCACGATCATGTATTGCCATGACCGCACTCGCGGCAGATTGCAAATCACCACTCGCGTCCGCCGCCATAACCGCCGGAAATTTGCTGCAGAACCTGATAGTTCACGTACGCCAGGTAGCCGAACAGGAAGGCCATGAATTTGTCGTCGATCTTGATCAGCGCCCAAACGGCCACGCCGATGGCGACGAAGATCGAGACCAAGATCGACTGCCGCAGCCCCTCGCCGGGATTGAACTTCGTGAGGAAGTGCCGCGAGATCTGCCCGCCGTCCAGCGGAAACACGGGCAACAAGTTGATCAGCCCCCAGAAGACGTTGACGAACAATAACTGCCTGAACAGGAGATCGAGGTTTTCCCAGCGAAAGGGGGCGAAGCGAATTTCGAACGCCGTCGGCCCGCCGAGGCGGATCGACGGTTCGTGACCGGATGCGGCGATGATGGCAAACACCAGTACGGCGAACAGGAACCCGGCCAAGGGACCGGCAAAGGCGATCATCATTTCGGCGCCCGCTCCGCGCTCCTCGCGGTGGTACGACGAAGAATAATCGTCGTAGCCGCGGTAGACGTCGCGCTCGTCGGGCATCGCCAGGCCGCCGAACGAATAGAGCACCACTTTGGCGCGTTGGCCGAAATAGCGGAAGGCGGCGACGTGGCCCAGTTCGTGGACCAGAATCGAGACGAACACCACGCCGACCCAGAGGATGATCTCTTGCGGCGGATTGGGCTTGTTAAACGAGCCGACGCCCAACAGCAGGCTCATCAGCCAGAACCAAGGGTGTACCCGCACCGGAACGCCGGCCGCGTGGAAATGGAGATCGTAATTCGTCTGCGGCGGTTCGGCGGCAAACATCCAAGACTCCCGTTGGAACGTGCGAAGCGAAAAAAAAACAGGCGCGAACGAGCCGCAACCCCCGGCTAGCATACTGCGCGGCAAGCCAATGCGCAAGGGCCGAACCGCTGGCGCAGCCGTCCGCTCGGGCGCGCTTCGGCCAGGATCCAACGTTTCTCTCTCTTGGGGGCGCCATGCAAATCAGGCGGTGTTCGACTATGGCATTCCACGAAAGCCAGGCGTTTCCCGGCGACCTTGATTCATGGTGGTTAGCGACGAGAAGTCTCGAAGCGACGGGGCCCAGACCGCTCGGCGGACATATCGAGCGATTGCGCGGTTCGGGCCTTGGCCCGCGGCGGCTTGAACTGCAATTGCCTTCACTGGCTGATTCCATCGCAGCACGATTGCGATCGAGTCCATTTGTGCCCTTACGGCACTTGACGTGCGAGGAGCACGACGGGCGCGTCGTACTGCGGGGACGCGTGCCAACGCAATACCTTCAAGCTCTCGCCGCCACGGTAGCGCAATCTTTCGACAACGTTCGCGAAGTCCTGAACAGGGTCGAGGTCGTTCCGCTCGGTCGGCCCTACACGCAGTTCGCGTCGGTGGAATCGCAACCGCCGTGGCATCCGGCAGATGCAGTCCGCATCGGTGGAATCGCCGCCGCCGCGCCATCCGGCAGCGAAATTCGATGACCGTGAGCGGAATTGCACCGGCAACGCTTGCCGCTAGCTTTAGAGATCATCTTGATTTTTGGAGGATGAGGCAATTCGCAAGCGAGGCAATTACGGGTTCCTCTTCTCTGTTCCGGCTTCGTCAGGCGTTGCGACCGGCAAGTAAAGCTGCATCGAGAACGATGGCATGCGAACGAAAAGCGCAACCTCAGAACCATCTGGAACAGAGAAGAGGAACCCGTAATTCGATGCGGCCGCAAGCACACGGAGAGCTCGGCGACGATTTCTCGCATCCAAACAATGAGAGTATCATTCCCGCTGCTAG
The DNA here is from genome assembly GCA_035532215.1 of Pirellulales bacterium. Classification (GTDB taxonomy): domain Bacteria; phylum Planctomycetota; class Planctomycetia; order Pirellulales; family JAICIG01; genus JAICIG01. The sequence continues at coordinate 6,525 of DATKRK010000324.1, read as the reverse complement.
CATCATGCCAAGCAAGCACAGACGCTCGCCGCGGTTACTTATGCCGTAACGCGTCGACCGGATGCAAACCGGCGCCGTAATAGGCCGGGTAGGCCGCCCCGATCAGCCCCATCGCCAGCGCGAGCGCGACGCCTTCGAGGATGATGCCGGGCGCCACGTGCCCGGAGATAAAGCCCGCCGTGATGCGAATTCGGCCCAAGATTTCCGGAAGCAGCAGGCCGCCGGCCGTGCCGACCGCCGCACCGGCCAGCGCGATGAATACCGACTCGGAGAGGATCATCCGCACCACGCGGCGCCGCGGCCAACCGATGGCCCGCAATACGCCCAGCTCGCGCGTGCGTTCGGAGACCGACATGATCATCGTGTTTAGCACGCCGATTCCGCCGAGGATCATGGCCACGGTCGAGGTCAGCCAGGCCATGGCCTGGGCCGCGCGGATATGGGCGATGCTGCCGACGAACTCGGCGGTCGGCAGCACCGCCAGGCGCGGTTCCAGCGCTTCGATGCGGCGCTTGATTTCGTCGATTTGCTCGGGCGTAGCTCGCGGGTCGGCTTCGATCGTGAAACCCGTCACCTGGCCGGGCCGATCGGTGAGCTTTTGCAGCACGTCGATGGGCATGAGCACGAAGCTGTTTTCATAGACGTTCCGGCTCTGGTAGACGCCGATGACTTCGAACTTCCGCCCGTACAGGTCGAGGTCGTCGCCGACATGCTTGCCGAGATTACTGGCCAACGTCTTGCCCAACAGCACCGCCTCCTGGTCGGAGCCAACGAACCGCCGCCCAGAGATCATCTTGTAACGCTGGATCGTCGGGCAGTCGCGGGTCCAGCCGTTGACGAGCACGACGAACAGGTCGGCCTCCTCGAACGAGACGATGTCGACCAGGCCGCCGATGACCTGTTTCACGCCGGGCAAGCGGCGCATGCGGTCGCCCAAATCTTCATTCAACCCGCTGGCGATTTGCTGCGACCGCCCGGACCGCTGCACCACCAGATCGACGCCGTAGCCCGTGTAGAGCTCGAAGTACGATCGCTCGAAGCCTTCGGAGACGCCGATCAGCGAGACGGCGGCGGCCACCGCCAGGGAAATGCCCAACACGGTTAGCGACGTGCGACCCGGACGGCGCATCAGGTTCTTGGCGACGAACGTTACGAACCGCATGTCGAAACGCCTCGTCGGAAAGTTGGCGAAAGCAGCGCCGCGGCGGACGTGCGGCGAGCAAAGCGAATGTCATTCATAGTGCAACGCCTCGGTCGGTCGCAGTCCGGCGCCGCGGAGGGCCGGGTACAGCGACCCGACGAGACCCATCAGGCCCGCCACGGCCAGCCCGGCGGCCAGCACGCCCAGCGAAGTATCGCCGCGAATCAAACCGCTGGCGGCGGGCAGCCGGCTGAGGGCGGCCGTGAGCGTCACGGCGGCCAGCATTCCCAGGCAGGCGCCCGCCACGCTCAGCACGCACGATTCGCCGACGATCATCTCGATGATTCGCAACTTCGGCCAGCCGATCGCCCGCAACACGCCGATCTCCTGCGTGCGTTCCAACACCGACATCAGCATCGTGTTCAGCACGCCGACCGATCCGATCGACAAGGCGATCAACGACGTGGCCCAGGCCATATCCCCGGCCAACTGAATCTCCAAATCGTGGCTGACGTAGTCCTCGGTTTCCATGGCGGACAATCCCAGCGGCTTGCCGCGGTCGTCGCGCAGCTTGGCAATTTGCGATTTGAGATTTTCGAGCGTCGCCTTACGGTTGGCAAGGTTGGCGTCGAGCATCAGCATGAACTCGGAGACCTGCCCCGCGCGATCCATCAATTCCTGCAGATCGGCGAGCGGCACGACGGCGGCGCCGCTTTCATAAACGCTCGAGCTTTCATAGATGCCGACGACCTTGAAATTCTGCTGCTCGATTTCGACTTCGTCGCCCAGGCTCTTTTCGAGATTATGGGCCAGCAGACTGCCCAGCACGACGTCGCCTCGGTCGTCGCTCCGCAGGCGGCGTCCGTCGGCGACGTGCAGCGTGTCCCAAACGTGCGAATCGGGCGGCCAGCCGTGAACGGGCACGCCCACCAGCCCTTCGCCGCTGATCGAAACGACGTCGGTCAGCGAGGGAACCACGTCGGCCACTCCGGCCATCGCCGCCAGCCGTGCAGCCAAATCTTCGTTCATGCTGCTCGCCACGCGCTGCACGGTCCCCGCGCGCACCACGACCAGGTCGACGCCGTGGCTTTGGAAGGCCTCGGTCGCCGATTTTTTCAGGCCGCTCGAGACGCCCACCAGCGTCACCACGGTGGCGATGGCCACGGCGACGCCGCTGATAGTCAGCAGCGAACGCAACTTGCGGCGGATCAGGTTCTTCAGCAATAACTCGTGAAAACGCATGCAGATTCGCTGGATTGACGGGCGTAGACGGGGCATCCCTGCCGCGTGTTAAAAAAGCGGCAGGATGCCGCTTCTACCTTCTACACTGCTGTACGAAGGTAATAGATCGACGAGCGTATTGCCAGGGCCGCGCGACTGCTCGGAACGCCGCGAGACGCGTTCCCGTAGACGCGGCATCCTTGCCGCGTTTAGAAAAGCGGCAGGATGCCACATCTACGGTGAGCCCGTGCGGGCTTGCCTCGAACGAGCCTTCGTCCCGGCTTTCGTGGCGTTGGACTTTTCGGTCTTGGAATTCCCGCCGGCGCCGGCGGTCGCTTGGAGTTCGAGCGCGGCCGAATTGATGCAGTAGCGCAGGCCGGTGGGCGCCGGGCCGTCGTCGAACACGTGGCCCAAATGGGCGTCGCAGCGCGTGCAAAGCACTTCGATCCGCAAGCTGCCGTCGCTGAGGTCGGGTCGGCCGCTGATCCGCTTGTCTTTGACGGGCGCCCAAAAGCTGGGCCAGCCCGTGCCCGAGTCGAACTTGGCGTCCGAGCTGAACAGCGGAGCGTCGCAGCACGCGCAACGGTACGTGCCGTGCTGCTTGGTCCGCCAATACTTGCCCCTGAACGGAGGTTCGGTCTCACCGAGCCGAGTCACGCGATATTGCTTTCGCGTCAGCAGCTTCTTCCACTCGGCATTGGTCTTATGGACGGGCTGATCGTAGTCGACGTCTTCTTCGCCGGCGCCGGTTTTCTCGATTTGCTTCGAGCCGCCGTCCGGCGGCAAGCCTTCCTCGTCAGCCGCCGTCTCGTTCAACCGTCCCGACGCAGCTTGTTTCCGACCCGCTTTCTCCTGTTCTCGCGAGCCTTTTTGCGCAGCATCTGCCGCACGGGCGAGGAACGGCAAGCCGGCGATGGCGGCCGCGATCAGCCAGCCGAGGGTTGCTGACTGGCAAAGGCGGACTCTTGCAACCCGGAGCATGAGGATCTCCAGTTCAAGACGCACTAGCGAAAACTGCGAATCCGATGATATCTCATCGGGCTCAAAGCTACAAATTTGGCGACTTGGGCGGCCGAGGCGTGCGGAACCGCTCGTCGATTTCCACCAGATAGCCGCTGACGAGGCGGTTCGTTTCGTTGGCCATGCCGACCACGGCCATCAGCTCTCCGAGCATCCCGTCGGTCATGCCGGCCTTGCGAGCGGCCGCCGTGTGCGACGCAGTGCAATAGCCGCATTGGTTCGAGGCGCTGACCGCCAGGTAGATCAGCTCTTTGGTCAGCGGGTCGAGGGCGCCGGGCCCCATCACCTCTTTGAGGCTTTCCCAGGTGCGCTTGAGCGTGGGCGGATGATGGGCCAGCACTTTCCAAAAATTATTGATCCAATCGATCTTCCGAGTGGCCATGATGTCGTCGTAGACGGCTTTGACCTCGGCGCTGGCGTGCTCGTATTCGACCATCTTGACCGTTGCCATCGTTGCGCGGCTCCTGTGAACGTCTATCGCTGAGATGATTATTTTCGTTGCAGCCCGCCGGACGACCCTCACCCGCCGAGTGGCGTCCGCAGCAGATCAGGTTACAATTCCGCGCGGCGGAATGCCAAGGGCGGGCATCCGCCGGGGGGGCGGCTGGAAACGGCCAGGCCGACCCGGCTTGCGCATTCGAAGGCCACGCCGGTTATACTCGGCTAGAGGCCTAGTGCATTGTCAGGTCTAGGAATTGGGGTTGGCAATTTCAAGCAGCGGGGGTGGCTGGCGGCAGAGCGAAGCGATGCCCCAGCGAACTGGGGCTTCGCCTAGGCTCTGCCGCCAGCCCCCCTGGCCGCTAGCATTCGTCAAAACTTGGCTGGCAGAGCACTCGAGGCGACGGCGATTGCGAAGATTCGCTGCCACGGAGAAGCCGCGGTGGATGTGACGACGGGTCCAGACTTTTTTACGCTCCTCGAGAAGAGCCGCTTGCTGTCGAGCGAACAATGGACCCAAGCCGAGCGCCGGCTGGCTGAGGCCCCCGAGCGGACGGCCGCCGAGTGGGCCCGAGAATTCACGGCGTTGGGCTGGATCACCGATTGGCAAGCCAGGCAGTTGCTCGGCGGTCGCCACACGCTGTTCATGGGCAAGTACAAGCTGCTCGATCGCTTGGGGGGCGGCGGCATGGGCGTGGTATTTACGGCCCATCACGCCATGACCGACCGCGTGGTCGCACTGAAGGTGATGAACAAGTCGATCGTCTCGAACCCGCTGGCCATGACCCGCTTCAAGGCCGAAGTGCGGCTGCTCTGCGCGCTCAGCCATCCGAACATCATCGCCGCCTACGACGCCGACTGCGTCGGCAGCACGCACTTTCTGGTCATGGAGTACGGCCGCGGGCAGGACCTGCGAGTCTGGCTGCAAAAATACGGAACGCTGCCGATCGATTGGGCCTGCGAGTGCATCCGGCAGGCGGCGATCGGCTTGCAGCACGCCCACGAACGCGGCCTGGTGCATCGCGATATCAAACCCGAAAACTTGCTCGTCGAAGATCCGCAGCCCTTCAGCCGCCCGTCGGTCAAGATTCTCGACCTCGGCCTGGCCCGGCTGATGGGCGCCGAATCGCCCGAAGAGGCGGCCCTGCGCGAAGCGGGGCAGATCATGGGCACGGCCGACTATATTGCCCCGGAACAGGTGGAGCAGACCGAGTTGGCCGACGTCCGCTCGGATATTTTCAGCCTCGGCTGTACGCTGTTCAAGCTGCTCTCTGGGCGACTGCCTTTCGAGGGCGCGAACTACGCCGAAAAGCTGGTGGCTCGCGTCACGCAAGACGCGCCGGCGCCTTCGGGCTTTCGCGAAGAGCTTCCCCCCGGGCTCGATCGCGTCGTCGCCAAGATGCTCAAGCGCAGTCCCGACGAGCGCTATCAGTCGCCGGCGGAAGTCGCCGAAGCGTTGTTTCCGTTTACGCCCGAAGGCAAACAGGCGCAGCCGACTCCGCCGCCGCTGCCCCCGCCGCCGAATGCTTCGGCGCCCGTCATTCCGGCGCCCGCGGTTTCCGAAACGCCGTTTCCCGCGCCACTCGACGAACCGCGGCGCAACGACGATGGCCTGGGGTCGTTCTTCAGCCAACTGTCGAATTCCGACGAGGCGCCCCGTGTCGCAGCCGACTCCGCCGTAGCTTCGATCGCGGTGCAAACGATTCCGGCGCGGCCTCGCCAAACGGCCGCAACGCCCGCAACGGCGCCGGCGCCGGAATCGCCGGCGGCAGTCGTCATCGATCGCCCGGCGCCCGCCGAGCCCAAATCGGCGCCGGCGACCAAGCCGGCCGGCGCTCCGGCGGGCCGGCTGGCGACGATGGACGCCCGCAAAAAGAATTGGCTGCTCGGCGTGGGCCTAGGGGTTGCCGTGAGCGTTCCGGTGATCGGTCTGTTAGCATTTTTGATGCGGCCCGCGACGCTGGAACTCGATTGGCCCGTCGACCAGCGGCAAGGCAGCCGGCTGGACGTCGACGGCCGGCCGGTCGACATTCCCGCCGACGATCCGGCGATCATTCGCCTCCCGCCCGGCGAACACCGGATCGTCGCCCTCCGCCGCGGCTATGAGCAGCTAGAATGGAATGTATCGTGCTCGCGGGGCGATCGATTCGAACGCAAAGTCGAGTGGAAGGAAGCTGGCTCGGGGCAGGGGTTCGGCTTTCGAGGAAGCAACAAGTAGAAGCGGCGCCCTTCCCGCTGTTCGGATGGTTGTTGCCTCTTCGAAGCCATTTTGACAGTCGGGTGGCTGGCGGCTGAGCCTAGGCTGCGCAAAATCGTGATTCTGTAACGAGATCGTTTGTCCTGTTTTTGTTCGGCCACGACGGGGCATCTTTCGTTCGATGACTCAAACGCGGAAAACTTTTATGTAGCCCAGGCGTTTAGTGCGCCGTGGAAAGGTGTTGGTTTCCCAGCGGGTGAAGGGCCCGCCCGGCAACTGGTTGCTCCAGCCGGAAGTAATCACCAGCGGCGGTGGAGGTAACGAAGCCGTCGAAGCCTTCGATGGAAAGGATCGCAATGGCGATTCTGCGAGCAAGCAGGCCGTAACGTGAGTGAACGCCGAGCAGGCCCCGAAAAGGGTGATGCGAGAGCCGACCCGGCTAAACGACGGGGAAGGCCGCCGCTGCGGAGTACACGCTCCTTCGCCGAGGAGGCCGGGAGCACGAGCG
>DATKRK010000323.1:0-13996 GCA_035532215.1 Pirellulales bacterium | reverse complement strand
TTTGCCGCGATCGAAGCCACTCGTCCGTCGCCGAGGGTGATTCTAGCCGACGAGGTCCAATCTCGACAAGGGCCGAAAAAACACAATCGCCAAATAATTGATTCGCGGGCATCAAGGGCGGTGCTTTGCGGCGTTCTTTTTACACCCCGCAAGAAGCCGCGAGCGTCTCGCGCGGAATCAATTTGATGCGATTTTCCGCCGCTCGCCGCGGCAGCTTGCCGATCCCCATGCACGCAACGCCTTGCCCTTGAATCTTTAACGACCCGGAGGCGGCGTTTGGCATGCAGCGTGTATTCCTCAGTTTTCGTGGGTCGCAGCTCGTTGGGCGACGAGAAAATCGACCCATCGAAGCTCGAATGCGTAAACCGAATAGAGGCGCACTTAACGATTAAGAGGAGATCGAGACCATGAAACGCTTCATATTAGCCGCAGCCTTGCTCGGCACGCTCACTTTTGCGGTCGCCCCGGCCGCGCAAGCCCAGCCGTACTTTTATCTACGTCGCGTCGCGCGGGCCGCCGCAAGACTTGCCTTCCCGCCGTTCGCTCGCCCCTATTATGGGCCTCGATATTATGGACCGCGCTACTACGGTCCCGGACGATATTGGGGCCCGGGCTATGGTTACGGATATCGAAACTACGGCTATGGTCCGGGCGCTTACGTCGGCTTTGGAATTTACTAAACGTCTAGCAATTCAATCACTAGCCGGCAGCGCCGGCGCGGTTCCGCGCGCAATCCGATCAAGCCCCGCCAATGAAAGGGTCGGGGCTTTTTCATGCGCCGGCGGCGCAGGCATGGCCGCCGCGGTTTGCCTCTTCCTCCTCGACCGCAAGCGACCGCCGGACTAATCATCACGGCAGCGCGATTTTAAGGCGATTCCTTCTCGCCAAGTTGCTTGACCACGCGCCGCGCAGGGCACACAATAAAGGCATCTTATATCGCGATAGGAGTTCTCATGTCTCAAGCCATCGTCGATCCCCAAGAAGTGCGTCGTTTCGCCCAGGCCTTGAAAGTCTTCAATGGCGACCTGGAAAACCGGATGCAAGTGCTGCACGGCCAATTGGGCTCGCTCAGCCAGAGCTGGCGCGATCAAGAAAACCTGAAATTCGTCGCCGAATTCGAACAAACGATGATCGCCATCCGGCGGTTTGTCGAAGCCAGCAACGAACACATTCCGTTCCTGCTGCGCAAGGCCGAGCGCGTCGAAGATTACCTGCAACAGCGGTAAGCACGAAATTCCAATTCGCACGGCGTGCGAAGCGACGTTCTCGCGTTCGGGGGGCGCGTGGCGAGGGCCGGGGCGTCGAGCAGGCGACACGCGCGCGACGCTGAGCTCCGGCGCGGCATTTCACGGATTCGGGAATCAAAGTCAAACAGAAGGAGCACCGATGAACGGTTCGGCCGGCGTCCATTCCGTTGCGGCTCTCGAAGAGCTGAAGAACGCGATTGCGAAGTTCCAGACCGAGGGCAAAGAGGCGCTCGCCGTCACCGAAATGGCCGTCAACCGCGGGCTGGATTGGTTTCAACACGATTTGCTGAAGCAGTGGCAAAGCGAGTTTCGCAAGCGCGAAGAGGCGGTCACCAACGCCCGCGCCGATCTGGAACGCTGCCGCATGCAGTCGTTCGGCGATCGCACGCCCGACTGCACCGACCAGAAAGTGGCCTTGAAGAAAGCGCAACTTCGCCTGGAGGAAGCCGAGCAGAAAATCAAAGCGGTGAAGAAGTGGAGCCGCATTTTGGAAGAGGAAGTCGGCGAATATCGCGGCCCCGCACAAGAACTGGGCAACGTAATCGCCGGCGAACTGCCCAAGGCGATGGCCGACTTGAACCGCATGCTCACCGCGCTCGAAGCGTACATGAGCGTGCAGGCGCCACCGGGCGCCTCGGTCAGCATGGCCGTCGGCAGCGAACCGGCGAGCGTGCAAAGCGCCGCTCCCAGCGCCGCGCAGCCGTCGGGCGCCGCCCCGGCTTCCAATCCAGCAGCCTCGAACGCGCCGCCCGCGGCGGAACAAGCCCCGCCGGGCGTCAATCCGCCGCCTGGCTAGTTGACGGGCCGCCGCCTGCAAGTTGATGAGGAACACAAGACTGTCGAGAAGGACCGCCCATGAAAGCCCCTGACCTGACCTCCGGCGTCGGCCGCCTGCAGGACGCCATGAAAACGCTCAAGCTCCGTTGGGACGAAACCAAAGAGGTTTGGACCGACGTGCGCCGCGCCGACTTCGAAGCCGAATACATCGAACCGCTGGAGCCGCAAGTTCGCATGACTCTCGACCGCGTGCGCCGCCTGGCGCTGGTCTTCAACCAAGCCTATCAAGAATGCACCTGACCGTAATTCCTCCAGCAGCCATTCTACCAGCAGTGGGAAGCGTGACGCCGACATGTCTGAAGCTGATCTGATCCGGCGGCAACGCCAAATCCTCGTCGATATGGGCCGGCTCGTCCAAGAGCAAGCGGCCGACCACAGCGAAGAACAACTCGCCGCCAAGCTCGAAGCAGCCGAGCAAGAGTTCCAGGAAGTCTTGGCCGCCGTCGATGCCCGGCGGGCCGCTGAACTGCAAGCGGCTGAGGACGAATTCAAGGCCGAGCGCGAGCGCGTCACTTCGGCCGTGCAGAAGGCCAACGACGAGATCGAAACCACCTATCGCCAGGTCAGCGAAACGGCCACCGCCGAGTGCGAAAAAGAACGGGTCGAAGCCGAAACGACTCGCGAAGACTCGCACTTCGAGGTTCACGGCATCGCCGAGGCCGGCAAAAACGGCTTGAAGGCCAAATACGGCGACTTGGACACCGGCGCCGACCCGGCCGGCGAAGGCATCGAAACGCGCCGCAACGAAGCCAAGCACCTGCTCAAGACCTACCAACGGGCGGCTTTGGCCGAGGCTCCGGCGCCCCCTGCCGCCTTGCAGGCCGGCGTCAACTTGCAGGCCGCCATGCAAGAAGGGCTCAAAGTCGCCGACGCCAAGCTGGCCGAACTGAAAGCCCTCAAGCTGCCGCGGTTCATCACGCTCGGCAAGATGGTCGGCTTCTACATTCTGTTCGCCGCGATTCTGGCCGCCGCCGCCTTCTTCGCCATGCAGGGCAAAGATACTCAAATTCCAGCTACGGTCGGCGCCGGCTTGGGCGGCGGATTGTTCTTGACGCTCTTGTTGTGGGTCATCTTGCGTTCCACGGCCAGCGGCCACGTACACGCGGCCTATACCCCCTTCGCGCATGCCTTGGCCTATACCGAGTTGGCCCGCCAGCAGTGGCAACAGGTGGCGTTGGCGGCCTATCGCAAGGAAAAGGCGGCCATCGAAGAACGAGCCAAGCGCGACGAGGCCAAGATCGAAGAAGCCTGCCGCACGCGGCTTGCCAATGCCGTCACTGCTCGCGATCAAACGCTGGCCAAGGCCAAGGACAAACACGACCGCCAATTGGCCGAACTGAACAAACGCCGAGATGCCGCGCTCGCAAAGGCCGAAGCGCAAATCAAGCAGCGGCGGGCCGAGCTTCCCGTCAAGTTCGAGCAGGAACTCGCAAAGCTCAAGGCCCAGCACGAGCAGGCCACGGCCGAAGGCCGCCGCGCGGTCGAAACGGTCCGGCAGCGTCGCATCGACCGCTGGAAACAAGGCGCGGCGGCCGTCGAACGCGAAGCCGGCGAAATCAACGAGTTCTGCGGGCAGCTCTTTCCTTCTTGGGATGCGCTGTTGACCGACGCCTGGAAGCCGGCCGCCGCAGTGCCGCCGGTGGTTCGCGTCGGCGGTTGGCAGGCCGGCCCGCGGCAGTTCAGCGACGAAGGCCCCCAGGAAGAAGACCACGCCCCGGATATCGACGGTTTGTCGGCCATGGCCGACAAGTCGGAAACCGTGCTGGAAGGCCGCTTCCAATTACCCACCATTTCGCAGCCGGCGCTGTTGTCGTTCCCGGAATGCAGTTCGGTGCTGTTCAAGTCCCAAGGCAAAGCCCGCGACCGGGCGATCGAAGTCATGCAGGCCGCGATGTTGCGGTTGTCGACGACCATCCCGCCGGGCAAGGTGCGCTACACGGTGATCGACCCGATCGGCCTGGGCCAGAACTTCGCCGCCTTCATGCACCTGGCCGACTTCGAGGAGCAGTTGATCGGCGCCCGCATCTGGACCGAGTCGGGCCAGATCGAAACGCGGCTGGCCGATTTGACCGAACAGATGGAAGTGGTGATCCAGAAGTACCTGCGCAACGAATTCGAAACGATCGAGGATTACAACGCCGAGGCGGGCGAGGTGGCCGAGCCGTTCCGCTACCTGGTCGTGGCCAACTTCCCGGCGAATTTCAGCGATGCGGCCTGCCGCCGGCTGGTGAGCATCGTCTCCAGCGGCGCCCGTTGCGGCGTACACACGCTGATCAGCGTCGATACGAAGATGCAGATGCCGCCAGGCTTCAAGCTATCGGACCTGGAGCAACACTGCGTCAACTTCGTCTGGCAGGAAGACAAATTCGTCTGGAAGGATCCGAATTTCGGCTCGCTGCCGCTGGAACTCGACCGGCCGCCGTCGGTCGACGTGTTCACGCAGATCGTCCGCCGGGCGGGCGAAAGCGCCAAGAACGCCAGCAAGGTCGAAGTCCCGTTCCGCGTCATCGCCCCCAAAGCCGACGATTGGTGGAAAGGCGACACGCGCGGCGGCATCCGCGTTTCGCTCGGTCCGGCCGGCGCCACCAAGCAGCAGCACCTCGAGCTGGGCAAAGGCACCTCGCAGCACGTGCTGGTCGCCGGCAAAACCGGCTCGGGTAAATCGACCTTGCTGCACACGCTGATCACCAACCTGGCCTTGGTCTACAGCCCGGAAGAGATCGAGTTGTACCTGATCGACTTCAAGAAGGGCGTCGAATTCAAGACCTACGCCACCTTCGCCCTGCCGCACGCGCGCGTGGTCTCGGTGGAAAGCGATCGCGAGTTTGGCTTGAGCGTCTTGCAGCGGCTCGACGTCGAACTGAAGGTCCGCGGCGAAAAGTTCCGCGACACCGGCGCCCAGGACGTGGCCAGCTATCGCCGCGTCACCGGCGAATCGCTGCCGCGAATCATGCTGATCATCGACGAGTTCCAGGAGTTCTTCGTCGAAGACGACAAGGTCGCCCAAGACGTCGGCCTGCTGTTCGACCGCCTGGTGCGGCAAGGCCGTGCCTTCGGCATCCACGTGCTGTTGGGCTCGCAGACCTTGGGCGGCGCCTACTCGCTGGCCCGCACGACGCTCGGCCAGATGGGCGTGCGCATCGCCTTGCAGTGCAGCGACGCCGACGCGCACTTGATTCTGAGCGAAGAGAACTCGGCGGCCCGCTTGCTCTCGCGCCCCGGCGAAGCGATCTACAACGACGCGGGCGGTCTGCCCGACGCCAACCATCCGTTCCAGGTGGCCTTCCTGCCCGACGTCGACAAGGAAGATTATCTCAAGCGGATCCGGGAATTCTCGCACGCGAAAAACGGCGACAAGCAGTATCCGCAGATCGTGTTCGAAGGGAACGTGCCGGGCATGTTCGACAAGAACCCGCTGCTCGATCCGCTGTTGCGCGCCCCTGGCTGGCACGACCTGGGCAACCTCCCGCCGCTGGCCTTCCTGGGCGATCCGGTGGCCATCAAAGACCCGACCGCGGCCCTCATGCGGCGGCAGAGCGGGCACAACCTGCTGTTGATCGGCCAGAACGACTTGCAGGCGATCGGGATTTTGTCGGGCGCGTTGATCGGCCTGGCGGCGCAGCTTTCGCCTTTGCCGACGGACCAAGGCGAAGTGCGGTTCTTCATCCTCGACGGCACTCCGCCCGAATCGCCCAACGCCGGCTACTTCAACAAGGTCGCGTCGATTTTTCCGCATAACGTCCGCGTTGGCGGCTTGCGAGACGTGCCGGCGTTCCTCTCCGAGGTCGCCGGCGAGGTTTCCAGGCGCCAGGCGGCGGGCCAGACCGACGCTCCGCCGTGGTTCCTCGTCATTCACGACTTGCAGCGGTTCCGCGACCTGCGCAAGAAAGAAGACGATTTTGGCTTCGGCCGGATGGGCGAAGAGCAGACGCTCAGCCCCTCGCAGCAGCTTGGCAACATCCTGCGCGAAGGGCCGGGCCTGGGCATCAGCTTGCTCGCGTGGTGCGACACGCTCAACAACCTGCAGCGCACCTTCGATCGCCAGGCGATGCGCGAACTGGAACTGCGCGTACTGTTCCAAATGAGCCAGAACGATTCCAGCTCGCTGATCGATTCGCCCGTGGCCAGCCGCCTCGGGCCGCAACGGGCCTTGTTCCACAGCGAGGAAGCCGGCGCGCTCGAAAAGTTCCGCCCCTACGGCCTGCCCAGTAACGGGTGGCTGGCTTGGGTCAAAGAGCGCTTCGCCGCCCGACCGCAGCCCACTCGGCCTGTACCGGAAGCTCCCGCCCCGCTTGCCGCCGCGCCCAACGGCGACGGCGCCCCCAACTGCGAGACGAGCAGCCCTGTTCGCGAAACGGCCGAAACCGCTAACGGCTCGAATGGTTCCGACGGCGCCAGCGGCGCCGAGAGCAAGCCCCGAGCCGAGATCGATCCGGAACCAGCGTAACAGTTCGCGGCAGCGGCGCCTTGCGAGCGGGCATGTGCTCACGCGGAGGCGCGGAGCCGCGGAAAGTCAATCTTTTTACATTCTCTGCGGCTCCGCGCCTCCGCGTGCAATATCTATCGCCGCTTGACGCTGCCCATTCCGCCGCTTCAACTAGTGGGCATTGAAGGCGAATGAGGAACCGTCGGAGCGAGCATGAGCGTGTATGAAAAGTGGGGGCTGGCGCCAATTATCAACGTCTCGGGGGCCGTCACGCGCTTGGGCGGGGCGCCGATGCCGGAAGAGGTGCTCGTAGCGTTTTGCGAAGCGGCGCGAGAATCGATCCCGCTCGACCAGTTGCAAGGGCTGGCTTGCCGCGTGATCGCCGAAGCCACCGGCGCCGAAGCGGGACTGGTCACGGCCGGCGCCGCCTCGGCCTTGACTCTCGGCGCCGCGGCCATCCTCACCGGCTACGACCTGGGCCGCATGGAGCAATTGCCCCACTGCCACGGGTTTCCCAATGAATTTGTCATGGCCCGCGAGCAGCGCAACGGCTACGACCACGCCGTCCGCGCGGCCGGCGTGAAGTTGGTCGAAGTCGGCTTCCACGAGATGGTCGCCGGCGCCGGCGTCCGCCGGGCCGAAGCCTGGGAATACGTCGCGGCGTTCGGTCCCGCGACCGCCGGCGTGTTCTATGTGTACGACGCGCACGCTCGCCCGCCGCTGGCCGAGGTGGTCGCCGCGGCGCACGCTCGCGGGCTGCCCGTACTGGTCGACGCGGCCGGCGAAGTTCCGCCCAGAACGAATCTGCGAGCGATTTTAGCGGCCGGCGCCGATCTGGTGGCGTTCAGCGGCGGCAAGGGAATTCGCGGCCCGCAAGCCACGGGCATTCTTTGCGGCCGGCGCGATCTGGTCGGCGCCGCGGCGCTGCAAATGCTCGACATGGACGACCATTTCGAGTTGTGGGAACCGCCGGAAAACTTGATCGACCGCTCGCGGCTCGCCGGCTTGCCTCGGCACGGCATCGGCCGCGGCATGAAAGTCTCGAAAGAGCAGATCGTCGCCCTTTTGACCGCGATCAAGCTGTTCACCGCCGGCGCCTACGATCGCCAGCTCGCCGAGCTGCGCGAGCACCTCGCCCAGGTCGAGACTGCGCTCGAAGGCTTGCCTGTCTGCTGCCGCACGCTCGTGCCGGCCGACGGGCAAAGCCTGCCGATTTTGGAAATTGCAATCGACGAGCGGTCGCTCGGCCGTTCGGCGCTCGAAGTTTGCCGCCGGCTGCGTCGCGGCAAGCCGCCGGTCTACGTCGGCCACGCCTTGCTCGACGAGGGCAAGCTGGTCGTCAATCCGCTGCACCTGAACGCGGCGCGCACCGCAGTCTTAATCCAACGTCTTCGCGAGGAATTGACAGCGTAGGTTATGCTTCAGCATAACGCGGCTGTTGTGCTATTGCACAACGTACGAGCGAAGAAGGTTATGCTGAAGCATAACCTACGAGTGAGAACCGAAGTTTTAGCCAAGCGTCTTGGCGAGGAGTTGAAAGCATGAGCCGCCCCACCAGTGACACGATGCTGCGCCGTTTGGGCGCCGGCGAACCGATCGCCCGGGTGGCGGCCGACGCGGGGATGTCGCGCGAGCAATTCGACGCCTGGTGGCGCGACGAATGCCGCAAGCGCGTGCCTTCGTTCGCCGGCTCGCGGCAATTCGACGGCCTCGAACAAGCGGTCGAAATCCGCCGCGATCGTTGGGGCATTCCGCACGTCAGCGCCGCCAACGATCGCGATTTGTTTTTCGCCTTCGGCTACGCGACGGCCCAAGACCGGCTGTTTCAACTCGATTTTTTGCGACGCAAAGCCCGCGGGCGGCTGTGCGAGACTCTAGGCGCTGAGGCATTGAACCTCGACGTGCTGTCGCGCACCATCGGCCTGTCGCACATCGCCGAAGCCGAATGGCCGACGCTGCCCGAAGAAACCCAGACGCTGCTTTCGGCCTACACCGCGGGCATCAACGCCTTGATGGAAGAATGCCGCCAGGCCAAAAACCTGCCGATCGAATTCGCCTTGCTCGATTACGAGCCCGAAGCCTGGCTGCCGACCGACAGCCTGGCGATCATGGGCGAGTTTCGCTGGTATCTGACCGGCCGCTTTCCGGTAATCGTCGTGCCCGAATTGGCGATGCGGACCTTGGGCGACGGCCCGCTCTATCGGGCGTTTCTCGAAGGCGAAGTCGACGACGAGAGCATCGTGCAGCCCGGTTCGTACACGCCCGCGGCCAAAGTCTCCGGCGCAGTCGGCCGAACCGTCAGCGATCAGGACGGCTCGCAAGGCAGCAACAACTGGGTCGTCTCGGGTTCGCGCACGCCGTCGGGCAAGCCAATCGTGGCCAGCGATCCGCACGTGCCGTTCGGCGCGGTGTCGATGTGGCACGAAATCCGCCTCACGGGCGGTTCGTTCGACGTGGTGGGCGTGTCGGTGGTCGGCATGCCCGCCATTCTGCTCGGCCGCAACCGGCGCGTCGCTTGGGGCATCACCAACAATATCTGCTCGCAGCGCGATCTGTACCAGGAGAAGACCGACCCGGCCCATCCCGACTGTTTCTTGTTCGACGGCCGCTGGGAGCCTGCTGGGCGCCGCGAAGAGCGAATCGACATCCGCGGCGGCGAGCACGTGACGAAGGTCATCCGCTCGTCGCGCAACGGGCCGATCGTCGACGAGAATCTGCCGCCCGCCGCCCGCAGCGCCGGTCCCGTGTCGGTCCGCTGGTTGGGCGCGCAGGCCTGCGGCTGGCTGCCCGCCTTGATCGGCATGAACCGGGCCGCCTCGTGCGAAGAATTTCGCGAAGCTTCGCGGCCGTGGCTCGTGCCGACCTTCAACCTGGTGTTCGCCGACGTCGACGGCCACATCGCCCATCAGAGCGTCGGACGGATTCCCTTGCGGCGAGTCGCCACGCGCGGCTATCGGCCCGGCTGGGATCCGGCGCACCAGTGGGACGGCCTGATTCCGTTCGAAGGCATGCCGCACCAGAAAGATCCGGCCAGCGGTTTGATCGTCACGGCCAACAACCGTCTGGCGCCGGCCGACTACCCCTACCCGCTTTCCGGCACGTGGTCGGGCGGCTACCGCGCGCGGCGCATCCGCCAGCGGCTGGAAGCCCTGCCGAAAGTCACGGCCGAAGACTGTCAGGAATTGCAGCTCGACGTCCGCTCCGAGCGCGCCGCGGCGGTCGTGCCGCATCTGGCAGGCTTGCTCGGTGACGCAAACGAACCGCGAGTGCGGCAAGCCGCCGAGTTGTTGGCCAAATGGGATTTCCAAGTCACGCCCGACTCCGTCGCGGCGACCGTGTTCAATATCTTTTATGACCATTGGTGCAAGACGGTCGTCGCCGAGCGGTTTGCCGGCGAGTTGGTCGGCACGGTGGCGCCGAACGCCGGCGGGCTGGCGACCGCGCTCATCGCGGAAGACCGCCTAGGGTGGTTTCACCGCCGCTCGCGGCGCGAGGCGGTCCAGGCCGCGATGTGCGCGGCGCTCGACGATCTGGCGAAACGTCTCGGCCCCGAGATGTCGCAGTGGACTTGGGGCCGCTTGCACATGCTGCTGCAAAAGCACTTTTTGTCGAGCCGCGGCGAGCTGGGGGCCTTGCTCGATCGCAGCGGCCTGCCCCTCGGCGGCGACGGCCACACCGTAGCCAGCACTTCGCCCGACGCCGCCTACGGCGCCTGGCTGGGCGGCGGCTACCGGATGGTGTCCGACATGGCCGATCCGGCGCTCGGGCTGTGGGAAATCGAAGTCGGCTCCGCCTCGGGCCACCCCGGCAGTCCGCACTACGACGACCAACTGCCCGTCTGGGCCGGCGGCGGCTACCACTATTTGGCCTTGCAGGCGCCGCTCAAGCCGGCCGGGCTGCTGGAGTTGCGACCGCGGTGAAGGCCGACGTCACGCTCCGCCGTCCCCTTCGCTCGCAGGCGCCCGGTAAGCGTTGTCCTCGGAATCGCGTGGGAGTTCCCTCGGCTCAGACCTGGACGGTTTGGCCCCCAACCGGTACCGACCTACGGCGAACACGATGCCGATGCCGGCCGCCAAGGCAAGGTCGCCGAACAGCGCGGCGAGCGAGGCGCGGTTTCCAAGCGGAGGCTGGTGCATGGACGGCCAAAACAGCAGCGAGCCCTCTTTCGTTCTGAACTCGCCACCGAGTTGGGTATAACAGACGAACGGATAACCAAACGCCCAGGTCGCCACAGGCGCAGGCCGAATCTGCATGTCGAGAGCAAATCGTTCCGGGTCGGGAACCCGTGGGACAAACCATCGCTCGGCGCCGGAGCTCCTCATCCGCGGCACGGCGCTTGGAACGAGTAGAATCGCGGTCGCGAGAATCAGTCGCTTCATCGCCGGCAGATAGAGCGTTTCGGAATCGAGCTTGCGGCGAATGCGCACGGTCACGGCGGACGCTCCTTTCCGACAAAAAAACGCGATTCGCGTGACGAACCCGGCGGCTTGAAAATGCCGGTCGTTGGTAAATGCTTCGGCGATGCCGTATCGAGAAACACGGCCGTCATGGCTGATGCTCGTTGTGCCTTTCGGCCAAGTCGTGTTCACCCGATGAGTGACGCCTGCCAAGAATTGCGTAAACGTCATCCAGCGATGGAATTCTCGATCCCCCTTTGATCTGGCGAATTTCGACTTCGACTTCACAGGCGTCCGGCAAATCGACCTTCACCGTCGGCCGAAAAACGCCGTTTTCGTAGATTGCGCGAATGGTCATGGTGGATCCTCGTTCATTTTGCATTGTACGTCCCCAGCGGCAAGGACTCCAGCCGTCGCCGTAGGCTGTGCTTCAGCATAACGCGGCCGGGCCGCAGCGAAGAGCAAGCGTCCTCGCTTGCTTTGCCGCACGAGCGGCGACGGATCGGCTCACAAGCGAGGACGCTTGCGCTACGGATTCTGGTCGCGCGCCCATACGTCGGGCCGGTTCTCGACGCCGAGGTCGGCGATCACCGCGTCGGGATGCATTCGCCAACCGACCCGAAATCCGCCCGTGCATTCCACCTGAGGACCGAATCGAAGTTTGACAATCGGGCGCGAACCGCGATAATCGAGCCGCAGAGCCGGCGCTTTGGGCGGTGCTAGCGACTCTAAATTCGCAATTTGAATCTTGCCCAGGGCGAGAGCGACTTTCGTGGTCGCCGCCAGCTTCATTGAAACCGCGGAGGTCGGACTGCCGGAGTTACGACCGAGGAACTGAACATGCTGATCGGCTACGTCAGCGACGAACGCTACTCCGCATTGCCCGAAGTGCTCTTGGAATTCGCCTTCGAAGGCAAGTCTTGGGAGCTGCGCTCGCGCGCCAGCGGCGCCGTGTATGGCGACCTGCCGGCGGGCGATTACCTGGTCACGCTGGCCAAGGAGGGCTTCGGCTCGAAGCGCGTCCGGCTTTCGCTGCCGTGCGAAAAGCCGCGGCAGTTTCGCCTGCTCTCCGACAATCTGGTGGGCTACGCCTGGCCGAAGTGCGTGCAGAGCGGTGAAGGCGCCGAGTTCCGCGTTCACTCGGTCGAGCCGTACAAGCTCGACTTGTGGCGTTACGGCTGGCAGAAAGAGCTCGTCCAACCGCTCGGCTGGTACGACGAGCATGCGCCGCGCGCCGTCGTGCAGATCACGCCCGACGGCGACTACACGCTCGCCGGCGCCCGCTTCAACGACGTCGGCTATACCAGCGCCGCCCACGGCCAGCGAGTGATCGCTCCCGAGCACAGCGGGCTCTACTACTTCCACGCTTCGACTCCTTCGGGCCAGAAGTTCGCTTTTCCTTGGGTCGTGGCGCCGGCGCGGCCGAAAGCGCCAGTCGCGGTGCTGCTTTCCGACATCAATTGGAACTCGTACAACAATTTCGGCGGTCGCGGCAACTACATCCATCCCGACGCGCTGCCCGCCACGCCGACGGTGCATGCCCGCACTGAATTGCCGCGCTATCTCGACCCCGCTCACCAGAGCTGGGGCAGTGAGACCTACGCTCCGATTTCGTTCGACCGGCCGGAGCCGATCAACCACGTCGAACTGAGCGAGTCGATCACCGATCCGATCGTCGGCCGCTCGGCTTGCCACGTAGCGCCGACCGAGTGGCGGCTGTTGGGCTGGCTCCAGCGCGAGAACTTCGCCTGCGACGTCTATAGCGAAACGCAATTACACCGCGGCGTCTTGGACCTTTCGGCCTACAAGGTGCTCATGCTCGGTCCGCACCCCGAGTATTGGACCCGCGCGATGTACGACCGCGTCAAGCGTTGGGTCTTCGAAGAAGGGGGCCGGTTGATGTATCTCGGCGGCAACGGGCTGAACTGCGAGGTCGAGTTGCGCGACGACGATACGATGGTCGTCCACAACGGCAAGATCAGCGGCCTGTGGCCCGAGGGCGTCGGCGCCGAGAGCCGCTTCGCCAAGCGGAACGAGTCGGAAGCCCGCCTGCTCGGCGTCGTGTTCACGCCGGCCGGCATCATGACCGCGGCGCCGTATCGCGTGGTCGATGCCGATCATTGGGCCTTCGCCGGAACCGGCTTGAAGACGGGCGACCAGTTTGGCGCCCGCAGCCTGCACGAGCGCTGCCCTGGGGGCGCCTCCGGGCACGAGACCGACAAGCGTTCGGCCAGTTCGCCCGCCAACGTCAAGCTGCTGGCCAAGGGGCTCAATCCCGAGGACGGCGGCGCCGAAATGGTCGCCTTCGACGCGCCCAGCGGCGGGGCCGTGTTTTCGACGGGTTCCATTTCCTATATCAGCAGTTTGCCGGTCGACGACGGCATTTCGCGGATCACGGCCAACGTGCTCAAGCGGTTTTTGCAGTAGGGCGGCAAATTCGACGCGAAGGCCCCCGCCGAGATATACTCGGTGATTGGGGATTACCCAACGCCGCCTTCGGCCGCAACCAAAGTAGCAGGCACATTCCATGTGCCGTCGCCCGAAGCGGGTTTAAACTTCATCGCAGGGTCGGCGACGGCACACAGGAGTGTGCCTGCTACTTTGGCGCAAGCGTAGTTTGCGCCGGCGCGGCATGAAATCTTGGCGAGGCGCAAAGAAATCGAACACTTGTAGTACGGGCAGCCGCGATCGCGGCTCGAGAAAGCGAGTTCCATGAGCAAACGCAGAAAAGCCCCCGAAATGGCGGCGCCTTCCCGGTGGCCGCTGGTGATTGGTTCGTTCGCGGCGGCGGTCGCGGCAGGGTTCTTGATTTATGCCGCCGGCAACGCTCGCACCGAGCCCTCGAAACCGGCCCAGGACGAAGCGAATGTTGTAGCCGGCAAGACGGCAGACAAGCAGGCGCCGACCTCGGCGGCATCGGCCGAATGTTGCGATCCGCCCAGCATCAAGCAGGCGAAAGCCGCGCCCGACTTAGGCCCCCGCCTGCCCGATCCGGCGGTTGCGGGCGTGCCGGATGCCGGCGAGATCGAACCGACTGAAGTTCGCGACGAAAAACCCGCGGAGAGCGCGCCCGAAGGCATGCTCTGGAT
>DATKRK010000322.1:0-15237 GCA_035532215.1 Pirellulales bacterium | reverse complement strand
AGGGTGGGGCGCGAGCCCCACGCGCATTGCAGCCCGAACAACGCGTGTGGCTCGCGCCCCACCCTACCGACGCGCCCGAGGACGCCCCATGAAATTCAACCCCCGCAAAACAACCTGCTGTCCGGGACGCCTGGCCTCGCCCCTCACGCGGCGCGAGGCGCTGGCAACGGCGGCCAACGGCTTTGGCCTGGTGGCGCTGGCCGGGCTCTTGTCGGAAACTTCGCCCGCGGCTGGCGCGGCGCCGCCAGGCGAACCGCCCTTGCCGGCGCCCCACTTTCCGCCGCGGGCGAAGCGCGTGATCTTCTGCTTCATGGATGGCGGCGTGTCGCACGTCGATTCGTTCGATCCAAAACCAAAGCTCGACGGACTCGATGGCAAGCCGTTCACCGCATCGAAAAACCCGACGGCCAACGGCAACCGCCAATGGCTCAAAAGCCCCTGGGCTTTCAAGCGGCGCGGCGAGTCGGGCTTGCCGGTGAGCGATCTGTTTCCGCACATCGCCGGGTGCGCCGACGACTTGGCGGTGATTCGCTCGATGAAGGCCGATCTGCCGATCCATTCGACCGGCGTGCTGCGGCTGCACACCGGCTCGAACAACGCGGGCCGGCCCAGCTTCGGCTCGTGGACCACCTACGGCCTGGGCAGCGAAAACCGCAACCTGCCCGGCTTCGTCGTGCTCAGTTTCGGCGTCGTGCCGTGCGGCGGGCTGGAGAATTTCTCCAACGGCTTCCTGCCGGCCAGCCACCAGGCCACGCTGCTAAAGGCCGACGGCACGCCGATCGACAACATCGTGCCGGCCGACCGCGACGGCCGCGTGCAGCAAGCCAAGCTCGAACTGCTCATCGCCCAGGACCGCTCGTTCTCGCGTTCGCTCGGCGCCGATGACGGCGTCGAAGGTGCGATCAAGAATTACGAGATGGCCTATCGCATGCAGTCGCTGGCGCCCGACGTGCTCGACCTGAGCCGCGAAACGGCCGCCACGCACCAGCTTTACGGCATCGACAGCGACGTGCCCTCGAAGCGGCTCTACGGCATCCAGTGCTTGCGGGCAAGGCGGCTCGTCGAGAGCGGCGTGCGGTTCGTCGAAATCTGCTGCCCGCCCGGCGCCTCGAACGGAACCTGGGACCAGCACGGCAATCTCAAGGCCGGGCACGAGAAGAACGCGCTCGACACCGACCAGGCCATCGCCGGCTTGATCCGCGACCTGAAGGCCCGCGGCCTGTTCGACGAGACGCTGATCGTCTGGGCCGGCGAGTTCGGCCGCACGCCCCATTCCGCCGGCCGCGACGGCCGCGACCATCACCCCGAGGGTTTCACCGTCTGGCTCGCCGGCGGCGGCGCCAAGGGGGGCGTCGTCTACGGCGCCACCGACGAACTGGGCATGCAGGCCGTCGAGAACGTCTGCACGATCCACGACCTGCACGCCACGATCCTGCACCTCATGGGCATCGATCACGAGCGTCTCACCTACCGTTCCAGCGGCCGCGACTTTCGGCTGACCGACGTGCATGGAAGAGTGGTGCGAGAAGTGCTGGCTTGACCATTCGTAGGGTGGGCACTGCCCACCATGAGGCGCCGAAGCGCGCAATCTTTCGCTGGCAACGAACGGCGAGTGAGCACGGCCGCTTTGCCTCGTTGCGATGGCCACTGCGTTGGTTCATAGCGACGGCAAAGAGTCGCGGCCAGTTCTGGTGGGCAGTGCCCACCCTACGCTACTGCACGGGAGTTCGCTGTCTTGTTGACGCATGTCTCAGACTGCCGATCACTCACTGGAAGAAATGTTGGAGCTTCGTCTTGGTCGATAAGAGTTGGTGCACCTAGAACCGGCTAATAGCCGGCGCAGCGCTAACCGTGCCAAAGTCCGCGAGCGTACGGGCGCTTCATGGCGCGGCCGACGTTCGCGCATGGTCCAATAGCGGAACGCGAAGAAACTGAGCGAGCTGCGCGGCGTCGGCGCTCAGAGCGGCGGAATCGCCGTGCGAGATGATCGGCAGACGCTCGCCCGCCTGGTCTCGGAATACGACGTTCAGTTCGTAGGCGATGAACTCCGCGCCGGTCACGGAACTCGAACAAATCTGCACTGCTGCGATGCAATCGATCGGGCAGCTTTCGGAACGATGCAGGAAGGCAAGCAGGTTCCGTTCGCGTACGGTCAAGTGTGTGCGGTTGAAGGTTACTTCATAGCGACTTACCGAAACGGCCTGAGCGACAAGCATGAGAAGGAATGATACTGTGAATAAAATGGCTGAGATGATTGGCCAACCGTAATTGTTCGAGTATTTGGCCAGCACTGCGATGAAAACGTTGGCGGCCATCGCGCCGAGGAAAACATGCACTGGAAAGCGTCGTCGAGATCGCGTGGGCAGAAACGCCGCATGATCGGCGTCCGAAAACGCAAGTCGATAATTGACTTGCAACGACGACATGAAGCCCAGTGGCGTCTTCGGCACGACGAGTTCGCTGCCTTCCGGCAACGCGAGGCGGACGATGGTCTGGTCGTCGGGCTTCATTCGCTGGGCCAGGCAGGAATACACGGAGCGGAGATCGCTGTCGCGCTCGACTGCGGCGACGTTGATTGCGCGGGCCGCGGGATCCTCGTGGTGCAGCGATAGGACCACGACGCCGGTTGGCAAACTCGATTGGTCGTCTGCCACGGCAAGGCGTACCGAGAGTTCGTCCAAGTTCGTTCGGACTCGGGTCACGAAGGGAACCGCACCTTGTACGATTCGAATCTGCCCCGGAAACGTGCTTCCTCCGCAGTCGATCCGATTTGCCCGAGCGAGCACAAGGACCGAGATCGCCAAGAAACCGAGCGAAACTCCCGCGACGAGATCGTGCGGAAAGAACATCCCCGGGGGCAGGGGAGGAATCAACCGCCAAAGACCGGGGTGGACGGCCACGGCGACACCTGCGCCGCCCAGTGCAATGCCGAGAAGCGCGAAGAGGAAACGCAAACGCGCGCGCGTCAGCACGATGGTTTCGCCGTGCGTGACGAGCCTCGGCGTTCCGGTGAAGAGCGGAAGCCTGCGCGTCCTGTGTGCGATGCGGTTCCAGGCGGCGCAGAGGCGACGATGGTCGACCGAAGAGGGCGGGTCGGATCGCATGGCCACGGTCCTCCTGCAAGCGTCACGTTTCGAAGCGTCGGCGCCGCAACAGCGTTTCGAACAGGCGCTATGTCATTCGCGTATCACTGCGCTTTGCGGCCGCGCCATCGGCGCGGCGTTCGTCCGTGGACTCTCGCATCCTTGCAATACGATCGAAATCAGCCATTCTGACGCGTCGATATTTTACGATCGCGCAGGTTCCAACGAGGAATACAATCGCGCCGACGGCAAACGTCGCCAATCCTACGAACATTTTCTTCTCGGCAAGTCGGACGCACGAAAGGCGAAGGACCGCGGTTCGCACTTCTGCGATGAAATATAAGTCTCCGCGGCAAGCCGAGCAATGCCCGCTCTGGGCGTGAAAACGCCGCTCGATTCCGTCTCAGCCCCACGCGACCCAGCCGAGGGCGGCGAGATAATAAATCGCCAGCAGCAACCACCAGGCGATTTGCGCGACCATCGGCGGCCCCTTGAAGAGCATTAAGGCTGCCATGCCGATCACGGTCGCCAACCCGGTGACGCCGACGAACAAGCCGAGCGGCAACAAACGTCCGAGCGCGAATACGACCGCCGCAAACGTGACGAGGGCGAACATGCCCGTTAGCGTAAAGCGGCGATCATCATCCAGCCGGTTCGCTTCCAGCGCGTTCCGCATCGCCAGCTTGGCCGCGGAATAGAGCCGCTCCTTCTTCAGACGCCGCAAAACCGGCTCCTCGGCCGGCGCGACCGCAAGCGACTCGCTCTCGGTCGCACTCGGCTCGGGAAGGTCGTCCGACATTGGCGCTTACCTCTAACTGAAGAGACCCGCGGCCGCCTCGCCGCGACGGCCGGTCGCTGGCGATGGCTGCTTTGGCAACCGTCATTATCGCGATCGAGTAGCCGTAGCATAACTGCAATCGTTCCGCGCCGCTTTGCCGGGTTATGCTGAAGCATAACCTACGCCCGCTTTTCGCTCCGCGAAAAGACGCCTTTTCGCGGAGCGAAAAGCGACAATGGCGGATGCGTTCGAGAAGCTGCTGGGCCGTTTCGTGGTCGCGGCCCGCGGCGCGGGCGAGTTCGGCCTCGGTCGGCACGAGCGAGTAAAAGGGTCCAGGAACCGAAACGCTTTGGTCTGAGCAACGGAGCACGTGCAGTGTCATCTCGCGGCGGCTTGGTCCGTGAGGCTGCGGAGACGATCGATTTCTGGTAAGCACACGCGAGCCTAAGCAAGCCGCCGGCGCGTTAGCCTCGGTTTGCCGGCCGGTTCGAGGGGAGCGAAAAAGCATGATTTATACGCCCCACGAAATGATAAACCGCCGCGACGCAAGAAAACGGCCAAAACCTCGGCCCGCAGGCGAAAACGCCGATGCCGGCGATTTATCGATATGCGTCGAATCGGGCGCCAAACCGGCGGTGATCGGGCATAAAAGGCCCTGTTTTAGGCGCCCCCGCGAGGCCCCGGCGCGGCGCGAACCACGTGTTTTCTCGGAGAATTTCGCGATGCGGCGCCGATTCGAACGCGCGCTCGTGCAGCGATATAAATGAATCGGCCAAAATATAAATCACCGCGCCCGAGAGGCCCCGCGGTCGGCGGCTTGTCGGCCGCATGGCGTCAACGAGAAAATCGTCGGTCATCAATTCCGTAGACAAGTTGGCCAGCGCAATCCACGCCGCGATGCCGACCAAGACGAGAAGCGTCAGGAGCCGCGCGCGACGCAGCGAGAATTCTTCGGATTGCGGACTCATGGCCGTTTGCTCGCCCCCGTCGAGCGCCGCGACAGGAAGTACCGCGGTCCATTGTAGCGCCGCACCGGCGCCGCCCGCCAGCACGCCCCGCCTCAAAGTCTAGCATCGCGCCGTTGCCGATGCTCCGGCTGTTGCAACTAGCCGCCGCCGCTTCCGGGATGGTAGAATTGATCCCGAAGCGAAGACGTTGACCGAACGCCGACGCGCCGCGGAACCTCGGGTCTTCGCCGAAACGGACACGGTCGTGCTGCCCGAGATCATTCCGGGTTTGCAGTTGGCTTTGAAAGACGTGTTTCGCTCGTAGCGCGGCGTCAGGCGTGATTGGACGGGCGCCGCCGTCGCGCGAAGCGCTTCCATCCGAAATCAGATTTGCCGAGACGTTGTTTCGCTCTGCTGCGGCAGGGAGAATAACCCGTAAGCCGCATGCCCGCGCTCCCTGGCCTACCGTTCATAGAGCCAGCGCTGCATAAACGTCTGCATTTCGGAGGGATCGCCGTTGGACCAGGGAGGTTCCAGGTCGATCCGCTTCTCGAACTCATCGTCATTGCCGTCGATGACGATGCCGGGATGCGACTGCCGCAGGGCTTCGATGGCGCGACGGATGCGATCGAGTTCGCTGGGGGCCACAGCCAATTCTTGACCATTGTCGAGCGTCAGCGAGGCCGAACGGTCGCCGTCTACTTGCCAAATCGCAATCCAGATCGCAATGTGGACCTTCCTGAGATGCTTGAGCCCAACGAGCGCTTCAAACCCAGCCGCCGTGGCAATTTGCGCATCGATCGCCACTTCTTCCAGCGATTCGAGCGGCGCCAACTTTGCCAGGCCGGCGTCGCTGACCGAGGTCAAGCTCAGGTGCAGCGACTTGAGCCGATCGAAGCCAGCCAACCGGCCAAGATCTTCGTCGCCGACCGGCGTATTGTGCAAGTCCAGCTCTTCAAGCCGCGGCAGCACGGGGAGACGGCCGAGCACGCGAGGGCCGCGGTCGCTCTCGCGATCGTCGAATTCCTCGGCGGCTCGGTCATTGAACAGGTAGATGTCGAGCGCGAGCGTTTTCAAATTCGTCAGATCGGAAAGGCAGGCCAGATCGCGGCTGCTGTCCGTCGAAATGCTCAAGCGGAGCCGCTCCAGCCGAGTCAGTTTGCCGATGGCCGCGAGGTACTCGTGCGCGGCATTCGAAGTGCTTTGTGGATATTCATCCAAATTACGGAGCCGATAGTCGCCCCGGCACTGGAAGTTCAGCATTCGCAATTGTTGCATCTCGCCCAAGATGGCGGTCATCTCGGGAATCAATTCGCGCGGCGAATGGGGATCAGTGTCGGGTTCGAGGTCGAGAAATCGCAAGCTGGGCAATCGTGCCAATCGCTTGAAAAGCTCTCGGTTTTCCTCCGGTTCATTATTGCTATACAGCGTAGCCACTCGAACGCCGACGATGTGCCGGCAAAGACGGTCCGCCCCAATCACGCCCAGCCATTTCGGCCCCCTGCGCTCGACATAGACGCCATCCTCTTCAAAACCAGACCAGTCGCCGAGCGAGTCATCGTCATAGCCCTGAAGCTGGGCGAGCCACTCGACGAACGCGTCCTGTTTGTCGGCCCGGTCGCGGGCGGCGACGTACCACCCGCAAAGCGCGGCCGTCAGGGCAACTCCAGCCAGCATCGTCCGCAGACTGAAACGCAACCGCGGCGGATAGCGGCGCGTCAACCGTTCCCAGGCGAAGGCCGTCGCGGCCAACATCGTAAGCCAGAGCGCCAGGTTGCCAGCCAGCGCGGCCGCGCTGTAGTCCGATTCTTCATAGGGGGGAGCCAATCCCGGAAACCCGATGTAGACGCGCCAGTACCAGATCAACGGCCAACCGTAGTTTGAATATTCCGCAAGTGACCGAGGTCCCGGTGAAACGTCGAAGCTCAAGTTCACGAGGACGATCAGCGCCAAGACGAGCGCCAATGCGAGGAGCGTCGTAATTCGCGGCCGCCAGCGGAGCCGAGGCCGATACCGGCGCAGCAGCCACCAGCAGGCCGCCGCCGCGACCGCCAGCATCACGCCCCACATCGCCGCATTGGCAGCCAGATGCGTGCCGCTGTACCGCGACACGGGCCATTGAGACGTCACGGGGAACCGTGACGCCGAACTTTGGATCCTGGTCCGCCAATACCAATTGAGCGGCCAGCCGAAGGCGCGCTGGGCGGGTTTCCCCTTGAACACGGTTTCGCTGAGGAATTCAACGGTCAGCGGTTCCGACGACAAGTTGGCCAGGGCGATGGCCGCCGCGACGACCATCAGGACGAGAAGCGTCAGGAGCCGCGCGCGACGCAACGAGAATTCTTCGGATTGCGGACTCATGGCCGTTTGCTCGCCCCCGTGCAGCGCCGCGACAGAAAGTACCGCGGTCCATTGTAGCGCGCCGCCGGCGCCCCTTGCCAGCACGCCCCGCTCGCCGCGAGAACTTTATCGCCAGCCCGGCCAAGCCAATTTGACGCTATCCTGGCCAAAGTTTGCGCGCCTAGGCTGCGATGCCGAATTGAAGCTGCGGCAGGAGAAACAAGGCCCAACCATGCCAAGATGGCCAACGGCTATGGATGTCTTGGCGAAGATGGCCAAGCTTGGCTCGACGGCAAGGCGCCAATCGGAGCCTGAGAGCCAGGATGATCCCCCAAGGCGGCCAACCACGCCGGTTGTCTTGGCCATCTTGGCCAGCCTGGACGCCCGAGTAGCCATCATGCCGGGTACGGGCAGTAGAAAAAGATCCCAAGGTGGCCAACCGCGCGTGTCGTCTTGGCCATCTTGGCCATCTTGGCCATCTTGGCCAGCCTGGCCAGCCTGGACGCCCGAGTAGCCATCATGCCGGGTACGGGCAGCAGAAAAAGATCCCAAGGTGGCCAACTGCGCGTGTCGTCTTGGCCATCTTGGCCAGCTTCGCCGCCGGCGTTGGCAGATGGGCCAGACGGCATGGTGCTGTTGCTACTGAACCTTAAATACGTGAGACGGCGGCGGCGTTCCCACCGCTTGCACCAAGGTAGCGGCTTCGCCGCGCTACACCTCACGCGGGCGCCAACGAGACGCTTGGGCGGCATGTGGGGCGGCCTTCCAGGCCGTCGATGGCCGGCGGGTGAGGAAGGCCGCCCCACGACCAACGCACGTCTCATTCTTAGCCGGGCACAGTATATGTCGTTTCCGGCGGACCTGCCGGCCGTGACTGCACCCCGCCATGCCGGCGGGGTTTCGCAATCGCTTCCCCAAAAAAGGGCGTATTCTGCCGGACGTCCCTGTGCTGCACGCGGGCTCAATCTTCGCTGGTCTGCTGGTTGAAATACTCGTCCGAAGCCACGAAGCCGGCCACGACTTGCTCGTTGCTAAGGCCGTTGTGGAAGTCGTTGACCCAGCCGTCCACTTCGCTTTGACTCGGCTGACGGCCCAGGAACGTGAGATAGTCGTTTTGGACCGTGGCGCCTTCCCGTTCGGCGCTGGCGGCGAAGCCGGCCGCCACCTGCGAGCGGTTGCTGCCGTGGGCCAACACATTCTCCCAGTACGCTTCGCCTGCGGCATCGGGCGCGCGGCCCAGCAGATCGAAGTACATCTCGTCGACCCAAGCGCGGTTGGCGCCTCCGGAGTGATTGAAGAATTCGGCCGAACCGATGAAGGCGGCTTCCAACTGTTCGTCGGACAGCCCGCTGCGCATCAGCACGAGCCAGAAGTTCAAGCCCCCTGCGTCGGCGCCGCGGCCCAGGTAGTCCTGGTAAGCCAGTTGGATGCGGTCCTCGTAATACTCGTCCGAGTGAGTCAGCACCTGGGTGATCGTGCTGCGCGGGACGCCTTGCTGCAACAGGCTTGTAAAGGCGGCTTCGGCGGCCGGATCGGCGTCGCGGCCGAGGATGTCCTCGAAGGCTTGCGAGACGAACAGGCCGTCGTCGTCGGCGTGTCCGTTGCCGGCCAGGGAGTGGATCGTCGTCGTGGCGCCGCCTTCGTCGCTGACGGCGACCGTAACCACGAACGTGCTGGGATGGCCGTACACGTGCGAGCCGCTGACGCTGAACGCTCCGCCGCCCAACGAAGCGATCGTGCCCGCGGAAGTCGTGCCGTCGCCCCAATCGATCGTCGCCGAATAGTTGCCGAGCGATTCGGCGCCGCCCGTGTCGGTGAACGAGCCGACGACGACGCCGTGCCGCGTCTGGCCCGGCGCCGAGAGGAAGTGCGCGCCGCTGCCGAAGAGCGGCGCGTCGGCCACCGTGACGGCGTCTTGGGCCGTGATCGTGTTGCCGCTGTTGTCGTGGATCGTCACCTTGACGGTCTGCGTCCCTTCCTCGGCGTACAGGTGCGACCCGCCGACTACAAAACCGCCCGCGCCGCTGGCCGCGACCGTGCCGCTGGTGGTCGTGCCGTCGCCCCAATCGATGCTGGCCGTGAAGTCGCCGGCCGCGGCGCTCGGCGAAGTGGCCGTGAAGGCGGCGACTCCGCCAGAAAACTGCTGGCCTTCGGTCGCTGAAAAGTTGCCGCTGGTCGCCGCCAGCGGGCTGGCGCCGGCCGTCTGCAACATGCCGAACAGGCCGTGCTCGCCGCTGTTGGGTCCGGCGACGGAACTGCTCGCCAGGTCGAAGTCGCCGTTTCCGTAGACGTTCAAGTCGCCCGCGACCAATTGCGCGACGATGCCGTTGGCCGCATCGCCCTGCACGAACAGTTGACCGTTGCCGGAGATGTTGACCGTTGCGGCGGCGGCGTAAACCGTGCCCGTCAGGTTCACGAAGCCGTTGCCCGCGATCCGGATCGGAGCGTTGGAACCGCGGCTCTCGAACAACACGATGCCGCGATAGGTTCCGCTGGTCATCGCCGAGAGGCTCACGCTGCCGCGTCCGGTGACGCTGACGCCGTCGTCGTCGCCTTGAGCTGCATCGTAGATCATGACGCCGTTGCCGAGCAGTTTGCCCAGGCCCGTCACCGCCAGCCCGCCTCCTTGCAAATAGTAAATGCCCGGTTGCAGCGTGACCGTCGCGCGTCCGGAAACGTGGATGCCGCCCACGTACGTGCCGGGCTGCAAGGAGATATTATCTTTGCCCGCCGCGTGAACTGCCGAGAACGTCTGCGACGGGACCGCGGGCGCCGGCAGCGAGGCCAACGGATCGCTCAAGGGCGCCACGCCGGCGTCGATCGTGCCCGAGATCGAGCCGCCGCCCAGGGTCGACACGCCCGGCGTCCCCGTGACGTCGATCTCCGAGGCCGCGATGCGGCCGTTGCCGATGGCCACCACCGCCGAGGCGTTGTTGGAATCGACCACGATCTCGCCTCCGCCCGTGACGTTCACGGCGCCGTTGCCGACGGCCGTTAGCGCGCCTTGGCCCGACGAATCGAGCAGCGCCACGGCGACGCTCTCGGGCGGATTGCTCGCGGCGCCCGGTTCGGCGGTAAAAAACAGCGCGTTGGCGTCGCCGGCCGTGGCGCCGTTGCCGAACGACAAGCCGCGCAGCCCGCCGATCGAAATCGGGTTGCCGCTGGTGTCGGCGAGTTGCCCGAGGTAATTACCGGTCGAGGGATCGAAGGCGCTGATTTTGCCGTCGCCGAAGTTGGCCGCGAGCAGATCGTTGGCGTAGGTTCCGAAGCTCGCCGGCGCCATCGCCAGGCCCCACGGCGCATTGAGATGGCTGTCGGTGCTGAATTCTTTGACGAACGTGCCGTCGGTGTTGTAGACGTCGACGATGCCGCCCGTCGATCGCGGCGTGAAGAAGCTGGCGCCGCTGCCGCCCCCTTCCTCGCCCGCGTTCTGCTGGAAGGCATAGGTCACATACAACTGTCCGCCGATCAATTGAACGTTGAACGGCGCATAGCCGGCGGGCAAGCTGCCGTCGGCGAACGAGCCGGCGAGGGTCGTCTGGTGGAAGCTGCCGTCGAAGACGTCGATCTTGCCGTTCTGAAAGTCGGCGGCGTAGAGATAGTTGTGGCCGCCGCTGGCGCCGATCGCCAGCCCGGTGAAATCGGCGCCTGCCACGCTTGCCGCACTGACGGCTTGCCCCGCTGGCGAGAGCGATGAGTTCCAGGCCGCCAACTGGCCGGTTTGCGCGGCGAAAATATAAGCGGCCGGCCCGCTGGAACCGCCGCTCGAATTCGTGATATTGAAGTCCGTGGTCGTGTTGATGACGTCCGCCGTGGGAAAACCGCCAGGAACGCTGATCGTGGGCGCGGCGGCCGAGAAAGCGCTGCCGCCGACCAGCCCCGCGTATTGAGTGGCCGTCGCCGAGCCGTTGCTGGCCACCACGAAATTGCCGCTCGCGGCGCCGACGACGACGCCCCACGGATTGACCAGGTTGGGGTCTTGCAACAGCGCGGCGCCCGCCTGATCGGCGACCAGGTCCGTTTGCACATATCCGGTCAGCAATTGACGCGGCTCAAGCGGTTCCACGCGTCTGACAATGCTGAGGATCTTGCGGTTGGCGCGGCGTGCGCGTAAGCGGGCGAGTTGCGGAACGAGCTTCCACATGGCAGTGATACTCCCGATACGGTGTAACTGACTATCCCTTGAAAGGGCAGCCTTTGCGCCCTCGATTCGACGAACCCCCTGCCAGCAAGCGGCGTGCCTGCGCGGCGGGACGGACAGGACGCTGGAATTCTTCCCAGTTTGCGCGTCCTTGCCAAGCTCCGCGGAAGGTAGTCTTTCTGGTCGCCCAGCGGCCAAGCTGGCAGTTTGAAGCCCTATTCCGATAATCCGGAAGATCGCTGGCCGCGCGCCGGCTGTCGTCCCCGCCCTACCTTCCTTTGCATCGGATCCAACGTCAGAACCGCTTTAAAGCTCGGGGCTGATCGGTCAGCCGCTCCCCCCATCCTGGTTGGCAGATCCGCAATTGGCAGCCTTATCGCGGACTCCTTATAATCGCGCTAGGATCCCAACCAGGCCGTCGGCCAAGCGTCCAGGCGACGCCTTCCAGGCGGCCCCCTCTTTCGAATAGCTCAGCATCACCAGGAGGTGCATGATGGCGACGGCGACGAAAAGCGTGGCGGAACCGCAGATCAAGCAAACGGAATGTTTCATCGGCGGGCGATGGGTCCCCGCTGCCAGCGGCAAGACGTTCGAAACGATCAACCCGGCGACTGAAGAAGTGCTGGCCCAGGTGGCCGAAGGCGACGCCGAAGACGTCGACGCCGCAGCGGCCGCGGCCCGCGATGCGCTGGAAAATGGCCCCTGGGGCAAGATGGACGCTCGCGATCGCGGCCGCTTGATGTACAAGCTGGCCGATCTGATCGAAGAGGAACTCGACGATCTAGCCGCGCTCGAAACGCTCGACAACGGCAAGCCGGTGCGCGACGCCAAGGCCGCCGACCTACCGCTGGCCATCGATTGCTTGCGATACTACGCCGGCTACGCCGACAAGATTCACGGCCAGACGATCCCCGTCCGCGGCAATTACTTTACCTACACGCGGCGCGAGCCGGTCGGCGTGGTCGGGCAGATCATCCCTTGGAATTTTCCAATTCTGATGGCCTGCTGGAAGTGGGGCCCGGCCTTGGCCGCCGGCTGCACGATCGTGATGAAGCCGGCCGAGCAGACGCCGCTGACTTGCCTGCGGCTGGCGCGATTGGCGCAGAAGGCCGGCATCCCTGATGGGGTGATCAACGTCATTCCTGGCTACGGGCCGACGGCTGGCGCCTCGATCGTCAAGCATCCGCAGATCGACAAGGTGGCCTTCACGGGCGAGCACCGCACGGCGCAGATCATCATGCGCGACGCCTCGCAGACGCTCAAACGGCTGACCTTCGAGCTGGGCGGCAAGAGCCCCAACGTCGTGTTCGCCGACGCCGACCTGGACGCAGCCGCCGTCGGTTCGCACTTCGCCCTGTACTTCAACCAGGGCCAATGCTGCTGCGCGGGCAGCCGCCTGTTCGTCGAAGAGAAAGTGTACGACAAGTTTGTCGACAAGCTGGTGGCGATGAACAAGGGCCGCAAGCTCGGCAACCCGCTCGATCCGAGCACCGAGCAAGGCCCCCAGGTCGATCAGGCGCAGTTCGACAAGATCATGCACTACATCGACCTGGGCAAGAAAGAAGGCGCGGCGTGCCTGTCGGGCGGCAAACGGTTCGGCCAGCGAGGCTATTTCATCGAGCCCACGCTGTTCGCGAACGTGAACGATGAAATGTCGATCGCCAAGGACGAAATCTTCGGCCCGGTGCTGTCGGTGTTGAAGTTCAAGGACTTGGATGAAATCGTCGAGCGGGCCAACAACACCTGCTACGGCCTGGCCGCCGGCGTCTGGACGCGCGACGTTTCGAAGGCCCATCACTTGGCCGCCAAGATCAAGGCCGGCACGGTCTGGGTCAACTGCTACGACGTGTTCGACGCTGCGGCGCCCTTCGGCGGTTTCAAGATGTCGGGCCTGGGCCGCGAGTTGGGCGAAAAGGGGCTGGACGCCTACACCGAGACGAAAACGGTGACGGTAAGTTTGGGGTAGAATCAATAAAGACTCAAGCAGTCGAGTCGCCAACCTCCCTCCCCCTTTGGGAGAGGGCCGGGGTGAGGGCGAAGCGAGTGAGACTCAAGCCCTCACGCTCATTCTCTCCCCAGGGGAGAGCGAATAGAAGCACACTCCATAGCGATGCCGCCACATGAGCATTCACGAGCCGCCTGCCGCGTCGACCGAACCGCCGCTCGAATGCGGCGTTTCGCACTATCGCTTCTCGATCGATCAATACCATCAAATGATCGCGTCAGGCATACTGACCGAAGACGATCGGGTTCAATTGCTTGAGGGGGAGATCGTCTGCATGACGCCGATCGGACCATTGCATCGTTATGCCGTCGTGGTGGCCGGCGAAGCGTTAAGCAGACTTGTTCCTCCCGAATGGAAAGTAATAACCCAGCAGCCAATCACGCTGGCTGGCAGCGAGCCGGAGCCGGATCTCAGCGTCGTTCGCAGCGAGGCCGCGTTAGCGCTCGATCGCCACCCCGGCGCCGCGGACACCGCGCTCATCATTGAAGTCGCCGATTCGTCGCTGCCGCTCGATCGAAACCGCAAGCAGGCGATCTATGCCGCCGCCGGCATCCCGGAGTATTGGATCGTGAATCTGGCCCAGCGGTCGATCGAGGTCTATCGCGAGCCGGCGCCGGCGGCCGCCGGCGGCCGCGCCGCTTATTCCGTGCGGCACGAGTTCCGCGACGCCGATGCCGTACCGGTTTGCATCGCTGGGCAGGAAATCGGCAAGATTTCCGTGGCGGAGATTATTCCCAAGGCGTAACGTAAAACTGCCGCGAGATTTTGCCATGAGCATTCATGAGCCAGTGTCAACCCGAAGCGTCGGCGAGGAGCAGCCGCGATCCTGCGTTGCGGGGTGGCCCTACCGTTTCACCGTCGATCAGTACCATCAAATGATCGCGTCAGGCATACTGACCGAAAACGATCGGGTTCAATTGCTTGAGGGGGAGATCGTCTGCATGACGCCGATCGGACCATTGCATCGCTACGCAGTTCAGTCTGCCATCCGAGTGCTTGGAAAACTACTAACGCCCGCTTGGGAATTGATGATTCAGCAGCCGATTACTATCGGCAACAGCGAACCGGAGCCTGATTTGAGCATTGTTCGCAGCGAGGCTGCGTTTGCTCTCGACCGCCACCCCGGCGCCGCGGACACCGCGCTCGTCATTGAAGTCGCCGATTCGTCGCTGCCGCTCGATCGAAATCGCAAACAGGCGATCTATGCCGCCGCCGGCATCCCGGAGTATTGGATCGTGAATCTGGACCAGCGGTCGATCGAGGTCTATCGCGAGCCGACGCCGGCGGCCGCCGGCGGCCGCGCCGCTTATTCCGTGCGGCAGGAGTTCCGCGCCGCCGATGCCGTACCGGTTTGCATCGCCGGGCAGGAAATCGGGAAGATTTCCGTGGCGGAAATCGTTCCCAAGGCGTAACGTAAAACTGCCGAGAGATTTTGCCATGAGCATTCATGAGCCAGTGTCAACCCGAAGCGTCGGCGAGGAGCAGCCGCGATCCTGCGTTGCGGGGTTGCCCTACCGTTTCACCGTCGATCAGTATCACGAAATGATCGACGCGGGCATCCTGGGCGAGAACGAACGCATCGAGCTCTTGGAAGGGGGCATTCTACACATGTCACCGAGGGGACCGCGTCACGTGTTCGCCGTTCAGGAACTAGCGGCCCGCCTGGCGCCGCTGCTTCCGGCCGATTGGCACTTGCGTTCTCAAGACCCGCTCACGCTGGCCGAGAGCGAGCCCGAGCCGGATCTGGCGATCGTTCGCGGAGCGAGGCGAGCATACGCCGCTCGGCATCCCGTCGCCGGCGAGGTCGGCTTGGTGGTGGAAGTCGCCGATTCTTCGTTGGAATTCGACCGCAGCGTCAAGCAGCGGATCTATGCCGCCGCCGGCATCCCGGAGTATTGGATCGTGAATCTGGACCAGCGGTCGATCGAGGTCTATCGCGAGCC
>DATKRK010000321.1:0-12417 GCA_035532215.1 Pirellulales bacterium | reverse complement strand
CGCGATGCGGCCCGAGAGCCGCCTGCCGGGGGACGACGATCGCGTTTGCGACGCGGATTCCCAGGCGTAAACGCCTGGGCTACATAAAAGTCCTACCGGTCGAGTCTTCGAGAGAAAGCTCTAACGATGTGCGGAACAACGATGGGCGAAGCCCCCGCCGTGGCGGAACAAAACCAAGACCACCTCGGACTGGCGGCCAACGCGCATTTTGCGCAGCCGCGGCTCAGCCCCCGGCGCCCTTCTGCCGTAAAACCAAGATTTGACAAAGCACTAGGGCGGCTTGCCACTGTCGGCGCATACTGTCAAAATCACTGTTTTGGTCATGCATCGGCGCTCACATGAACTCCAGCGATCCCTTCCAAGCTCCTAGCGAACCGTTTGAAGCCAGCCCGCACGAGGAGTTGAAGCATTCCGGGCTGGGGATCGCGTCATGTGTCGTCGGGCTCATGGCCGGACTGTTCGAGTTGGCCCTCGTGGCGATCGCGGCGGTGACCGCGGTTTCGACGCCGGACCGTATGGATGAAGACTCCCCTGTGGTCATCCTACTTGGGATGGGCGTCTTCGCCGGCTTGGCAATCGCCATGCTCGGCGTGGGGCTCGGCATCGGGGGCCTCGTGCAGCGACGGAAAAAGCTCTTCGCCGTATTGGGTGTCGGCATCGGTTTGTTCATAACCTGCGGAGTTGCAGGCTGGTTCGTCCTCAGCATCATGATGACGTAGTAAAGGAAGGCGCGACCCAACGGCGAATACCCTTGGACGAACTGCTCGAAAACCTGACCGCGGCCCAACGGGCCGCGGTCGAACACATCGACGGGCCCCTACTGATCCTGGCCGGGCCGGGCAGCGGCAAGACGCGCGTGGTGACGCACCGCATCGCCTACCTGCTGCGGCACGGCATTCCGGCCCGGCAAATTCTGGCGCTGACCTTTACCAACAAGGCCGCCGACGAAATGAAGAGCCGTGTCGAGCGGCTGGCCCCCGGCGAGCGAGTCTGGATCAGCACCTTCCATCGCTTCTGCGCCCGGCTGTTGCGCGAGTACGCGCCGCTAGTCGGACTGCGCGAGAACTACACGATCTACGACACCGCCGACAGCCTGGCGGCGCTGCGTCGCGCGCTCGACGAACGCAACATCGATCCGGGCCATTTCACGCCCCAGCAAATCGCCGCGGGCATCAGTTGGGCCAAGAATAATCTGATTTCGGCCGAGCAATACACGGCCCGCCCCGGGCATCCGCTGGGCGCCGTCGTGGCCAAGGTTTACCCGGCCTATCAGCGGCGGCTGCTGAACTCCAGCGCCGTCGATTTCGACGATCTTTTGCTGCACGTGGCGCTGCTCTTGCGCAGCCAGCCCGAACTGCGACAAACGCTCGACGCCCGCTATCGCTACATCCTGGTCGACGAATACCAAGACACGAACCTGGCCCAATACGCGATCGCCCGGGCGCTGTCGGTCGATTACCCGAACCTGTCGGTCACGGGCGATCCCGACCAGTCGATCTACGGTTGGCGCGGCGCCAATCTGAGCAACATCCTGGAATTCGAAAAAGACTTTCCCGATGTAAAAGTCGTGCGGCTGGAACAGAACTATCGCAGCACGAAGCGCATTTTGAGCGCGGCCGCCGAACTGATCTCGCACAACAAACGCCGCAAGGAAAAAGGGCTGTTCACCGAGAACCCCGAAGGCCGCCCGGTGAAGTTCACCTCGTACCCCAGCGGGCACGATGAGGCCGAGCACATTGCGGCCCAAATCGCCGCAGCGGTTCGCGCCGGCCGACGCCGGCCGCGAGACTTCGCCGTGTTCTACCGCACGAACGCTCTGTCGCGCAGCTTGGAGCTGGCGTTGAGCGCGGCCGGCATCCCTTATCAAATGGTCAACGGCGTCGAGTTCTATCAGCGCAAGGAAATCAAGGACGTCCTGGGCTACCTGTTGTTGTTGGCCAATCCGCGCGACGACCAGGCGTTTTTACGCGTAGTCAATACGCCGCCCCGCGGCATCGGCAAAACCTCGCTCGAACGCCTGACCGCCCACGCCGACCGCAAGGGGCTGACGTTGCTCGAGGCGGCGCGCGAAAGCGGGCTGATCGAACCGCTGCCCAAGAAGGCGGCCGTGGCCGTGGCCAAATTCGTTTCGCTCTTCGATCGGCTGGGCGAGGTCGCGATGCGGCCGGTGGAAGAGATTCTCAGCCAGGTCCTGAGCGAATCGGGCTACTCCGAACACCTGCAAGACAGCGGCCTGGAGGAAGATCAAGACCGGTTGGCCAATATCCAGGAATTGCTCACCGCGGCCCGCGAATTCGACGAATTGTCGCCCGGCGAAGGGCACTTGGAAGAGTTCCTGGAGCAGGTCTGCCTGGTGAACGACACCGACGCCTGGGAAGATGCCGACGATCGCGTCACGCTGATGACGCTGCACGCCTCGAAGGGGCTGGAATTCCCCGTCGTGTTTCTGATCGCCGTCGAAGAGGGGCTGCTGCCGCACGAACGGAGCAAAGAAAAGCCCGAGCAATTGGAAGAAGAGCGCCGGCTGCTGTTCGTCGGCATCACGCGGGCAATGGAAGAATTGCAGCTCAGCCTGGCCCGCTACCGCGACTTCCGCGGGCAGCGGAAGATGACGGTTCCCAGCACGTTTTTGCTCGAATTGCCGTTCGACGAACTGGAGGCCAGCGAGGCCTCGCTGGCCGCGTCAGTCACTGACGAGCCGGCGCCTGGCGACGAATTCGAACCGCACGTCGAGCACGAGGAGCCGGTCTGGTCGCACGCCGCCGAGGAGTTTTCGTTCGAGCCGGCGCGTTCGCCGCAGCGACAGATCGGCGCCGCCTTGAAGACGGCCGCCGAATTGGCCGCCGGCGCGGTCAGTTCGGCCGGCGTGTTGCCCGACGTGTTCAGCCAAGGCATGCTCGTCCGCCACCCGGAGTACGGCCTGGGCAAGATCATCGCCTTGTCCGGCGCCGGCGCCCGGCGGATGGCGACCGTCGCCTTTACATCCTCGGCCGGCGAGAAGAAATTCGTGCTCCAGCAAAGTCCGCTGCGGCCGCTGAAAGGCGTCACTTGAGGTTTGTGGCCGATGCAGGAACAAGAACCAGCGGGCATAGGGTTGTTAGCGCAGTCACCACGAACGCGTTGCGAGCAATATGGCGCGCAGCTGCAATCGACGCGGCGCATTCATTTCAAGCAGCCGCGCCGTCGCCCGGCCAATAGGCGTGATTCCGATGATTGCGGCGCCTTCCAATTGAAAATGGTCGTTCCAAGCGTCTTGCCTTGGATGGTAGAGTCTAGTCATTGCTCCGTCGTCTGGATCAATGCTGGCCATGTTCGGTCCCTTGAGAAAATTGCAGCGGTCGCAAGCCAGCGCCAGATTCGCCAGGGAGTTGTCAACGCGGTGCTGGCGCGCCACGATGTGCTCCACATGGAAGCGAATGTCCACCGCGCTCTGCGGCAGCAAGCAATACTCGCAGCGGTTTTCCGCTCTGCGATGAACGGCTCGACGTGTCGCCGCGTTCATCGTTATTCGCGGCGGACCAGGGCGGCGCGGGCCTTCGCTTTGATGATGCCGACCAGGTCGATGGCTTCGACGATGTCGCGATACTCGTCTCTTTCCCCTTCGGACAATAGGCCGTTATTCGCCTTGTCCGCCAATTGGTCGATCCGCTCTTGTAGTCGGGGGTCGGGACGCGATTTGAGGATTCGTTCGGCGACTTCGGGCGTCAAACATTCGGCGATAGGATCGAGAAACCGATCAAGCACGGCTGGCAACGTGGCGCTCATATTTTAGGCGATCACCGCTAAATTATCCCTCTCATCGGAACACTTAGTATACACCCGCTTGAGGTCGATTGTCAATTTTTCAAGCGAAGGGGTGGCGGCGCAGAATGATTTGAAGGTCATTGATTTGAATTATCCTAAGATCGCACAACTCAAAACGGTTTCGGCGCTGCGGGCGAGACTCGATGAACTCGGGCTCGAATTGCCGCTGGACGACGAAGTGCTGATCGCGGCCGCCGGCTCTCCCTTGGCCGAGCCGCTCGTGATCGGCGGCTTTACGGTCGGCAATCGCTGGTGCATTCATCCGATGGAAGGCTGGGACGCCGAGCGCGACGGCTCGCCCTCGGAACATACATTGCGGCGCTGGCGAAACTTCGGGCTGAGCGGCGCCAAGCTGATCTGGGGCGGCGAAGCGGCCGCCGTCGAAGCGGGCGGCCGGGCTAACCCGCGACAGACCTTGGCGACTCCTGAGAACCGCGCCGGCCTGGCCGCGCTTTTGGACGAATTGCAACGGGCGCACCGCGAACGCTTCGGCACGACCGACAATCTGCTCGTCGGCTTGCAATTGACGCACTCGGGCCGCTTCTGCCGGCCGAACTCGCACCGCCTTGAACCGCGGATCGCCTATCATCATCCGTTGCTCGACGCCAAATACGGCATCGACGCGGCGGATGCTTCGATCGTCTGGACCGATCATGAAATCGAGCGGCTGATCGACCTCTTCGTCGCGGCGGCGGGCCTGGCTCGCGAGGTCGGCTTTCATTTCGTCGACGTCAAAAGCTGCCACGGCTATTTGCTGCACGAGTTTTTGAGTGCCCGCGTACGGCCCGGCCGTTTTGGCGGCGACTTCGAGGGCCGAACTCGCCTGCTCGCGACGACGATCGGCCGCATCCGCGACCGTTACCCCGATCTGCTCGTCGGCGTGCGGCTGAGCGTGTTCGACACGGTTCCCTTTGCCACGAGCCGCGAAGTCGGCCGGCCGATGGCGTATGAGTCGCTGTTGCCTTACCAATACGGCTTCGGCGTCGACGCGGCGAATCCGCTCGAAATGGATCTGGCCGAGCCGATCCGGCTGCTTGGAATTCTCAAGGAACTCGGCGTGGCGACCGTCAACATCTCGTGCGGCAGCCCGTATTACAATCCGCACGTGCAACGGCCGGCGATCTTTCCGCCCAGCGACGGCTATCAGCCGCCCGAAGACCCGTTGTGCGGCGTGGTGCGGCAGATTCACGCCGCCAAGGTCTGCAAGCAGGCCGTCCCCGGCTTGCCGCTGGTCGGCACGGGGTATTCCTATCTGCAAGATTACTTGCCGCACGCGGCGCAGGCCCTCGTGCGGGCTGGCTGGATCGATGCCGTTGGCCTCGGCCGGATGGTGTTATCCTATCCCGAATTGCCGGCCGACACGCTGGCCCTCGGGCGTCTCGCCCGCAAACGCGTCTGCCGCACCTTCAGCGACTGCACGACCGCCCCACGGCACGGCCTCGTCTCCGGCTGCTACCCGCTCGACGCTCATTACAAAGATCTGCCCGAAGCAAAACAACTGCAAGAAATCAAACGGCGAATTAAATCGGAGTGAGTTATTCCGCTTTTAAATAGCCCAGGCATTTATGCCTGGGCTACGTAAAAGATCTTTCGCATCCCCTTGTTCCCCCTTCACCCTTCCGCCATGCCTCCCGTCGAACTCGA
This sequence comes from Pirellulales bacterium, assembly GCA_035532215.1. Taxonomy (GTDB): domain Bacteria; phylum Planctomycetota; class Planctomycetia; order Pirellulales; family JAICIG01; genus JAICIG01. Next base: position 6,969 of record DATKRK010000321.1, on the reverse strand, counting down.
AACGAGCCCGATCGATCGCCTGTTGCGACTGGTCGAACGCATGGAGTGCGTCGCAGGCTTCGCCGAGGTCGTGGCCAGTCTGCAAGCCGGGCACTCGGCCACGCTCGACGGGGTGCGCGGATCGAGCGCCGCGTTGGTTGCCGCCGCGCTGGCGCGCCACGCGCCGGGGCCGCTGGTCGTGGTGTTGCCGCAGCCGGGCGAGATCGACGATTTTCGCGACGATCTGGCCGTCTTCGCCGAGCTTTCGCCCGAGCGGTTCCCCGCTTGGGAAACCATGCCCGCCGAGCGCCACATCGACGATGACGTCTGCGGCGACCGGCTGCGGCTGCTGAAAATCCTGCAAGGTCTCAAACGCCCCGCCGCTGTCGACGGCGGCGACGGCAACGCAGCGAAACAGCGCCGCGGCCGCAAAACTCCCGCGTCCCTCCATGAACCATCGCCTCGGACCCGGAGGCTGACGCCTCCGGCTCGCCAATCGCCTGCGGCTCGCCGAAGCGCCGAAGGCCCGTCTGCGATCCCTCAACCTTCTCCCGTCATTCTGACCAGCATCCAGGGCTTGATGCAGCCCGTGCCGGCCGAGGAACTGCTGGCCCGGCAAACGCGGCGAATGGTCAAAGGCGCCACGGTCGACGTCGAACGGCTGGCGCGGTGGCTCGTCGAGCAAGGTTTTCATAGCACGACCGCCGTGCAAATGCCGGGCGAGTTCTCCTCGCGCGGCGGCATACTCGATCTGTTTGCGCCCGATTGGTTCGAGCCGGTGCGGATCGAGCTGTTCGGCGACGAAATCGAATCGATCCGCAGCTTCGAAACGGCCACGCAGCGCAGCCTGGCTGCGCTCGATGCCGTGGAATTGACGGTGCTCGATCCGCGGATTGCGGAACGCGAACACTTCACGGCCTATCTGCCGCCCAATTCCTGGTTCCTGCTCGTCGAGCCGGGGCAAATCGACGACGAAGGCCGCAACTACCTGCACCGTCAGGAGCGGCCCGGCGACGCGCATACCCTCGATGCCGTGCGCGAGCAGATCTTTCGCTTCCCGTCCGTCACGGCCAGCGGCATTTCCATCGGTTCGATGGAAACCACCTGCCGGCTAAAGATCGAATCGGTCGAACGCTTCAGCGGCGATATCGCCAAGGTCCGGCACGAACTCGACACGGCGGGCGAAGGCCAAGAGGTGTTCGTGGTCAGCCAGACCGACGCCGAAGCCAAGCGTCTGGCCGAGATCTTCGCCGAGACGAAGCTCGCCGCCGGGGGCAAGCTGCACTTTCCCCTCGGCCGGCTGCGGGCCGGCTTTCGGCTGGTGGCGGATCGAATCGTGCTCGTCAGCGGCAATGAATTATTCCACCGGGCCGATCTGAGCCGCCCCTCGCGGCGGCGTCTCGGTCGCGTGATCGACAGCTTCCTGGAGCTGCGCGAAGGCGACTACGTCGTCCACCTGATGCACGGCATCGGCCGCTATCGCGGCATGAAGCTGCTGGAGGACCGCGGTCAGACCGAGGACCATCTCGAACTCGAATTTCACGGCGGCACGAAAGTCTACGTGCCGGCCTCGAAGATCGAGCTGGTGCAAAAGTACGTCGGCGGCAGCAAGAGCCGGCCGACGTTGGCCCGCATCGGCGGGCAATCGTGGGTGCGGCAGAAGAAAGCGGCCGAAGAAGCAGTCGTCGATCTGGCCAGCGACATGCTCGAACTGCAAGCCGCCCGCGTCGCCCGCACCGGCATCAGCTTTCCGGTCGATACCGAATGGCAGCGCGAGTTCGACGCTTCGTTCCCCTACATGGAAACGCCCGACCAGCTCACCGGCATCGCCGCCATCAAACGCGACATGCACGAGGCCAAGCCGATGGACCGGCTGATCTGCGGCGACGTCGGCTACGGCAAGACCGAGTTGGCGATGCGTGCGGCGTTCAAGGCGGTCGATGCCGGCTACCAGGCGGCCATTCTCGTGCCGACCACCGTGCTGGCCGAACAGCACGGCCGCACGTTTCGCAGCCGGATGGCCGAATACCCGTTCGAGATCGCCGTCCTCAGCCGCTTTGCCACCGGCGCCCAACAGAAGCGAATCGTGGCGGGCATGGCCGACGGCTCGGTCGACATCGTGATCGGCACGCACCGCCTGGCTCAGCCCGACGTCCGGTTTCATAACTTGGGCCTGCTGATCATCGACGAGGAGCAGCGGTTCGGCGTCGAAGTGAAGGAGCGGCTGAAGGCCTACCGCCACGTGATCGACGTGCTGACGCTGACCGCCACGCCGATTCCGCGCACGCTGCACATGTCGCTGCTGGGGCTGCGCGACATTACGAACCTCGAAACCCCGCCGGCCGATCGGCTGTCGATCGAGACGCGCGTCACGCGGTTCGACGACGAACTGATCCGCCACGCGGCGATGCGCGAACTGAACCGCGGCGGGCAGATGTTTTTCGTTCACAACCGCGTTCACGACATCCAGAAAGTCGCCTGGCGCTTGCAGCAGATCGTGCCCGAGGCCACGATCGCCATCGGGCACGGCCAGATGCCCGAAGGGCGACTCGAGCAAGTGATGCTCGATTTCGTCGACCACAAGCACGACATTTTGCTGGCCACTACGATCATCGAAAGCGGGCTCGACATCCCCAACGCCAACACGATCTTCATCGACGACGCCGACCAATACGGCCTGGCCGATCTGCACCAGTTGCGCGGTCGCGTCGGCCGCTACAAGCACCGCGCCTATTGCTATCTGCTGGTCGATCCCGCCAAGTCGCTCACTTCGACCGCCGTCCGGCGGCTGGGAGCGATCGAAGAGTTCAGCGACATGGGCGCCGGCTTCGCCATCGCCATGCGCGACCTGGAAATCCGCGGCGCCGGCAACATCCTGGGTTCGGAACAAAGCGGCCACATTGCGGCCGTGGGCTACGAGCTGTATTGCGATCTGCTGGAAAAGACCGTTCGCAAGCTGAAGCAACTGCCGCCGAAAGCCGCCATCGACGTCAACGTCGACCTGCCGGGCGAAGCCTACTTGTCTCGCCGCTACGTGCCCGACATGCGGCTCAAGATCGATCTCTACCGCCGGTTGGCTAGGATCGCCTCGCTCGACGAGCTGGGCGAGTTCGCGGCCGAACTGGTCGATCGGTTCGGGCCGCGGCCCGAGTTGGTCGACCGCCTTTTGGCGCGGTTCGAGTTGGCCATCCTGGCCGCCGGCTGGGGCATTTCGAGCATCCATTTGGAAGACGATTTCGTCGTGTTCCGCTACTCGAATCGCGGCCAGATCGAAAAGCTGGCCCGCGAAAGCCGGGGGCGGCTGCGGATCGTCGACGGCCTGAGCGCCTATCTGCCGAAGGATCAAGGAATTAAAGCGCCCGAGGCGATTCGCCAATTGGTGAAATCGCTGTTGCAGCCAAAATAATGATCCGTCTATACTCCCGCCGCGCTCGCCAGCGGGCGCGAGACCTTTTCCTGGCTTTCAAGTCTCCTCGCGGAAGCATCGCAAGCAAACGTGGCCAGGCTTTTTTATCCGATCTTGTTTTGCATCACGGCCGCCTTGGCTGCAGCGCTTTGGGCGCGCGAAGGTTGGCCGGTTGATTGGCTGCGCGCGTTCGATGCGTCGCTGGCGCTAGGCCAAGTCGTCGACGCGCCGCCTTCGCCCACGCGCACGGCAAATCGTTATCCAACGCGATATCCATCGACGCAATCCCCGTCCACACGCTCCTCGGCCGCGCGTTATCCGACGACCAGCGCCGCCCCTCGGGCCGGCGGCAATGGTCCGACGAGCGATCCCGCGTCGGGTCGGCGCGCCGCCTTTCATCGGTCCGCCGCACCGCCCAGCAGCGCGCGCTTGCGAATCTCGGCGCCGGGCGCATCTCCGGCGCCCGGCGGCGACCCTTCGGCCAAGGGCGCGCCGATTGAACTGGAAACGACCAAACGGATCGCACGAATCGGCCCGAACGAGCACATCTTGTTAGGCGACGTCATCACGGACGTCAACAAGGAGTTCGCCCACAAGTCGCGCCGCGTCCCGCCCGCCCAACATCAGCAATTGCTCTCCGTGTTGGTCTTCCAGCACATAAATCAGTTGATTCCGCAAAAAGTTTTGCTGTCGGAGGTGCGGCGCAAGGTGCCCAAGGAAGAACTCGAAAAAACCTGGAAGCAGGTCGAAATGATCTTCGACCGGAGCGTCTTGCCGATCTTGCTCAAAGAGCGCAAGCTCGACGCCGAGGCCGCCTTGGACGCCCAACTGAAGGCCGAAGGCAGTTCGCTGGAAAAGCACAAGCAGATGTTCGTCGAGCAACAACTGGCGGCGCAGTTCTTGAGCGATCACACGAAGGTCGACGAAGAGGTTCATCCCGACGACCTGTTGGACTATTACCAGGCCCACTACGAAGAGTACAAGTTTTCGGCGAAGGTCCGTTGGGAACAGTTGCTGGCCAAGTTCGACGGCCGCACGAAGCAAGCAGCGCGCCAGCTCATCGCCGAGATGGGAAACCAGGTGCGCGCCGGCGTACCGTGGGAGGCGGTGGCCAAAGCCCGCTCGGAAGGCCCGACCGCCGCCGCAGGGGGCAAGCGGGACTGGACGAACCAAGGCAGTCTGAAGTTCGCCGCGCTCGATCGAGCGTTGTTCACGTTGCCCGTCGGGGCCATGAGCCCGATTCTGGAGGACGAAGACGGCGTGCAGATCTTCCGCGTCGTCGAACACACTCCGGCCGGCGCCATTTCCTTCGAAGAAAAGCAACGCGAGATCAAGAAACTGATCGTCGACGAACGCGCCAAAAAAGCAAAGAATGAATTCGTCAAGAAGATTGTCGAGGAATACAAGCCGCAAATCTGGACGGTTTTCCAGGAGGGGCAGGCGGCCCAAGAGAAAAAACGAGAAACGGCGCGTCGCCCCGGAGCGCCCGCCGCGCGCTAGCATGGCTTCTGCTTCGCCTCAGCAACCGCGGCGTAATATCGAGCTGAAGGCGCGCATTGCGTCGGTCGATGCCGCTAGACCGATCGCCGCGCGTCTGGCGACGGCGACGCTCGGCGTGGAGCGGCAAACCGACGCCTATTTTGCCGGCGCCAGAGGCCGGCTCAAATTGCGCGAGCGCCAAGGTTTGCCCGCCCAACTCGTCTGGTATGCGCGAGCCGACGGCGAGCAGGCGAAGCCGAGCGATTATCTGCTCGTCGACGTGACCGACGCGGCGGCGCTAAAGCAGGCGCTGGCCGCGGCGTACGGAGTGCTGGTCGTGGTGGACAAGCAGCGCGAAATCTATCTGCATGAAAATGTGCGGATCCATCTCGACCGCGTGGAAGGCTTGGGCGATTTTCTGGAATTCGAAGCCGTGCTCGCCCCCGACGAAGAAGACGCCGCCGGGTATGTGAAATTGGCGGCATTGAGCCGCGAGTTCGCCATCGAGCCGCCGCATCTCGTGGCGAGTTCTTATAGCGACCTGTTACTTGTGGAGCGGAGTTCCCGCGGCTAAACTGCCGTTTTGGAATGTGCTGCGACGGCGACGCCGGCGCTGGCGACCGAACGAGCTTGGCCGTAGAAAGGAACGCCTGGATGAGCGAAGTGGCAAAACTTCGTCTCGGGGACCGAGAAATCGATCTGCCGATCGTCACGGGAACCGAGGGCGAGCATGCCGTAGACATCTCGCAACTTCGCGCCCAAACGGGCTTTGTCACGCTCGACGAAGGCTACGTCAACACCGGCTCGACGACCAGCGGCATCACGTTTCTCGACGGCGAACAGGGCGTGCTGCGGTACCGCGGCTATCCGATCGAGACGCTGGCCCAGCGTTGCGACTTCATCGAAACCAGCTATTTGCTGATTTACGGCGAATTGCCGACCGCCGGGCAGTTAGAGAACTTTCGCTGCGCCCTGCGGCGCCACACGATGCTGCACGAGGAGATGAAGGCCTTCTACAACGGCTTCCCCCGCGACGCCCATCCGATGGCCATTCTCAGCTCGGTGGTCGGGGCGCTGTCGACCTTCTATCAAGACTCGCTCGATCCGCACAATCCCGAGCAGGTCGAAATCTCGATTCACCGGCTGATCGCCAAGCTGCCCACGATCGCCGCCTTCAGCTACAAGAAATCGATCGGCCAGCCGTTCATCTATCCGCGCAACGATCTGTCGTACTGCCAGAACTTCTTGCAGATGATGTTCGCCGTGCCCAGCGAGCCTTACGAGATCGACCCCGACTTCGTCGAGGCGCTGAACCTGCTGTTGATCGTCCACGCCGATCACGAGCAGAATTGCAGCACGTCGACCGTGCGGATGGTTGGCTCGAGCAACGCGAATTTGTTCGCTTCGATCTCGGCCGGCATCTGCGCGCTGTGGGGGCCGCTGCACGGCGGCGCCAACCAGGCCTGCGTCGAAATGCTCGAAGCGATTCGCGCGGACGGCGGCGACGTGAAGAAATACATCAACATGGCCAAGGACAAAAACAGCCACTTCCGGCTGATGGGCTTTGGTCACCGCGTCTACAAGAACTTCGACCCGCGGGCCTCGATCATCAAAACCGCCTGCGACCGGCTGGTCAAGAAGCTCAAGATCAAGGACCCGATCTTCGACATCGCCCAGGAACTGGAAAGCGCCGCGCTCAGCGATCCCTACTTCATCGAGCGCAAGCTGTACCCGAACGTCGATTTCTACTCCGGCATCATCTACCGGGCGATGGGGCTGCCCGTGCAGATGTTCACGGTGCTGTTCGCCATCGGCCGGCTGCCCGGCTGGATCGCGCACTGGCAAGAAATGCACCGTTCGCCCACCAAGCGCATCTGCCGCCCCCGGCAAATCTACACCGGCGAGACGAACCGCGAATTCGTCGAACGCAGCAAGCGCTAATTGGGGGCATTTTCGATTTTGGATTTTCCTGACTCTATCGGATTGCGGGTGTGACTTGAAAAAGCCGGGTTTTCAGTGAACGCCTGATTCGTCATCCTTCTGCTGACCAAAGTAGGAGGATGCGAGAATGGACGCTCGCCCGAAGACCCGGCGTCTGAATCGTG